>JAJZVR010000087.1 GCA_021847065.1 Planctomycetota bacterium | reverse complement strand
TTGAGACCACCATGCGGCGCAATGATTTTCAACCCGACGCTCTGATTGAAAGCCTGCACAGCGTGCAGCAAACGTTCGGCTTTCTTGATATTCCATCCATGCGCTGGGTGGCCGCTGCACTAAAAGTACCACTGTCCAAAGTATACGGAGTAGCGACATTTTATCATTTTTTCACGCTTAAACCGCAGGGAAAACATGTTTGCGTCGTGTGTATGGGAACAGCCTGTTACATCAAAGGCGGCCGGCAACTCCTCGATGAGGTGCAACAGCATTATGCCATTGCGGAAGGACAAACCACCAAAGATGGCCAGCTTTCTCTGCTGGTGGCGCGGTGTATTGGCGCGTGCGGCCTGGCCCCGACCGCTGTCGTTGACGGAAAAGTTCTTGGAAAACGTTCTCCGGCGGAACTTCTGACGGCCTTGGATGAAACTTTGGAAAGGAAGCAGTAATCATGAAACCCGAAGAATTAGTAAGCATGATGGAAAAGGCCCGCGCGGATTCAGCCGCGTTCAAGCATGAAATCCGTGTCTGCACGGAATCAGGATGTATGAGCCTGCAAAGCGATACGCTGTTGAAAACTCTCGGCGATGAAGTCAAAAGCCGGGGCATGACGGATAAAGTCCACGTCAAAGGGGTTGGCTGCATGGGGCTATGCTGTAACGGGCCGCTGGTGAAAGCGGATGCGGCGATGTATCAATTTGCCAGGCCGGAAAATGCCTCGGCCATTGTGGAAGGGCTTTCAACACAGCCCGTCGCAGAGTTGCTTTGTGATCTGCAGCAGCCGTTCTTCACCCGACAAAAGCTGGTCGTGCGGGAAAATTCCGGAAACGTTGATCCGGAAAGTCTGATCGATTGCATCGCCCATGGTGCCTATCAGGCGTTGCTGAAAGTTCTTACTACCATGACTCCACAACAGGTCATACAGGAAATTTCTGATTCCGGCCTGCGTGGACGCGGCGGTGCGGGCTTTCCAACCGGACTCAAATGGGCCACGGTTTCCAAAGCGGGTGGCAGCACAAAATATGTAATCTGTAATGGTGATGAAGGCGATCCGGGCGCGTTCATGGACCGCAGCGTCATGGAAGGTGATCCGCATCGGGTGCTGGAAGGAATGGCTATTGCCGCGTATGCGGTGGGTGCTGAAAACGGCGTTATTTATGTCCGGGCGGAGTATCCTCTGGCGGTCAAACGCCTGACCAAAGCCATCAATCTGGCCCGGCGGCATGAATTGATCGGCCATAATATTTTTGGAACCAAGTTCAGCTTTAATGTTGAATTGCGACTCGGCGCCGGTGCATTTGTATGCGGCGAGGAAACAGCATTAATCGCCAGTGTGGAAGGCAAGCGTGGCGTGCCGCGTCCGCGCCCGCCTTATCCGGCCAATTATGGGCTTTTTGGGTGCCCCACCCTGATCAACAATGTCGAGACGTATGCCAACGTCGCTCCGATTATTAACAAAGGGGCGGCATGGTTTGCGCAGATCGGAACGGAAAAGAGCAAAGGTACAAAAATTTTCGCTCTGACCGGAAAAATCAAAAATACCGGCCTGATTGAAGTCCCCCTGGGCATGCCGCTAAGGGACATCATTTACGACATTGCCGGTGGCGTTCCGGACGGAAAAGAATTCAAAGCGGTGCAGACCGGCGGCCCATCGGGCGGATGTATCCCCGCGGAACTTTTGGATATTACCGTGGATTATGAATCACTGGCCAAAGCGGGTTCCATCATGGGATCCGGCGGCATGATCATCATGGATGAAACCAGCAACATGGTGGACGTGGCGCGATTCTTCATGGAATTCTGCATGACTGAAAGCTGCGGCAAGTGCGTGCCGTGCCGCGTGGGCACGTATGAAATGCACGAATTGCTGGATCGAATATGTGAAAAACGCGGCACGCCGGAGGACCTGCAACTGCTGAAGGATTTGTGCGACATGGTTAAGCAGACCAGCCTGTGCGGACTGGGCCAATCCTCGCCCAATCCGGTGCTTAGCACGCTGCGTTATTTTGAACATGAATATCTGGACCTTGTCAAACAGGCTCAGGCCGCGCATGGAGATCAAAGCCATGCCGCCACGGGTGAACATATTGAACTGGAGGTGCTCCCATGACGTCGGTTACATTAACCGCTGAATCCATCACGCTGCAAATCGACGGCAAAGATATAAGTTGCCGAAGCGGTGAAACGATCCTTCAAGTGGCACGCGAGAATAATATTGATATTCCGACGCTCTGTTTCCTTGAAGGCCTGACGGTATGGGGAGGCTGCCGCTTGTGCATGGTGGAAATCGCCGGATCGCCAAAACTTCATGCCGCCTGTGCCACAACCTGTGCCGAAGGCATGGCCGTAAGCACCACGTCGCCGCGCCTGAAAGAGTATCGGAAGATGATTGTGGAAATGCTCTTTGCGGAACGTAATCACGTGTGCTCGGTATGCGTAAGCAATGGGCATTGCGAATTGCAAAATATGGCCGTAAAACTGGAAATTGATCACGTGCGATTCCCTTATCGCTTCCCGCGACTGGAGGTGGATAATTCCCACGACTACATGCGTCTGGATCAAAACCGGTGCATTTTATGTGTGCGGTGCGTGCGCGTGTGCGGAGAAATTGAAGGCGCTCATACCAAAGATGTGAAGGGTCGGGGCGTGCTGGCCGCAATTATCCATGATCTGGATCAGCCTTGGGGTGAAAGCCAGACGTGCACCGGATGCGGCAAGTGCGTCAATGTATGTCCCACGGGCGCATTAACCCAGCGTGGCACCGCCGTGGGCGAAATGACCAAAAAGACCGATTTTTTACCTTATCTGACTTTAATGCGGGAGGCTAAATCATGACCAGTACAACAACCAGACCAACCGTGGCGACCGTGTGGCTTGATGGCTGCTCGGGGTGTCACATGAGCCTCATGGACCTTGATGAACGGCTTATTACCCTCGCCGGACTGGTGGACATTTTACATTCGCCGGTGGTAGACCCGAAAGAATTCCCCTCCAGCGTGGATTTAACGCTCGTGGAAGGTGCCGTCAGCAGTGAAGAAGATTTGCATAAGGCCAAAATCATCCGTGCCCATAGCAAATATGTCATAGCTCTCGGCGATTGCGCCGTTACCGGCAATGTTCCAGCCATGCGGAACTATTGGGACCGCTCGGATTTGTTTGACCGCGCTTACGTGGAAAATGCCCAGGAACCACCCACGCCCGAGGAACGCAAAGCATTGCTTCCGCTGGTTGTCGTGCCGCCTCTGCGGCCCCATGCCACGCCGCTGCATGAGGTGATCAAAGTTGATCTTTATCTGCCGGGCTGCCCGCCACCCGCGGATGCGATCTGGTTTGTGCTGACAGAATTACTGGCCGGACGCGTGCCCAACGCCATGAGCGTCTCGCGCTTTGGAAAATAAACCGCGGCCTGACGAACAGGCCTTGAAAAGAGGATTTTATCATGACTCGAACCATTACCATTGACGGCGTTACCCGCATCGAGGGACATGCCAAAATAACCATTCATCTGGATGATGCCGGCAAAGTCCGCGATGCGCAATTTCATGTGACCCAATTCCGCGGCTTTGAAAAATTTGTGGAAGGCCGGCCATTGACCGAGATGCCGGGCATTATGGCTCGTATCTGCGGAATCTGTCCCGTAAGCCATCTGATGGCGGCGGCCAAGGCCTGCGATGATATTCTGGCCGTACAAATTCCACCCACCGCGGACAAACTTCGTCGCATCATGAATTTGGCCCAGATGGTACAAAGCCACGCGCTCTCATTTTTTCACCTCTCCAGCCCCGATCTGCTTTTCGGTATGGACGGCGATCCGATGCGCCGCAATATTTTCGGGCTGATTCGTGAACATCCGGATTTTGCGAGGGATGGCATTCTGCTGCGTAAATTCGGACAGGATGTTATCGCGTTGCTGGGCGGAAAGAAAATTCACCCCGCATGGGTTGTGCCCGGCGGGGTCAATGCGCCATTAACGGAAGAAACGCGCGACACGATTCTCAAGCAGATTCCCGAAGCCATCGCCCGTGTTGATCGAGCACTGGATTATTTTCATCAGGTGGAAGATCGCTACCCGGCGGAAGTTGATGCGTTCGCCAATTTTCCAACGCTTTTTGCCGGACTGGTAACGCCCGATGGCCTCTTGGAGCATTATGACGGAGCCATGAAATTTGTGGATCACAATGCCACACCGGTGGCGGAACTTAGCCCAAGCAATCACAGCCATTACGGATCGCTTATCAGCGAAGCCGTTGAGAATTATTCTTATCTCAAATTCCCATATTTTAAACCCCATGGCTACCCCGCTGGAATTTACCGTGTTGGCCCGCTGGCACGTCTGATCGTGGCCGAACGGTGCGGCACCGTCCGCGCGGATATGGAATTAGGCGTCTTTCGCACGCGCCTTGGCCGGGCCCCGCAGAGCAGTTTCCATTATCACTGGGCGCGGCTCATTGAAATTCTTTACGGCATAGAAATGATTCAGCGCCTGCTGCAATATCCGGATATTCTCAACACCCATATCCGTTCGCGCGCCAGACCCAACCGGCTCGAGGGCGTTGGTATTTCCGAGGCTCCACGCGGCACACTGATTCACCATTATAAAATTGACGAAAACGGTTTGATCCGATGGGCCAACCTGATCATCGCCACCGGTCACAATAACCTGGCGATGAATCTTGGTGTGCGGCAGGTCGCCGAGAGATTTGTCGATGGCAACAAGTTGCAGGAAGGCATGCTCAACCGCGTGGAGGCAGTCATTCGCTGCTTTGATCCCTGCCTGAGTTGCTCGACGCACGCACTGGGGCAAATGCCATTGCGCATTGAGCTTTGTGCTTCAGATGGCGAGGTGTGCGATGTGTTGCAAAGAAACTGATTCTGCCGTTGTCGCGCTTGAAACACTGTTTATTGGCTATGGCAATTCCTTACGGGCCGATGATGGGGCCGGACCGGCCGTCATCGAAAAACTCTCCACTCTTCTGCCAACGTATTGCGACCCATCCGTGCGATTGATTTCGTGCGCGCAATTAACGCCGGAGCTGGCAACGGACATCGCGCAGGCCCATCGCGTTATTTTTGTGGATGCCACCATGGCGCTTCCTCCGGGGCACATGACCATCAGTCCGGCCCATCCGGAAGAATCCAACATGGTTATGGGCCACCATTTCACACCCGGAGCCTTGCTGGCAATCACACAACACGCATTGGGCGCATGCCCCGGCGCATGGGTGGCGGCGATCGGATGCCAATCCATTGAGATCAGCGATCAACTCACGCCAACAGTGGCCACCGCGGTGGATCACCTGGCGATACACTTACTGAAGTGCCTGTCCCGATGGGCACGCGAGCCAGGATTTCTGCCGAAGCTCCTTGCGGATTCAGAATCTGCCGTCATGATTAATTACGGAAATTGAAAGGATTTTTTATGAATACCACACAGCATATAACAATTGACGGCAATGAGGCGGCGGCCAGTGTGGCTTACCGCACCAGCGAAACCGCGGTTATTTATCCCATCACACCGGCTAGTCCGATGGGGGAATTGTTTGATGACTGGGCATCGCGCGGACAAACCAATATCTGGGGCGATGTACCGCGGATCGTGGAAATGCAAAGTGAAGGCGGTGCCATCGGCGCTGTTCATGGTGCCCTGCAGGCTGGATCACTTTGCACCACCGCAACATCCTCGCAGGGGTTGCTGCTGATGATTCCTAACCTGTATAAAATCGCCGGTGAGCTTACCAGTTTTGTCATTCAAGTGGCCGCCCGTTCTCTGGCCACCCATGCATTATCGATTTTCGGGGATCATTCCGATGTGATGGCGTGCCGACAAACCGGCTTCGCCATGCTGGCTTCCATGAATGTGCAGGAAGCCCACGATCAGGCGGCTATCGCTTTAGCCGCCAGCTTACGCAGCAGAATTCCATTTATCCATTTCTTTGACGGATTTCGCACGTCTCATGAGCTTAATGGCGTTGATATTCTCACGGATGATCAACTCCGCACGCTGATTCCCCAGCATCTCATTGCCGCCCACCGCAGACGGGCGTTAACACCCGACGCACCGGTACTGCGCGGAACAGCCCAAAATCCCGACACCTTTTTTCAGGCCCGTGAAGCCGCCAATCCATTTTATGACGCGCTGCCGGAAACGGTCATCGAGGAAATGCGGCGCTTCGGCGAACTTACTGGGAGGTTTTATCACCCCTATGAATATCGGGGCCATCCACAGGCCACACGGGTGATGATTATTATGGGTTCCGGCGCGGAAACCACCAGTGAAACCGTCCGGCATCTCGCTGCAAACGGGGAACGGGTCGGCTGCGTGATTGTGCGGATGTATCGCCCCTTTTCTGCTTATATGCTGCTTCATTGCATTCCCGCAACTGCCCGCAAAATTGCGGTGATGGATCGCACCAAGGAACCGGGATCTGCCGGGGAACCGCTTTATCAGGATGTCGTAACCTCCCTGGCGCAGGCAATGATGACCAATGCCTTACCCATGGGTGATATGCCGATGGTCATTGGCGGGCGTTATGGCTTATCAAGCAAGGAATTTACGCCCGCGATGGTCAAAGCGGTATTTGACGAGTTGAATAAATCCGATCCCAAGCCCCGCTTTACTGTGGGTATCAATGACGACGTTACACGCCTGTCGTTAACGGTTGATGAGAGTTTTGATCTACCCATGGGAGATGTGGTTCAAGCGATGTTTTACGGGTTGGGGGCGGACGGCACCGTGGGCGCCAATAAAAACTCCATTAAAATTATCGGGGATCAGACCGATTTACATGCCCAGGGATATTTTGTATACGATTCAAAAAAATCAGGTGCCATGACCATCTCGCATTTGCGATTCGGCAAAGAGCCGATCCGTGCGCCTTATCTGGTTCGCCGGGCCAACTTTATCGCATGCCATCAGTTTGAATTTCTGGAACGCATGGACATCTTGGAAATGGCTGCCCCAGGTTCTGTGTTTCTGCTTAATGCCCCGTTAGAACCTCAGAAGCTATGGGACCATCTGCCGGTGGAAATTCAGCAGACCATTATCGCCAAGCATCTGCGGCTCTTCGCTATAGATGCCAACACGGTGGCCCGAAACACCGGAATGGGCCGGCGGATCAATACAATTATGCAGACAGCCTTTTTTGCCATATCCGGGGTATTACCGCGCGATGCGGCTATAACCGCCATAAAAAAGGCAATTAAAAAGACCTATGAAAAGCGCGGAGAAGAAGTTGTTCGTCGTAATTATGATGCGGTCGACCAGACATTGGCCAATTTGCATGAAATAACCGTTCCCGCCGGCGCCACTTCCAGTATCCGACAGGCAAGCTTTGCCCAGACGGCCATGCCGGAATTCACCCGCCGGGTGCAAGCGGTCATGATGGCTGGAAAGGGTGATTTATTGCCGGTCAGCGCTTTTCCCGTGGACGGCACCTGGCCAACCGGCACAACCAAGTGGGAAAAACGCAACATCGCGGTGGAAATTCCCGAATGGGATCAGCAATTCTGCATCCAATGCAACAAATGCGCCTTTGTTTGTCCGCACGCGGCCATCCGGGCGAAAATTTATGCTGCGGGCGATCTGGCCGATGCGCCGGCTTCGTTTAAACACATGCCCTACAAAGCTCCCGACTTTAAGGGCATGTCCTATACGCTGCAGGTGGCACCGGAAGACTGCACCGGATGCGGGCTGTGTGTGGAAGTTTGCCCGGCCAAAGATAAAGCCAACCCCAAGCACAAAGCCATTAACATGATACCGCAGTTGACCATTCGTGACCGTGAACGCGACAACTTCAACTTCTTTCTTAATATCCCCGAGCTGGATCGCACACGTATTGCCCGACTGGATGTGAAAACCAGTCAGTTCCTTTTACCGCTGTTTGAATACAGCGGAGCCTGCGCCGGTTGCGGTGAAACGCCCTACCTTAAACTGCTGACCCAATTATTCGGAGATCGGTTGATTATTGCCAACGCTACAGGTTGTTCCTCAATCTATGGCGGCAATCTTCCCACCACGCCTTATACCACCAACCGCGATGGCCGTGGTCCGACGTGGAATAATTCCCTGTTTGAAGATAATGCCGAATTCGGAATGGGTATGCGACTGGGCGTGGAGCAACATATCCGGCAGGCGCAGCGCCTGGTGCAGGAACTTTCAGGCCATATCGGCGATACCTTAACCTCCGCCATCCTCCAAGCGGATCAAACGTCAGAAAAGGGAATTGCCGATCAGCGGCAACGTGTGGTGGAATTACGCAAATTCCTCCAGAATAGCAAGGAACCGCAGGCTACGGTGCTGACCCAAATCGCGGATTATCTCGTGCGTAAGAGCGTTTGGATCGTCGGCGGTGATGGCTGGGCGTATGACATCGATTTTGGCGGATTGGATCATGTTTTGAGCCTTCCTTTTGATGTCAATATTTTGGTACTCGATACGGAAGTGTATTCCAATACCGGTGGCCAAAGTTCCAAGAGCACACCCATTGGCGCCGTGGCCAAATTTGCCGCCGCCGGCAAAGCCACGCAGAAAAAAGACCTCGGTCTTATGGCGATGAGTTATCGCCATGCGTATGTGGCCAGCATCGCCTTTGGGGCCAATGACAATCACACCGTTCGGGTCTTCAGCGAAGCTGCAAGCTACCCCGGCCCCTCCCTGATCATTGCTTACAGTCACTGCATTGCGCATGGGTATGATCTCAAATTCGGCATCAGTCAGCAGAAATTAGCCGTGGATAGCGGCGTGTGGCCGCTATATCATTATGACCCCCGGCTTATCGCACAGGGCAAACCTCCGCTGCAGATTGATTCACCAAGCCAAAAGGCCAATGTGCGCGATTACCTCCGCAATGAGACGCGGTTTTCCATGATTGAAAAAATGAATCCTGAAAGATTCCGCATGCTTTCGGAAGCATCTGTACGCAACACCGCCGAACGACTGGCACTATACAGCCAGCTTGCGAGCTTTGCTTTTCCGGAAATCCAGGCTCCGGCCCAAACCAGTCAAGCCACCGACGTGGCAAAAGGAGAATAAGTTTATGGATTTGTCCACCAGTTATATGGGATTTGATCTTCCACATCCGCTTATACCCGGAGCATCTCCAATGGTGGGCGATATGGATACCGTTCGCCGTCTGGAAGATGCCGGTGCCCCGATGATCATCATGCACTCGATATTTGAAGAGCAATTGGTAAAAGAGCAGATGTATGTCGATTGGACCATTACGCAGGGACAGGACAGTTCCGGCGAAGCGTCGAGCTATCTTGCCACGCCATACAATTTCCGTCTGGGACCTGATGCCTATCTCAAGCAGTTGCAGAAAATAAAAGCGGCTGTGCGTGTGCCGGTCATTGCCTCACTAAACGGACGCACGCTCGGCGGCTGGACCTCTTACGCCAAGTTGCTTGAGGAAGCCGGAGCCGACGGCATAGAGTTGAATCTTTACGATTTAGCACTTTCAGCGTTTCGTGATTCTACGGATATTGAACGCGAATCCGTGGCGATAATCCAGGACGTGCGAAAAGCGGTCCAACTGCCCTTGGCTGTGAAACTTTCACCATTTTATACCTCGCCGGTGCATTTTGTTGCCCAAGCCGCCAAATCCGGTGCGGGAAGCGTGGTAATCTTCAACCGCTTTTATCAAGCCGACATTGATATTGAAAACCTCACGGTAAAACGGGAACTCAAGCTCTCCACCTCCGATGAACTCCTGCCACGCCTGCGATGGACGGCGGCAATCAGCGGACAGGTGGATTGCCAATTGGCGATTACCGGCGGCGTTCAGAATGCCCGCGACGCTGTAAAATGTTTAATGGTTGGAGCCGATGCCGTACAAATTGTTTCAGCGCTTCT
This sequence comes from Planctomycetota bacterium, assembly GCA_021847065.1. Classification (GTDB taxonomy): domain Bacteria; phylum Planctomycetota; class Phycisphaerae; order WQYP01; family WQYP01; genus JAMDCX01. Next base: position 3,940 of record JAJZVR010000087.1, on the reverse strand, counting down.
GGAATATGGCCCCGACCATCTTAAGGTGTTGCGCGACGCCTTGGCCGAATGGATGCGGGCCAATGAATATACCTCCGTGAAGCAAATGAAAGGTTCCATGAGCATGGCGCGGTCGCCGGAACCGGAATTATTCGAGCGCGGCAATTATATTCGGATACTTCAGGGTTGGAGAAAGACCGAAAACGAGATGGATTCTTTCTGGAGTTGAATCATGCATGAAGTTTCAATTGCGGAATCTTTAATTGCATTAATCCGTCGGCACCTCCCAGCCCATCAGCGACTGATTCGGGCCACCGTACGCATCGGGCCGATGCACGGCGTAGTGCCGGAGGCCATGGAGATGGCATGGAATATCGCCAGTGCCGATTCCGGCTGGTCCGGATCACGGTTGCGCATTGTAAGCCCGCCATGGCGCTTGCGGTGTGTGGCGTGCGGGCGATGCTGGGAACCCGTTACCGTTGATGAGCCTTGCGTTTGCGGAGGCACGCACGTTGATATTTTGGGCGGCGATGAATTCCAATTGGATTCCATTGATGTTGATTCGACTGCAATGCATCGCAGGAAAAAAACCGCGAAATCTGGCGATGGCCGCCAAAGGACTTTTAAAACCGGAGTTGATCATGAGCACCAAAGTTCCCATCGTTGAAAATGTTCTCAAACTCAACGATGAAATGGCTTTGCAGAATCGAGAGGTATTTCAACGCGCCGGCGTGTTTGTCGTGGATTTAATCGGCGCTCCCGGTGCCGGAAAAACCGCTCTTCTGGAGCTTACGCTCCGGCAACTCAAAGGTGTTATGAACATCGGCGTGATTGTCGGCGATCCGGCAACCTGCCGGGATGGCGATCGTCTGGCCAAACACTCGGAGCATATCGTGCAGGTGAACACCGGCAGCGGATGCCACCTTGATGCCAATCAGGTACGCCATGCCATGGATAAACTTAAACTCGCCGATCTGGATTTGCTGATTATTGAAAACGTCGGCAATCTCATCTGCCCGGTGTCCTTTAATCTCGGCCAGCATTGCAAAATCGGTATGTTCAGCGTCAGCGAAGGCGATGACAAAGCGGCGAAGCATCCCAACCTTGTCGTATCGGCTGATCTGCTGATTCTCAACAAAATCGACCTTTTGCCCTACATCCCATTTGACCTTGAACATTTCCGACAGGATGTAGCGCACCTCAATCGCACCGCCCCGCTTCTGGAAATTTCCGTCGCGCGCAATCAGGCCACACCATGGCTGCACTGGCTGAAGACGCAGACACACTTAGGCAGCACCAAGCAGATGGTTTAACTTTCCCGCGATACCATTATTGCCAAACAGGTCATACCGACATTGGCGAAAAATGCCTCGATGTTAAAATTATATGTCCGGAAATCCCGGCACTGTCCGTTATCATATATACGGGCGATTATTTGGATTGCCCCGCCGGAGGATATGCCAACTATGAACACGACCGAAAAGCCATGCGATCAGGCCAGTGACTGCGCCACCGAAGGCCCATTTTCTGCTGTCGTCCAAGAGCATATTGGATGGGTGTATTGCGCTGCCCGGCGGCAACTGGCAGACACCAACTTGGCCGACGACGCGGTACAAGCCGTTTTCATGGCCCTGTGGCAGAAACGTGAACGCCTGATTTCCAATGCCCAACCAATCGGCGGCTGGCTAGCGCGAGCAACCCGCTACGCCTGCAATGATTTACGAAAGGTACAACAGCGACGGGAAAATCATGAACGAAAGGCGGCGGCAATGCGAAGTGAAGCAGTGCATGGCTCAGGCAGCAATCTGGAAGTTCCAGAAAATTCTGACCTGCTTCTGGCACTGGATGCCGCCATGCAAAGGCTTCCCAGCCGTGATCGGGATACACTCGTGGCACGGTATTTCCAGAACCAATCCGCCCGGCAGATGGCTCAAGCATTTGACATTTCCGAGGCCGCGGCGGAAAAGCGTATCACCCGGGCGGAGATAAAATTGCGCGGGATCATGGCTCATAAAAATATCGCCATGGACAGCACCGCATTGGCCGCGTTACTTTCCAGCGGCGCGGGAACGGCACCAAATGGATTACTGGCAAAAGTGCTGCAAGGTGTTAGTGGCAAAGCACCGGTAAGCGTGACCGCGGCCCATGCCACACGCAGCATCGCGTTTCACACCGCCCATATCCCGGTCATCGCCGGCGCAGCAGCAGTCGCGCTGGCTGTCGGTGTGGCGGCAGTTACGCCAATGGCTCTGCACGACCAAGCCGCTAAGGCAAATGGTACCACCGGTAAATCTCCAATTCCCATCGGTTACACCACCACACGCCTTACCGGGCCGCTAAATAAAAATGGATTGGTGGATTACGTGGCGGCGTTTAATCAGAGATTTGGCAAGGGCGTTACGCCGCAAAATAATGCGGCTGTGCCGCTGCTAATTTTGTTTCGCCCCATGTCATTTCGGGGTGGCTATTTCAAAACGGTAGCTGGCAAGATGCTATTTGTACGCGATCCAAATTGGGGGCATCGGCTGCGTCAGGCATTGGGAATTTCGACCAAGTATTTAACGGGGCCACGCTTTGTTAGCTACCAGAATTTCCGGAAACACGCGGATCCAACTGCCATTGCGGGCGTTGTCCATGCCGGCGGGCCACCACCCGATGCGCCGCTTTTTATTCCTTCCAAGTGCTATACGCGCCCGTGGTCGGCCCGTGCCAATCCGTGGGTGGCGGCATGGGTACATGCCAACCAGGGAGCGATTGGTGTGGCCGAAGCGGCAACTCGCCGTCCGCGATTTTTTGTGCCCATTATTGCGGCGTCTACGCTTACGCCACTGGCATACGCAACATCCGGAATGGAGGCGTCCGGGACGGGGCCAAACAATCCGTGGGAGTTCACCAAATCGGCCATCAGCGCGTTGACCGTTCGGGCTATGTTGGAGTTGCATCGCGGAAACATTAAATCCTGTGAATCGTACCTGCTGGCGGCTCATCAGTGTGAGGCATTACTATCCCAGCAACATCTGTTATTGACCACAATGGTCGCGTCATCCGCGGACCAAATGTCATCGCATGCCGACATAGCCTTGGCTGATTCTGGCAAACTCACTGCCCGCCAGGATAACGCTTATTTACGCCGCCTGGAAACACTTCCGAAACAGATCCCAATTGCCGCAGATATTGACACCTCAGAGCGATGGATGCTGCTGTCCGCGTTTGAAATTGGGGCGCTTACCAATAATACCGCAGGCCTGCCGATCCTGGCTTGGGAAACACGGTGGTCGCGCGCACCGTATGCACGTGCCATGGTTAAGGTAAACAAATTTCAGGACCGACTCACGGCCACCTTCAAGGCCCGGTCATTAATTGCGCAAATTAGCGGTTTCCGTAGGGATAAGTCGCTGTGGCAAGGGAAATCAGCAAACGCTGTGACCGCATTTATGGCAATTCAGATGCGATCCGATGAAGGGCTGATCTCCGATCAGGCCGGCGACATTGCCTTGTCCCGCATGGATCGTCTTTCATTTGCTCTGGCGGCGTATTTGAAAATTCACGGCACATTCCCCAATCGTCTCGCGGAGCTTGCGCCACAGTACCTGCCGACGATTCCACATGATCCCTTTACAGACAAGCCCTTTCAATACACCACCAGCCCCGCGGGCTGCACACTCAGAAGCCCCGGAAAATTCGCCCGCTGGCTGACTTTCGGCGGCCTGCGATATGTTGGACGGCCCATCGTCGTGCAGATGGGGATGCCCATTGGGAAACCCAAACAGCAAATAAATCACCTTCGAGTAATTTGTGTGCCCACGCGGAAGCTGTGATTATGTTCCTTGAGATGCCCCTTTGTCTCGGCAGCAATTGCATTAGTGCTCTGTCACGCCTACAAATTAGGGTTGGTTGGCCGGAAACGGGCCATCGGCACAGCGGCAGTTATGCAAATGGCGAACTTTAGTATTTTTTTGTA
>JAJZVR010000086.1 GCA_021847065.1 Planctomycetota bacterium | reverse complement strand
CACCTTGCTTCCCTAACTTGGACATCTAGGACAAGTTGCACTCGGGCCAGCCTTATTTGCTCACCTGTTCACCTGCTCCAAATTCATCTGCTCTGCGGCGGCAGCCGCTCGCCCCGTACGGGCCTCGAAAACATCTTGGCCCACTTGGCCACCTTCCTGGCGATCCGAAACTTTTGTGCTGGCTCACCGGTGGACAGTACCGATTGCCTCCGCTGCATTTTTAACTCTGGCGGTTACCGTTGTCGCCTTGGCCAATACGGCATTTCTGCTCTATTTCACCAGCCGGGGTAAGCCGCTTGGCGACTGGTTGCCAGGCTGTATTACCGCCGTCGTTTCCGCCGTGATTTCCATCATGCTCTTCTCGTAAAATTTTCGCAGGCCGTTTGCGCCCTTTTTTTTCCTGGTTGCGGTCCGTCTATATACTTGCCACATGGGTATCCAAGTGCATAGGATGCTTTTTGTGAACGAATAAGGAGTTATTCATGCAAACGCGATCTTTGGGAAAAAATGGTCCGCACGTTTCAGCAATCGGGTTGGGTTGTATGGGCATGAGCGAATTTTATGGCCCGGCGGATGATGCTCAATCGATCAGTGTGATTCATGAATATCTGGCGGCGGGCGGCAACTTTCTGGATACCGCTGATATGTACGGAGTGGGGCACAATGAAACGCTCGTTGGCAACGCGATAAAAGATCGAAGAACGAAGGTTTTTCTGGCCACCAAATTTGGCAACGTGCGCGGGCCTAAGGGGGAATTTCTCCGTGTCTGCGGTACGCCGGAATATGTCAAGCAAGCTTGTGATGCCAGCCTGCGGCGACTCGGAGTGGATCACATCGATCTGTATTACCAGCACCGCGTGGACACCGGTACACCCATTGAAGATACGCTTGGAGCCATGGCGGAATTGGTGCAAGCCGGCAAGGTAAAATATCTTGGCTTATCCGAAGCGGGTGGCGAAACCATTCGCCGGGCTGCGAAAGTTCATAAAATCTCCGCCCTGCAAAGCGAGTATTCCCTCTGGACGCGCGATCCGGAAGATGGCGTACTGGATGTGTGCCGAGAACTGGGAATCGCCTTTATCGCATACAGCCCCTTGGGCCGCGGATTTTTAACCGGCCAGATAAAAAAGCCCGAAGATCTGGCGGCCAATGACAACCGGCGAAATCACCCGCGCTTTCAAGGCGAGAATTTTCAGAAAAACCTGGAGATCGTTAAACGCGTTAATGACCTTGCGCGGGAAAAAAACTGCACGCCCGGCCAACTCGCTCTGGCGTGGGTGCTTTCCCGCGGAAGCGATATTATCCCGATTCCCGGAACCCGCCGAAGCAAATATCTGCATGAAAATCTTGGTGCCTTGAACGTTACACTTGCCGCCAATGATATCAGCCGCATCAACGCTGCCGCCCCCAAAGGTTCAACCGCCGGCCTGCGGTACCCTGCACCCATGATGGAACGGCTTGGCAAGTAACCCGAAAGCCGGTGCAACTGCGCCATGTCATGCGGCCCAAGGGCAATCAAAATCGTCGATTCTTTTCCGTATCCCGAAAGAATTCTCGATCGCGAACAGTGCCGGGGCGTTGAGCGTAGGGTAAAATGTCGATTGGGAATCACGGCTTGACTCAATGGGTAAGCCGGACTTGGTGTTGTCGGCGGAAGAAAATAGCGTTACAGTTTGTGCAGGTACGGAACAGTTGCGGTGTGTTGATGATTAAAAAAATGATTGGTTTTCTCGCGGCGCTGGCTCTGATGGCTACGGGCGTTAGCCGCATGGCCACGGCAGATTCCTTTGAATCGCTGGGCAAGCCACCGCCGGGATGTATGTTTGAAAATCAACTCAGGCCCGGCATGGTGGGATATGGCCTGACCGTGATGCACGGGGCGGACATTCAGAAATTTCATGTCAAAATTATTGACGTGGTTAAAGCCTTCGGCCCGGATATGAACGTGATTCTCGTTCGTTGCTGGGGGTTGGGTTTGCGACACTCCGGCATTATTGAGGGAATGAGCGGATCGCCGGTCTACATCGATGGCAAACTCATCGGAGCGATTGCCTATGGTTGGCACTATTCCAAAGACCCCATCGGCGGTGTGCAGCCGATTCGGCAGATGCTGCAAATTCCACTGCCCAAGGCCAATAAAAAAATGGCGTGGCAGGGCGGTGGAGGTTCAATAACGTGGATGGAACAGTCCGCCGAGACGCACGAACTCCTCGGTTGGTCGGCAATCGTTCAACATCTTTATGGCAGCAGGACTGTTAAAAAACGTTCGATGTTGCGATTGGCGACACAAGCCGCCATTAAATTGCAACCTCTATCTTCACCTCTGATGGTTGGCGGTGGATCGGGCAGTGTTGTACGTTATTTGCGAAGCGCCTTTGGGGGCACCGGCATGGTTCCGCTGGCGGCGGGTGCTGCGGGCAACGGTGGCAAAGGGCAGTTAGGGGGCTTGGCCATGACGCCCGCCGCAGCAATGGATTTGCGTCCCGGTGCCGCCATCGCGGTGCCCCTGCTCAATGGCGACATGGACATGTCCGCCATTGGCACCGTAACGGATGTGGTAAATGGACAAGTCTATGCCTTTGGCCACCGCTTCTTCGCGCAAGGTCGATCCACATTGCCCATCGCCGGTGCCTACATTTACACCATTCTCCCGGATGTAGAAGCATCCTTTAAACTTGGTACAAGCTTTACCCGGCAGGGACGCCTGATCATGGATCAGGCGACGGGGATTGTGGGCCAACTTGGCATGTCGGCCCCGTTCGCGCCGGTCACAATGACCATTGAATATCACAATCCATCATGGCAAAAGACCTTTCACTATAATTTGTTTCTCGATCCGCGCACCAGTATGCAGTCGTTGGGTGCCGCTCTGGTTGGCACGATGACCGCCAAACGAAAAGTGGTGGCGAAAACCGGTAATTACACCGTGCATATCACCGGACATATTCATTTCGCCGGGGCCGATCTGCCGGTGAACGATTATTACACCACCGGCTTTTTTGATCCCAATAATGTATTGATGCCCGCGGCTTTACTGATGAATAATCCATTCAAAGATTTGAAACTCAAGGGTGTGAATTTGCATATTTCCGCCAGACCGGCGAGTCGCGCTGCGGTCATCACCTCGGCAGTTGTGAGGCGGATGACCGTGCCACCCGGCGGCGTGATTCGTGTACGCGTGACAGTCAAGCCGTTCCGCAGGCCGGAACATTATGTCTATCTTCACATACCGGTTCCCGCCAACACCCCGGATGGGAATTACAATTTGGTTGTAGGGTCTTCCAATTCCGTTATTCAACAGGAAATGACTTATTTTCCGCAGCGTTTTTCGCCCGGAAGTATTGATGATTTAATCGCCGATATTAAACATCTCACGGCTTATCGGGATAATGACATATACGCCCGCCTGGTGCTGAATATGCACGGTGTGGATCAGCAACAGCTCGCCATGCCCAATCTGCCGTTAAGCCGTGTCGCGATCATGGCGGAGAATCCGCCGGCCAATTTGTATCCGCTGTTTAATTCAGTGCGGGAAGTTGTCCCAGCCGGCGCAATTGTCGAGCAGGGGGGGCAACAGTTTACAATCAAAGTAAGCCGCCACGCTGATCGGCGTTTTGTAAAACTTACACCGGCACCCGGATTTCCGGGGCTGCCGGGGCCAATGGGGCCACCACCGGGATAATCACGGAATTGCGCAATCGCTGGCCATCGCGGCAACGGTGCGCTGCGGGCAAAGTCAGTTGAAGATGTCTGGCAAGTAACTGGAGATTTCATGTTTCGTAACGCCAAGCTTGGATTAAAAAAACTTCTGCTCCCTGTCCTGCTGGGCCTGTTGGCCGGATCGCCCAGCGCCTTTGCGGTGCATCCACAAAGCTGGAAATTTACCGATGAGGCGGCATACGCCTCTGGTCACTTTCACGGGGTTGTCGTTAATAACTACGGCGATCTGGCGTTAAGCAGGCACTTGAAAACATTGCTGCCAAAGACCGGTTTTGATTTTATCAATGCCATTGCCGTATCTTCCCATGGAGAAATCTGGTTCGGCACAAGCCCCAGGGGTAAAGTGTACCGAATCGTCAACGGCAAACCGGTCGTGGCGTATACGCCACCCAAAACGTCGGATCAGATTTTGTCGCTGGCGTTTGAGAAAAATGGAAAGCTTCTCGTGGCCGCGTGCGGCAGCAAAGCCGAACTCGTGGAATTAACCATCGGTGCCGGCGGAAAAGTCGCCGCGAGAACAATATTTCAAAATTCCGCCGTCAAATATATCTGGTCTATTTTGCCGCTTTCAGATGGCTCAATGATTCTTGCAACCGGCCCCAACGGCGAGGTGTGGAGCATCAGCCCCGCTGGAAAAGCAAAGATGTTGCTGAAAACCGGGATGCATAATGTCACCAGCATGGCCATCGCTCAGGATGGTTCGATTTTGGCCGGCACCGATGGGCCGGGGCTCGTGATTCGGATAAATCCGAAAACCGGCAAATCCTATGTTTTAATGTCCGCCAACCATGCGGAAATTTCCGCCTTGGCGGTGGATGGTGATGGGGATATTTTCGCCGCAACTGCGTCACCGCATCGGGCGAAGCTTGATGGCGGAGTCTTTACTCCGGTTCTGCACCCGAATGGTCGTCCTGTAGCGGTTGGGGCCGGCATTCAGATGCCCGGAAAAAAGGGAAAACCTGGTAAAAAAGCGCATGGTGACGCGGCCCCCGCAAAGCCTGCCGCTGAACCGACGCGCATACCCGGTCCGTTTCCTTCCGCGGACAGCGATGATTCCGCCTCTACCGAACCTGCCGTAAAAAGCAATGTGGTTTATCAGATCAGCTCCAGCGGGCGCGTTCGTGTGTTACTCAAGGTGCCAGATATGGTGCTGTCCATGCTGTATGCCAAGCACCACCTGATTCTTGGACTTGGTGGTCACGGGCGGCTGCTGTCCTATGATCCCTTCACGCAAACTGAAACCTTGCTGGAGCGCCTTAAGCAATCAGACCTGCTTAGTCTCGCGGAAACACGCAATAATCGCTTGCTGATCGGTACGGCTAATCAGGGGCAAATCTACCAGCTCACATCCAAGACCCAACTTACCGGAAATTATGTCAGCAGAGTGCTGGACGCCAAACTTCCTGCCAATTGGGGTGCTGCGCATATTGACGCCAAAGTGCCCGCAGGCGCGGCAGTTGATATTCAAACCCGCAGCGGCAACGTGCGGGATGTGAAGACCTCCGCAAGATTCTGGAGCCGCTGGTCATCGTTGATGCCGGCCAACAGTTACCGAAAAATTTCCAGCCCTCCGGCACGATTTCTGCAATTCCGCCTGGTTCTCAAACGCGGTGGCAAGGGGGCATCCCCGGTAATCCGTTCCACGCGCATCAGCTACCAGCAGATCAACGTTCCGCCGGTGCTTAGCAGCGTGCAAACCAAATACCAGAGCAAACCGGTGCACGCCGTGCTGGTAAAATGGAAGGCCAATGATCCTGATGGTGATACCCTGCAATACACGGTGCAATACCAGCAGAAAGGAATTCCTGTCTGGATTCGCATTGCCAAAGATATTTCCGCGCATCATTATCTCTGGCACCTCACCGGTATTCCGGATGGCTATTATCGAGTAAAGGTTATTGCTTCTGATGCTCCGGACAATACTCCGGCCACCACGCAAAGCGTAGCTAGAGAATCAAGCCGCATCTTGGTGGATAACACCGCTCCCGCGATTGCCGGTCTGAAATGGCACCAGACCGCCGATGGACACATCGTAGTCACCGGCGTGGCGTCTGATAAACTTTCACCAATCACGGCGGTGAGCATTCAGATAGATTCTTCAAAGAACTGGCGTCCGGCGGCAGCTTCTGCTACTATCTTTGACTCTCCGCTGGAAGCTTTCCGCGGTAGAACAGGTGTGCTGACCAGCGGACCGCATCGAATTGTGGTAAAAGCTGTTGATGCCGCCGGAAACGAGGCCTACGCATCCGTGCTCGTAACAGTGCATTGATGCGGCAATTTTGATACTTTGGAGTTGAGTCGTGCATTATCCGCATAAAGTCAGCAATCGTAAGCGCGTTCGTAAAATTGGCTTTCGCGCCAGGATGAAAACCAAAAAGGGCCGGCAGTTGATGAACCGCAAACGCCGCATCGGCCGCAGCGTCAACGTGGTATGATATTGCTCTATGAGCGATACCGCATCCACCCGCCGCCCCAACCGTCTCATTGATTCCCGCAGTCCGTATTTACTGCAGCATGCGTACAATCCTGTGGATTGGTACCCATGGTGCAGCGAGGCATTGGAATTATCCCGCACCCGCGGCGTGCCGATATTTCTTTCCATCGGCTACTCTGCCTGCCACTGGTGCCACGTCATGGAGCGGGAAGTCTTTGAAAATTCACAAATAGCCCAGTACATGAACGCCCATTTTGTTAATATCAAGGTCGATCGGGAAGAACGCCCCGATCTTGATGAACTCTATATGCTTGCCACACAAATAACCACCGGCTCCGGTGGCTGGCCAATGAGCGTTTGGCTTACGCCCGATCTCAAAGCCTTTTACGCCGGAACATATTTTCCGCCCGAAGATCAATATGGTCGCCCCGGCTTTCCCTCGGTACTTTCCGCCATCAGCGCGGCCTGGCACAATAAACGCGATCAAGTGCTCCAGCAGGCCAACCATATTGCTCAAAGTATCACCGAGCATCTCAATAGGACCGGCAATACGGATATGGCCATTGATTTTCCGGGATGGCGTGCCGCTGCGCTGGAAGAATGCGACAAACGCATGGATTTAACCTGGGGCGGCTTCCGCGGTGCCCCAAAATTTCCGCCGCACCAGACACTGCTTTTATGGATTGTCCTGCTGGAACAGCAGGCGGCAGGATCGATGCCACCGGCAACAATTCTCTCCAGTGATTCAGCCGCACAAATTCGTTCCTGGCTTACGCTTACGCTGGATCAAATGGCAGCGGGCGGTATTTATGATCAACTCGCCGGTGGGTTTGCTCGTTACAGCACCGATGAACAATGGCTGGTTCCGCATTTTGAAAAAATGCTCTATGACAACGCTCAACTTGCCCTTATTTACACCCGGGCAGGCGCGCTGCTCAACCGCCCCGATTACACGCATATCGCCAGAGAAACCCTGGATTTCTGGCTCCGTGACATGACCGCGCCGGATGGCCTGTTTTTCAGCAGTCTCGATGCGGACAGCCAAGGCGAAGAGGGAAAATTTTATATTTGGGATTGGCAGGAGATTTTAACCGCAATTCCAGATCAATCTGATCGACAATTGGCTTGCGAATACTGGGACTTTTCACCGGAAGGAAATTGGGAAGGCCATAATATCGCCCGCGTCAGGGCAGATGTTTCCCAACTCGCGGCGCGGTTTGGCACGATACCTGAATTGGTGCAGCGGCGTTTGCGGGATATAAAAGCCCATTTGCTGGCCATTCGGTCGGCGCGGATTAGGCCGCATTGCGATGATAAAATTCTCGCCGACTGGAATGGCCTGATGATTCAGGCTTTAGCGCAGGCGGCCACGCTGATGAGTGAACCGCGCTATTACCAGGTGGCCGATCGGGCGGCCTCCGCAATTCTTGCTGTTCATCGCAATGCCGCAGGCCAGCTCTTGCACGTCAGCCGTCTGGGGCAGGCTGATATTCCGGCATTTCTCGAGGATGAGGCCTGTTTCGGCTTGGGCGCGTGGAATCTTGCGGTCGCGGCAAAACAATTTGCGCCCCAGAATGCCAACGCATGGGTGCAAGTGGCCCGGCAAGCCGCACAAAATATTTCCGATCATTTTTATCAGCCGTTGACCGGTAGATTTTACATCTCCAGCGACCGCCACGAGCAACTTTTTGTCCGCGTTCCCAGTGGCAGTGACAACGCCGTTCCATCCGCCGCCGCCATGGCCATGAGCTTGATGTTGAAAACCGATATTGCAACGCCCGATACCGCTTATGCCGCCCTCGTAGCGCGCGGCCTGGCCGGTCTTGCCCCGCTGATTCAACAATATCCCATCGCCTTTTCGTCGCTCTTATCGGCGCTCGCGGAGCATCCTCAAAGTGCATTTATGTTCGCGACACCATGAGTACTGTCTGGCGACTGGTTCGATTATTTGTCTTTCGACAGTATTGCGCTTGGAAACATTTAAGAAATCGATTCGGATTGGTCGATAAAATACATCCGGTGGCGCGTTCTAAACAGGATAAAACAATGGCCGAGAGGCAACTTGATCTATTCACGTTTCTAAAAGATCCGATTAAAGATCCAATTTCGGAAGCCAAGCCTCCGCGCATTGCTGATCCGTCCGTGCGTCGAAAATCCGCAGACCGCGGGAAAATGGCAACTTACACCCTGCTCTCGGAGGTGCCATTTCGTGAACATCATCGCTTTTACGACCAATTAGTGGCGGAAATGAAAGCACATTATGGCATTTCAATTCGTAAATGGCGTTCGAGCATGAGTGGCGTGGCGTACGAATTGCATTACAACAATGGCGATGTCCGCCGCATGATCTCGGCCCCGCGTCCGCGGTCTCCGGTGAGCGTCTGTATTTTCATGCACGAGGTCGGTCATCATGCGGTTGGTTTCAAAAAATTCCGGCCGCGCTGTCTGGAAGAATATCATGTCTGGCAATGGGCCTTCGAGCAGATGCGCAAACGCGCCATTCCTGTGGACCTTCGCGTGGAGCGGCATTATCGCCGCAGTATGTACCATTATGTTCGCCTGGCTAAAAAACGGGGCCTCAAAGTTTTGCCGCCGGTTTTGGAACAATTTCAAGCCTGGCCCGGATAAGCGACGTTCGCAACTTCACGCAATAAATGTCTTGCTTTTCTTTCCGCTTAAATAACTCTCCATCACGCAACCCGCCAGGTTGTCACCGGTGCAGTAAAAAGCCACCCCCCGGCATAATCGCGTGAGTTGATCAATAAACTCCACCCATTCCATATCCCAGTAGTCCTCAACCAGCGCGAAGCTCGCTACACGTATGCCCGCGCGGCAGCATGTCAGGGCCTCGCGCAATGTCGCCACCGCCGTTTCCCGCCTTGGTGGATACAACAAATGCAGCGTATCCCCATCAACATGTGCGGTGGGCTGCCCATCGGTGATAATGAACATCTGTTTTTGCTCGGCCGGGCGGGAATTTAGAATTCGTCTTCCCATCTGCATGCCCAATTGCAGATTTGTAAAGTGTTGGTGCGTTTTATCCGCCTGCGACAGTGGAATATGCACTTCAATTTCATACTGATGCGTGGATACCGGCTTCGGCATCAACAGCGGCAGTCGCTGTTCGGGAACAACCGTGGCCGTGCTGTAAAATCCAACGATATCCACGGTATCTTGCGGAAAACGCTGTCGAACCAGCGCTGTTAATGCCATGGCTACCTTTTTAGCCGCCATAAATCGTCCATAACGCATCATGCTGCCGGACATATCCACAAGGATACACAGCGCGCAGGCTGTAGTGCCTTCCAGCAGGTGCAACTCCAGATCATTTTCATTAAACTCAATCGGTATACCCGGTGTATTACCCGCAACAACCGCGCGCGACATCGCATTGCGCAGGGATTGCAGCATATCCAGTTCACTGATCGGATCACCAAACTGATATTTACGCGTACCTTCCAGCCGATCCGCACCGGCGCCGGCGTTGGCTGTCGGATGGCCATCGCGGCTGCCGCGCGGTAAATGGGCGAAAATCTCCATGAGTGCCTTGCGCTGCATGGCATTAATTGCGCGCGGTGTAAGGCGAAATTTTCCCGCCGCCTTTTCCAGCAGGCCATCTTTCATTAACTGTTCAAGAATATCCGCGTCCGCAGGCTCCAGTTTGTCTAGAGCTTCAAGGGCCTGATCTCCGTAGGAGAGAATAAAATCAAAAATACTTTGATTGGCAAACAGGCTGTCAGGTGTGGGAAATTCCGAACCGTCAAATTCACCATAATTAAAGAGCATCGCGCAGCATCCCGATACAATCCGGCCCATTGCGTATTATTGGTATTATAGCCGCGCCAATCCGCCGGGAGAAAACCCGCGCGAAAATGGTTTCAAATAGGGCCACAACTCCGCAAAACTAACGCCGTTTGCTCATTGCGCGTTTGCGACGGATAATCTCCTCCATGGAATCAGCGCAGGAAATCTTTAAAACGTTTCTCCATGAGCATCGGCAAAAGTACACGCAAGAGCGTCGCGTGGTGCTCGAAGTTATTCAAAGCTTCGATCGACCCTTTGAAGCCGAGGAACTGCTCCTGGCATTGCGCCGACAGCAACACCGTGTCAGCAAGGCCACCGTGTACCGAACGCTCAAGCATCTCGTGGAATGTCTGCTGGTAAATCAGATTTTTTTTGGTACCGGAAAACAGAGTTATTACGATTTTGTCGGAACGCAACGTGGTCATGACCATCTTGTGGACGTGCAAACCGGAAAGATTATTCCCTTTTCCAGTCCGGAAATTGCCGCTTTAAGAGACCGTATCGCCAAGGAAATGGGCTTTACATCCGTTGCCCACCGGTTTCAGATACTTGGAAGGAGGATCAACACCCCACCGGCGAGTTAATGTCCGTGTTAATGCACATGTCGGATTATCTGACCGCGCACAAGAAATACCACTTCCTCCGCAATATTGGTGCAATGATCAGCAATGCGTTCAAAGTTCTTCGCGATCATGATCATCGCCAGATCAGCCGGAACATTCTGCGTGTCCGCCACCATACCCGCCTGCAAGTCCTGGTAAATCTGGTGATAAAGCGCATCGATAACGTCATCGCCCCGGCACACTTCTGCCGCCAATGCCGGATCGCTTAGCCCCAGACACTTTGTGGTGTCATCCACCTGTTTGAGGGTGGATTCAGCCATGGTTCGTAGCTCATGGGGAATCTGTGATACCGTCGCGGAGAACGATGGCACCATCTGCGCAATGTTATAAGCGCAATCGCCGATCCGCTCCAGATCACTGTTAATTTTTACAATCGCAAAAACCGTCCGCAGATCAGACGCTGTAGGCTGATGCTCCGAGAGCATATTGATGGCCGCACGCTCGATTTTGACTTCTTCGGCATCAATCTGATCTTCGGTATCGCGTACTCCCTGCGCAATATCAGGCCGGCAATGAATCACCGCCTGCGTAACTTGTTCAACCACGCCCTGCACCAAAGCGGCCATGTCCACGCAACGATGGTGCAGGAGTTCCAAGGCTTCAACAAACTGAATTGACACGGACTGCTCCACGTACAACGGATAAACCGACAAACTCTCTCAAGTATACCCCAGTAATCTCTCCGGAGCGAATTACCCGATCTTTTTATGAATTACTCCAGGGCTTGCCACCAAGCACCTGACGTTCCGCTGAAAACATGCGTATAATGCCTGTTGAACATCCGGGGCTTATATTCGGCGGGTGATGATTCTACAAGGGTGGTGACTATGCGGACGAACATTATGTGGAATCGAGAAGCCAGGTGCTGCCTGACCATTTTGACCGCACTGCTGGCCGGTTCAGCGATCAACACCTATGGCCAGAATTACCCCGCATATCAAGGCTACACGCCTTACTATTCCCAACCTTATACACCGCCATCGCCGCCGGTTGCGCCTCCTCCACCAACTTATGCTCCTGCCGTTTATGGGCCACCGGTTATGGCAACCCCGCAGATTGTCGCACCATTGACCGTCGGGCAAATTGATCAGATCGTGGCTCCGATCGCGCTATATCCTGATCCATTGCTGGCACAACTGCTGCCTGCCTCCACGTATCCGCAGCAGGTGGCATTGGCCGCACAGTGGCTGCAATACAACCCCAACCCCGGGGAAATTTTAATTGATATGCAAAACTGGGATGCTTCGATCAAAGCAATGGTTCATTATCCCTCCGTGCTGGCGTATATGAATGCGAATCTGCAGTGGACGCAAGCCTTGGGCGTGGCTTTTCTAAATCAGCAGGCAGATGTCATGCAGGCAATACAACAATTGCGGGCACAGGCTATTGCCGCAGGAGCTTTACAATCCACACCGCAACAACAGGTCATATCCCAAAATGGAACCATTTGGATTGAGCCGGCAAATCCGCAGTTCATTTACGTGCCGCAGTATGATCCCAATGTTGTCTATAGCCGGCAACCCGGATATTACCCCGGACCCTATTTGACTTTCGGCATTGGCTTTGCCATTGGCAGTTGGCTTAATAATAATTGCGATTGGCAAAATAATTGGATTGGCGCCGGCCAGGGCTGGCGGCACAACTGGCGGCGGGATAATCGCGGGCAATGGATACGCAATCGCCCATCAGACCACGGCAATGGTCGGCGATTTGGCCCGGCGCAAAGCGTTCCCCAACGTTGGAGACGTAACTCGCGTGAGCCACTGCCGGCATTACCGCCGAATATGGCCCAACCCGGTGCCCTGCGACGATATCGTGGTTGGCCCGGACCACTGCCGGTAAATCGTCCGGCTCCCCCGTTTAGACCGGGTAATATCCGCGGCGGCTTTCCACGGCAACTGCGGCCCGGTGTATTTGGCGGCAATTACCGAAGCGATAACAACATCATACGTGCTGAAAATCGTGGCCGCCGAAGTTTGCAAACATTACGCAATCAGCCAAACCGCGGTGGAGCAAATATCCCGCAATATCGCGCCCCGCAGCCGCGGCAACGCCACGCTCCGCCGGCGTTTCAAGGCATGAATTCCAATCGGCGCGTCCAGCAGGACCGCCAGCGCGGAAGACAGTCCATGGGGCGCCGTTGACGCAATGGCAATGTGTCACCAATACTTGAACTTGTTTTTTTCGGAGAAGCTTATGAATAAATATACTGTTATGTCAATCCGTATCGCGGTCGGCGTTCTGGTGACGGGCGTATTGCTGCTGGTCGGCACAGGATGTCAAAGCCAAAACCAAATGAACGTAAAGACCGCCTCCGACAGCCAGACCATGTCACAAAGCCAGGCCGACCGACCTGGCGTGGGTCAGGAACTGTTCCCCAGTGACGATGCCGCGGCTGGCGCACTGCTTGCCGCCGTCAAAGCACAGGATCATACTGAATTGCGTCACATCTTCGGGCCAGGTATTAAAGATCTGGTTTCCGGTGACAAGGTCGAGGATCACCGCCATTTTGAAGAGTTTGTCGCCCATGCCAAACAAAAATTCTGGCTCGAAAAGAAAAATGCTGATACCTCCACTGTTCATATTGGTAACAGAAATTGGCCCTTCCCGATTCCCATTATCCGCCTTCCCGACGGCAAATGGTTTTTTGATACTCAGGCCGGAAAAGCGGAAATCCTGGCCCGCCGCATCGGTGCTGATGAACTTGATACGATCAAGGTTTGTGAAGCGTATGTGCTGGCGCAACAGCAATATGCCAGTACCTATCATGATGGGGCTGATGTGTTACGCTATGCCCAGAGGCTGGTAAGCAAACGCGGCACACAAGATGGCCTCTACTGGCCCGCCGCAGTCGGCCAGCCGGAAAGCCCATTTGGTCCGCTGGCCGCCCAAGCCGCCGCTGAGGGTTATACGCCGGGCGTGCATAAAACCGCCGGCCCGCATCCATTTAATGGCTATTATTTCCGAATTCTCACCAAGCAAGGCTCGGCTGCGCCTGGCGGAAAATACAGTTATGTCATCAACGGAAATATGATCGCCGGGTTCGCTCTGGTGGCATTTCCCGCCAAATATGGTTCGTCCGGAGTTATGACATTTATTGTCAATCAGCAAGGCCGCGTCTATCAAAAAGACCTCGGCCCGGATACACTGTCGCTCGCCCGGCACATGACCCGCTATAATCCGGATAAAACTTGGACGCTTATACAGGAATAGATGGTGGTGAGGTACCATACCGTCAGCATTGTACTGCTGAAAACAAATTATCGCGCGGCAGTTGCCGTGATTTTTGCCTCATCTTCGCGTAGGTACACTGAGCCGCAGAAGTGATAATCTCTTTGTCCGCGCCCGAT
>JAJZVR010000085.1 GCA_021847065.1 Planctomycetota bacterium | reverse complement strand
TCCGGTTGGTACACCAGGCGGTGAAAGAGGTGAAGGTTGTTTTCTCCAAGCCGTGATGGAATTTGTGGAAACCAAGTGGCTTGTTTCGGAAAAAGTTACCGGTGGCGGCGCGGTTGTTTGGGTGTTTCCGCCCGCCGCGAAGGGGTGGTAGTAATTGGATAAGATTTATGGCGTAACCAAAACAATACTGGTCTTTACTGATGGTCAGACTCATCGGGATTCGGACCGTAAAGGCCGTTAATGGTTGCCGCAAACAAAGGGTTCATTCATGAAAGTATTCTCCTCCGCGTTGTTGTTACTTCTGGTGCTATTTGCAAGCACTGCGCCCATTGATGCCGCCGCGCCTGCCGTTATTCCGGTTTGGCCCCATTTGCAGGTTGCACCGGCGCTGCGTGCATATAAGAGTGAAATTTATCGAGGGGCCGGGCGAATCATTGTCGCCCCGGTGCGCTGGCCCACGCTCGTTGAATATCCGGCACCCAAAAACAAAGCCAATGGCTGCGCGATGATTACTTGTCCCGGCGGAGCTTATGGCGTGGAATGCGTGCATTGGGATGGCACAAAAGATGCCCGGTGGTTCAACCGTATTGGTGTATCGGTTTTTGTGCTGCAATATCGGCTGCCGGATCCGGAAGGTAAGTTGCCTCCCGGCGGTGTGCCGTGGCCTTTGCAGGATGTGCGGCGAGCCGTACAGATTCTTCGTGCGAACGCCAAAAAGTGGCATATCAACCCGCATAAAATAGGCGTAGCCGGGTTTTCCGCCGGCGGGTCGGTTGCGTCATTGGCCGGCGTACACTGGTTGCCCGGCAATCCCAATGCCGCTGATCCATTGAATCGATTCAGCACGCGGCCAGATTTTTTAATTCTCGGCTATCCGGTTATTTCCATGATGCCCAGTATCGCGCAAATTGGAACGCGCAACAATCTTTTGGGCACACATCCGCCACGGGATGTCGCCGAGTATTTTTCCAGCGAACTGAATGTGACGCCACTGACGCCGCCGGCATTCATCTGTTATGCCCGTGACGATAAGGTGGTAGTGCATCAAAATGAAATTCGTTTTTACAAGGCGTTGCTGCGGAATGGCGTTCCGGCTGAATTACGGGTCTACAAGCGGGGCGGCCACGGCTTTTCCACAGGGAAAAGGCGCGGTGTAGACAAGTGGGGCCCGGCTTGTGAGAAATGGATGCGGCGGATGCACTTTTTGCCGACAAAATAAAAAATCGTTGAGCGCATGCGCCGACGCGTGTGTGCGGGCGGTTTGGCGTATGAAGTTTGGACAGATGTGTTTTAGAGGTAAGGATATCAATGAAGAGAATTTGTATTTCGGTGTCATTCCCGACATTCTAAGAGTGGCCAAGGATTTACACCTGCCGGTGATCAATATCCATTATTGGATGTTGGGCCAACCGGGCTTGATACAAGGGGACGGCGTACATCCGAATGTGAAGGGACAGGCCTTCATGGCGAAAGTAGTCGCGGCCAAACTCAAAAAGGTTTGGGGAACGATCAAATGAGGTGATTACCTATGTTCGTGCTTGTTTTACAGGCCATGTAAAATTTGGCTGGAAATTTGGCGCGGTCAGGAAAACACCATAGAGGATGCTCATGACAACATACAAGGGACCGCCGAATCGGCGCGTGTATAATGACAATGACCTGGACCGCAGGGAATTCTGCCGTCTGGCTGGGACGATCGCCGTGGTGGCGACGGTGTCACCGACCATTGGCATGCGAAGCGATGGCCGCAAGTTGCGTAATGTAGCGCTTTGGCGGGAAAAAGGGGTGACAATCGAAACGAGCAATTTGCGTTCCAGTCAAATTTTGTACTCCAAAGACAGTACTCATCGGCTTAACGACGGCCGAAAATTTACACCTGATGCGAATCCGAGTTTCCTATGCTGGTCATCCGATCCCTATCACAATTTGCCTTGTTGGGTTTGGATTAGATTCGGAGGCCTGCGCCGCATCAGTCGTGTTGTACTTTACGCAGGTGAGATGAATCTGCAACCCATTGAGTTTCTTGGCCAGGTGTCGAGCGACGCCGGCGCAATGATTCAAGACGTCTTCCGTGTGAACGATGCAAGGTTTGATCCGACTACACTCTCCTACACGATAGATTTCGAGCCTGTTGATACCGATAATTTCCGGTTGCTGATCACGCGAAGCTTCGCACCGGAACCGCCGCAGTCCAACTGGGTGCAACTTTCGGAAGTTGAGGTTTACGGGGAAAATGTGATAAATCCGAAGGCGCAGGCGCTTGCCGCAACCGGAACCGCCGCCATGCCCGTTGTATTGCTTAAGCCGGATGCGGTATTTGTACCGCGGATTCACGATAATGGGCGAATACTGGATATCCGCACGCCATGGTACAGAATTCAGCTCGATAAAACCCGTCCGCGTATCGTGCATCTTTCATGGGACAGCCTGGGTGAAGGAAATCTAGGGGTTAATTTTTTAAGAGGTCTTGGCGGATACCCCCGGCTGGAGCGGATTCTCCAAGGGGTGGAGGCGACGGGGACCGCCGCGCTAAAGTGCATAGGCAATGTTTTCCAATACGCGCCGATATCGGTGGCACCGGGCGTATCGCTGAGGCTGGCGCTGAAAACTGGAGAGCGGGATTTTGACATGGAACTCACGGCGATCGTGGACCGGGAAACGGTGATGGCGGGCGGTGTTTTTCGCTTCGAATTTGCGCCAAACCAGACGCCTGCGACCTTCGTTTGTCATCCGTCGGATGTTTTTAATTATGTACCGACTCCGTGCTATCTGCACGCGCCCGATTGGGGCACCGCCTTTATCACCTGTGGGACGCCGGAGACCTGTTTCTACCGATCACCGTCGAGCATATATCCGGCTTCAGATTACCACATTGACATTGCGCCCCAGATTCCCAGTCGTCCTGATCACCTGTGTACGCTTGCCGCTGGCACCTGGCAGGAAACACTCCATTTTGGAATTGAGACTCTTCGCCCACTGGAGGAATTGACGCGGGCAGACGCACGGCTACATCGGCTGCCGGCGTACGCCTTGAACATCACTCAGTGGCGGCCAGACTCGGGATTCATCAGCAATAGCGTTGTGAGTATCAATTGCGGCCTGTCCATGCTGTTTTATGCCGAGATGGCGACCTTTACACCGCCGCTCAAGGCGGGCATCTCGGCGATGGAATTGGTGCGTGCTTCGCTGTATCGCTACTTCGATGGCGTGCCCGGATATCTCGTGCCGCCCAGAAACGTGTATGCCGCCCGGGGCGACTGGTGTCCCTCGCGGAAAATACCCGCCTACTGGAATCAGCTTACCGCCTTCGAGAAGCAGGTGTATGACCAGACCAACAACAGTATCTCGCGAGAAACACCCGCCTATCTGATTATTTGCGCCTGGTACGTCATACGGACAATTGGGGGCTTGGCTGAATTGGACAAAAGTCTTTACGCATTGGAGTGCATTGCCGGCCATATCGAGTCCTGGAGCACTGACGGCCTTGCCTACCAGGGTAATGTACCCGGATACAACCACGGATGGAACATGTGGTTCGACACGTATATTTTCCGGGGCGCGGACGCTTACTCCAATGCCGCCAACTACCGGGCCTTCCGTTGCCTGGCGGAACTGGAAAATCTGGCCGGACGCCCGGCAATGGCCAGGCATTACCACGAAAATGCGGATCGCATTCAAAAAGTATATATGAAATACTTTTTTAATCCGGCTACCGGGGTGTTGGCCGGATGGCGGGATGATAAGGGGCAACTTCATGATTACATGTTCCCGTGGGTGAATGGCTTTGCGATCTATCAAGGCTTGGTGCCGGAGCGCGAGGCCAACGCGATTCTCGACCGACTGCTGGCGCAACTGAAGAAAGACGGATTTAAATCGTACCAGTTCGGCCTGCCCACCAATTTGATTCCAATTCATCCTGCGGATTATGTTCCCCACACGACTGGTGCCCCCACCAATCCATCCGGCACCGATACCTGGCAGCAGTATATGAACGGCGCAGCATGCCCCAATTTTGTTTACTACGTCATCCAGTCGCTTTACAAACTGGGGCGGCGGCACGATGCGGAAAAGATTCTCTGGCCGCTGGTGGCATCCTTTGAAAAAGGAACATTTAACGCAGGAGTGGGCTCCGCCAAATGGCCTCGGCGGAATCCTGTCGGCAGCGCCTTCTACCTGTGGAATGGAACTCGTGCTGACGGAGAGGGGTATCTACCGGAAAACTGGCAGGCCATGGTGGCGATATTTACCGGACACTACGGTATCCGGCTTGATGATCATGGGTATCAATTGGAGCCATGGTCGCCATTGAAAGGAAAAAAAATCAAGCTGGGCTTGCCGTTTATGGGCAATATAGTGGAAACGATTGAATGACATGTAACATCGGAGAGTCACAAATGCCTGAAAAATTTCACACTGACGGTTGTTTCATAAAAATTCGCCGGTGGCGGCACGACTTTTGGCGTTTCCGCCCGGTAAATGAGACCGTCAATCGCACCGCTTACACAAAATTGATGAAGGAAAGACCTGTTAGGTTTCTTCCCATGATTCTTTGTGGTGTTTTGTTCAGCATGCTTCTGGTTGCGCAAGCAGCCGGGAAAAAACTTCCTCCCGGCTTTTTCCCATGGCAGTTTCCCAGCAAAAATAAGCTGGCCACATGGAAACGTCTTTCTTTCAACAAAAAACTGTGGTGGGGCACCTTTCCGCACAACATGAAGATCCCCGCCGATGAATTCAAAACCTATCCCTGGGCGGTGGGTCCGTTCACGAAATATGCCGGCAATCCCGTGCTGGCCCCCACGCCTGGCGCATGGGACCAGGGACATTTCAGCGGAGGCGTGCATAATGGTGCGATCATCGTCAAGGGTGGAAAGTTCTATTACATTTATCGTGGTGAACGCCCTCGGCAAGCTACGCCGGGCTATATCTGCGATATCGGTATCGCCACCAGTCCCGATGGCATTCATTTTACCAAAATCAGACGGAAGAGCGGCCTGTTCAGACACGGAAAATACAAGCGTTACAGCTATGAAGATGTTGATGTTGCGCGATACAAGGGCACCTATTACCTCTTTTGCAATCAGTGGGATTGGAACAAAATGAAAGATTACAAAGTCAGCGGCACGTTCCTGGCGACATCCAGAGATCTGTTGCACTGGAAGAGAGTCGGCATCGTGTTTCCCAACTCCACGCGGCTGCATCGCAATGGTGTGGTGTTGCAAAGTCCGCATAACCGGGCGATTCGCGTCCATGGCAAATTCGTGATGTACCTGGATAACGGACTGGTGGCCTATTCCAAAGATATGATCCACTGGGTAACACGGAAGAAGCCTTTGCGCTATCCGGGTGGTGAGTGCTGCTTTGCCTTGACCAACTATTCGCCGGGACATCCCAGCCGAATTGTGCTGTTTACCGGCGGGAATTTTACGGGCTATTTTTATGCCATCGGAGAAGTCCTTTTCTCAAAAAAGAACCCGGCCAAACCGCTGGCATTTTTGCCCGCTCCTGTACTTACGGCCAACCCCAAAATTCCTTATGAGAATGGTTTTTCCGCAACCGATCCCGCCAAGGCCATTTCCAGTTTTGATGATACCATTTTTTTCACCGGCCTGACGCGGCACAAGGGCCAATGGTGGATGTATTACGGCGGCAGCGAATATTACACATGTCTGGCCACCGCCCCGTTTCGATAAGGGCTTGTGACTGGGTCAGGAGTCTGATGGATAAGAGAGAGGTTATGAACAGTTACGTCGATATGAATACTTGCATTGTTAAACCAAACTTAAAGGAGTAGTGCTATGAAATTCAATTTCAGGTTATTTTCTTTTTTACATCCTCGGCCACTGGGAAGTTTTAAGGCGGCCTTTTGGGTGTTGGTTGTTGCCGTGATTGCCTGCAACGCGGTGTCATCGTCGGCTGCGGATTTATCGCAGGGTGTGATGCTGGCAGTGCCGGTGGCACAGGGTCCGAAGATCAATGGCAGCCTGAAGGGGTGGAATCTGGCGGCGGCGGATCCGATCTGGATGAGCGTGTCCACGGCCAAGAAGATGAACGCTCTGGCGGTGCTGGAATACACGCAACGGGCCTTGTATTTTGGGGTACGGGTGACGCTGCCGGATCGTAAGATATACAATCCAAATGGCCCGCTGGACACGTTTTGGAAGGGTGATGAGCTGGAATTGCGCCTGGTGGCGGACCCCAAGGTCGCTTATCCGATAAATCCCGGTGCGGCCAACGTGAAAAATAACCTGCGGGTAGCACACATGGCCTTCTGGAAAGATACTCGCAATGGAAAATGTTATATTCATTTGGCCCACGGAATTAAGTATAATTTGGACATCCAGGTGAATCCCCCGGGTTCGGCGGTCAACATTGTGGAGCATGGTAAGCATGGCTACACCATGACGGCGCGGATTCCGTGGAGCGTCCTCGATGCGCCCGGCGGCGTGCTGCCGTTTAAGCCGGGACAGAAAATGGCGGCGATTATCAGCATTCATTGGGGTGGTATTACATATCAGGCCAACGCGGTTTACCGGAAAGATCCGGGTGGCTTTGCATTTATGGATGCATCAAGCTGGGGCCAGGTGGAATTTGCCAAAACCGGCCACATCGCGACGTTATACCCGCCATTGGATAAGTACCTGGCCAGTGTGAAAACCAAGTCGCCCAGGGGCGTCCCGATTACGGTGCAGGTGCCGCGGAAAGAGCATGTGTCGATCAACATTTTTGGCCCGCATGGCAGCGTGGTGCGGGAATTGATGACCGGAGCGGTCCATAAGAAAGGGCCGTTGACGGTATATTGGGATGGACGTAACCAATGGGGCGCGCCGGTGGCATTGGGAAGTTACAAATGGGGCGCATATTTTTCGCCGGGGGTTAAGGCCAAGTACATCGGGACGGTGGGCAGTTCAGGTACTCCGCCATATCCGACGGCCGACGGGATCGGCGGCTGGGGCGGCGATCATGGCCCGTGCATTGACGCGGCCGCGGACAAAACCGGAATGTACTTTCTGTGGACGGTCGGGGAAAGACAATGCACGGTGGTGAAGACGAACTATCAATATGGCACGCAATGGCGGGTGCGGCCATTCGTGCGGGGTGGATTTACGCCGATGTACGGCATCGCGGCCAATGGCAAGCGGGTGTTTGTCGTTTGCGGCGGGTCCAGCCCGGTGCTGTTGAGGCTAAGTGCGCACAGCGGCCAATTGCTTAGATGGCCGCACGGGGGAACTACCGTGGTTATCAGCCACAGCGAAGCGGCGGCAGTGCCGGCGGATTCCTCGCCTCTGCGTGCGGAATTCGGCAAAGGTCGGCAGGGTGTGCGGCGCGCATTAGATCAATATGTATTCCTTAGCGGACACCGGAAGCGTGCGGGACTCCAGCCCCAGTGCATGGGGCTGGCCGCCAACAGCCGGGAAGTTTTTGCGTCGGTTTATTCGAAAAACAAGATTCGGGTTTTAAGCGCTCATACGGGCGGATTATTACGCAGCCTGGAGTGCGCGGGTCCGCGCGGGGTGTGCCTCGACCGGCAGGGCGACTTATTCGCGGTGTCTTATGTTCCTGGCAAACCTGGAAAGATTGTGGAGTTTATTCATGCGGCAGGGGTTGGCCGCGTGGTGGTGGCCGCCCATTTGGCCGCACCATGGAGCGTGGCGGTGGATGGGGCGGGTCGCATTCACGTTACGGATGAAGGTGCCAGCCAGCAGGTGAAGGTATTTTCGCCGACGGGACAATTGATTCAGACGCTGGGAAAACGCGGCGGCCGGCCATGGGCGGGTAAGTATGTGGCCGCCAATTATCTGGATCCAGCGGGCATTGCCGCCGATTTTCATGGCGGGATATTAACCGCCCAGGCGTCGCTGCCGAAGGTGTTTTCGCTTAATAATTCCGCCACGGGCCAAGTCATAAAGCAATGGTTCGGCAGCATCGGTTACTGGGGCCAGGTAACGCCCAGCCCGGTGCATCCGCGGACGGTGTATTACCAATTGGAACCGCTGGGCGTGGCCCGTGCCCGGGTGATCGGCCGCAATAAGATCGCCGCGCCGCAGGCCTATTGGCTGCTGCCCAGGGCGGGATTCCATTCGGTCGGGACGTTTGGTTTCAACTATTGGTCGCAAGATGACGTGGTGCTGGCGGATAATCATCGACAATATTTTGTCGGCGATGCCGAGCCGCACGGGATTGCCCTTATTCAAGGCAACCAGATGCTGCCGGTGGGACATTTTCTGTTTCTGAATAAAGCCCAGAAAGGCAATCTGTATCACCGCAATGTGCTGGAGATTTGGTCTGATACCAACGGCGATCATCATATCCAGCCCAATGAGGTGCAGGCGCTTTCGTCGATCGGGGGTAAGCCGCTGCCGCCACTGGCCGGGCAGGATGGCTCCATGTGGATGGCCAAGAATGGCGATGTGTACCTGGTCACAGACGCCAACAGCATCATTGAGATTCCGGCGAAAGGTTTTCTGGCCAATGGGACGATTGTGTGGAATCTGGCGATGGCCCATTATGCCGTTAAGCAAGTCCTCCGTCGCGCGGGCGGGTGGCTGCCCACCGGCGCACGAATGGGCATATTAGGCGTGCGGGTCAACGCCAAAGGCGATTTGTATGCCTGCGTCAATGCCACGGTACACTATGATACCAAGGCCGAAACAAAGGCGATGCATCAGGGGATGGGCCACGACAACTGCTGCAACGCGGTTAAATTTATGAAATTTGGCCCGGATGGCAAACTGGTGTGGATGGCCGGGCGCAAGGCTGCCGATCAGCCCGGCCACGGTTTGCTGCACCATTTCTGGGTAATCGCCGGATTAGTCGGCAACCGCTATGTGGCCGGCGACAGCGAATGGGGGCAGATGTATTTTTATACGCACGACGGCTTTTACGTCGGATCAATTATGAACAACCCATCGCAGGCTCCGTTTCCGGGACCGTACACCTTTGGCAGTGAAACCGGTTCCGGGGTGGTTAAATACTACCCGGGTAAAAATCAGGTATGGGCGTATGAGGAGGGTATGGCCTACAAGGTACTGGGATTTGACCATGGCGTGGTTAAAGGCCAAAGCCGCCAGTGGGGGCAGGTGGTGCTTCCCAAGGTTTATCCATCCAAGTGGTCCCGGCACACCGGGCTGGCGGCCAAGGCCGCTCCGCTGATTATTGCGTCGTTGCAGAAACCGTGGAATAATCCGGAAGCATGGAAAGGAGTTCCGGTTTCGCAAGTGCGCCGGGGCGACAAACTTCTGGCGAAAGTCCAACTGGCGTACAATGCCAAATATCTTTTTGCCAAATTGGCCGTGGTGGACGCCAAAGCCATTGCCAATTCGGCCCATTCGGCAACGCTGGCCTTTAACGGCGGCGATTCCGTGGGTCTGGACCTGGGTCCGGCGGCGGCCAAGGGGGCCAAGCCGGTGCGTGGGCAGGTGCGAATTCTGGCGGCGATGATTAACGGCAAGCCGGAACTGATCGGCATGAAGCCAATCAGTCGGCGCTTCCACGAAAAAGCCAGCTACTTCACTCCAGCGGGCGGTCACATTCATTTTGCGTTTGTGGGTTACATTCCCGGCGGCAAGGTGAACATCGTACGCAATGCTGACGGCAAAGGCTACGTGGTGACGCTGGCGGTTCCGCGGAAGTTTCTCGCGTTTCCGCTGAAGCCCGGCGTAGCGCTGGGGGCAGATGTGGAAGTGAATTATTCCGGTTACACCAACGAGGGCTTGCAGGTGGTGTCGCGGAACTATTTGTTTTCGCCGGAGAATTCCACCACCACCATGATTGACGATATTCCCACGGAATCGCGCCTGAATCCGCAATGGTGGGGCAAGGCGGTGGTGAAATAACGGCACCATTTTATTGATCCGGGAACCGTGGATTTCTATTGGACAATGTATCTTCAAAAGGAATAATAACACGATGAAACAGATGCTGACGATTTTGGCTGCGGTTATTTTTATGGTGATCCTGGGGGCAGGCCACCGCCAGACCGCAGTTAAAGCCGCAGTGGTGAAGGTTCCATCGGCTCCGAGTAAGCCCGGACTGATTCCCATTCATTTCGTTCTTAAGGAGCCTGGAAATGTCACGCTGGTGATTGACAACAGCCGGGGCCAGCGCGTGCGTAATCTTATCAGCGATACCCCCTTTTCAGCCGGTCCGCATACCGTATGGTGGAACGGCAAAAATGATCTGGGACGCGACACACAAGCCGCGGCGCACTACAGCTATCATGTGCCGGGGACTTTGGTGGCTCCGGGCACTTACACGGTGCGGGGTTTGGTGCATAGCCCTTTGAAGGTCACCTATGAATTTAACACCTATACGCACGGCGATCCGCCGTGGCAGACCACCAGCGGCAACAGCAGTTGGCTGGCGGATCATTCCCCGCCCCATGCGGTGTGCTTTGTGCCGGCGGGCCGGGTGCCGCTACGGTCCGGCGAGGTGTTTTCTCCGCCGGAGGTGTTGGTGGGCAGTTGGGTCTCTGAGAACAGCAAGGGTGGTTTGGCGTGGCTGAACCTCCGCGGGAAAAAACTCTTTGGAGTCAGATGGATTGGCGGCAACTGGACGTCGGCACCGTTTCTGGCGGCGGAAACCGGGCGGCGACCCATCGACGGGACTTACGGTTTTGTCGGGGCCTACGCTCCTTTTGGCTGGTCCATCAGAC
Organism: Planctomycetota bacterium; assembly: GCA_021847065.1. Taxonomy (GTDB): domain Bacteria; phylum Planctomycetota; class Phycisphaerae; order WQYP01; family WQYP01; genus JAMDCX01. Next base: position 3,304 of record JAJZVR010000085.1, on the reverse strand, counting down.
GAACCCAAGTAGAACTGCGGCTAACCGCGCTGACTTCCCGTGGAGAAGAGCCGGTGCTCACCGCGCCGTATAAATTTCCAACCAGCGTCGCGCCGTCGGGTGCTGTGTCCGGACGTATGTTGTCCGGGATTGCGGCCCGCAATGGCATCCTGGCGGCGAGTTTGACTGCATTAAACAGTGTGTTAATCATCAACGCCCGCCGCCATCAGGTTCTTGGCTACGTGCCTCTGCGCCAGCCGCGCGGTCTGGTGTTTGATCCCGCAGGCCAACTGCTGGTACTTTCTGGTCACACACTGGTCCGGCTGAATCGGTTGGCGAAGAACTTTCACGGGCGAAGCATTGTTCCGCAGAAAATCCTGATTCCCAAAGGGCTGGAAAACCCGCAAGGTATCACCTTGGACCGTCAAGGCAATATTTACATCAGCGACTGGGGCAACAGCCAGCAGGTGAAGGTGTTTTCGCGCGCCGGTAAATTTCTACGTGCCATTGGCGATCCGGGCCGACCGCGTGCGGGAATTTATAATCCGCGCCACATTAACCATCCGGAGGGCATTGCGATTGACAGTCTGAATCACTTGTGGGTTGCGGAAGACGATTTTCGTCCCAAGCGTGTAAGTGTATGGTCGTTGCATGGTAAACTGCTGCACGCCTTTTATGGGCCGACACAATACGGCGGGGGCGGAATGTTGGATCCCCGCAACCGGAACAGGTTTTACTATGATGGCATGAAATTCGATCTGAATTGGAAAAAGGGTCTTTCCAATTTGGTGGCCGTCACGGGCCGACCGGGCAAGGACCGACCGGTCTTTATGGGCGGCCAAACTGCCGGTCTCACAAGAAGGCCTCCCATTTGGGCGCGGCATGTGCATGGCCGCAACTATCCGGAGACGGTGTATTACGCCGATGGCCGCAAATACATTACCAATGGCTTCCAGTGCAATGCCATCGGAGCCGCCCCCGCCGCTACCGTGTTTTTGTTGAAAAAAGATGGCCTCTCTCAACCCGTGGCGATGATGAGCCAGGCGGCTTTTTGGCCATTCTTGCGCCATCTCTTAAGCACGAAAAATCATGTGCCGCGCCCTCGTGGAACCAAGGCGTGGTTGGCGCGGCTGCCCAAGGGCGCGAATTCAGCGTCGGGTCTGAACCTCAGTGATCTGCTGTTTTTGTGGGTGAATCGCCATGGGAGCGGCGTGCCGCGGCCCGATGACGTTTCCTTCCGGTATTTTCCCAATCCCAACATATACGCGGCGATGGTCAGCGGGGTGACGGTCGAACCGAATTTGTCATTTGTGGTATCGAATGTCGGGGGCCAGGCGATGCGGTATGCCCCGCAGGGTTTCTCCTCCAGCGGTGTGCCGCTATACAGCCTCAAGCACGGAACCGTATTGGCAACCCATGTGCAGAATCCGGCAATAGACGGTGGCGGCCAAACGCTGGCGGCACCCGACGGGTGGGTGGTGATGACCACACCGCCCCAGCCTTATTCACGATCTTCGGTCGGTGGTGTGAAAGACGGTCAGCCGATGTGGTCTTACCCGAGTCTGTGGTCGGGGCTAGGCGCATCCGAAAGACGAGCACCGATTCCAGACCACCATGGCGAACTCATCGGCACCACGCGTCTGCTGGGGCCATTCATCAAATCCTCCGTTGGACCGGTCTGGGGCCTCAATGGCAACATGGGACAGGTATACCTGTTCACCGCCAACGGTTTGTTCGTGAGCAGCCTGTTTCGGGACTATCGAGTGGTTAACGCCCAGCCACTGATATTTGAGGGCTGGCCCTTTCCTGCCGCGCGGCGTGGAATGGATGTCAGCAGCGGCAGCTTGGGCTGCGAGGATTTTTGGGTGACCATGTCGCAAGTGCCGGGCGGAGCGGTATACCTTCAAGGTCACGAGGGTAGCCTGATGCGGTTACACGGGTTGTCCACTCTCCACCGGCTGCCGAATCTGTCGCTGGCGGTTTCCCGTCAGCAGTTGGTGGAATGCAGCCGGTATCTCTTCGCCCGCGCCAGGCGACGGCAACAACAACTGCAACCCCATACCGCTGGCCTGACGGTGCCGATATTAAAGTCGGCACCGCTGATGTCCGGCCAATGCGCTGGCTTCTGGCAAAGCGCCGCCTGGGTTGTGATTGATCGCCGTCAAAGCTCGCTGTACGGTTGGGCCAGCCATCGCACGATCAGCACCAAGGCGGCGGTGGCGGTTACCCATACCCGTTTATACGCGGCATTCAAGACCGACACATCAAACCTTGCTGACAATGCCGGAACTTCGTGGCAACATATTTTTAGCACCGGTGGAGGATTGGATTTGATGATCGATCCCAATGCCGGGGTCCATGCCAATTGGGCGAAAGTGATCGCCGGAGATGAGCGGCTGGTGGTGGCCATGGTGAAGGGCAAGGTGTTAGCCGTGCTTTTTCGGCAGGTAGGGTCAAAGGTTCATCCGCATCTCGGATTCACGTATACCTCGCCAGCCGGTTCGGTTCATTTTGCGATGGTAAAAAACGTGAGTCGGTGGGTACGCTTGGTGCAGGGACCTCGCCAATTTAAGGGAGGAATGGTGCTACCCGATGCGTTCTATGTGTTGAGCATTCCATTGAAAGTGCTCAAGCTCAATCCACGCCCCGGCACTGTAATAAAAGCGGACATCGGGATATTATTCGGCAATGGCTGCCGACTGCTTGGACGTGCCGGCCATACCGTGACGACGTTTCTGGTAGCTCCGCATGGCAAGCAATGGCAGACGCCGCAGCGCGTTTACTGGAACAACAAAGCGCCCCTGATGGCAACGATTCCCGACCAGGCCAGGCTGCTGCCGCAGTTCTGGGGCAATTGGAAGTTTCAATAGGAGAAAACGCCCCTGGATTGGGATGACACGCCGTGCTGATTCCCCTGACGCGGTTTAATCCCCTGTTTTAGAGGAGTTTCCTTTATGATTTCGCAAAGTACCAGGCCCAACACCTTATCGATGGCTCTGGCCGCTATCCTGATATTGGCAATGGGTTTCGGCTCCACCATGGGGCCGGCGCGGGGGGAAACGTCCAGCCTTTCCGGTGAGGTCACGGACGGTCACGCGCGGTTCACCGTCATTACGCCAACTTTGATCCGGCTGGAATTCAGCCGAGATGGCAAGTTTATTAATGATCGAACGTACTTTGCCTGGCACCGCTTTGGGCACGCCCCAGCCTTATGAATCGCCTGATTTGACATTATTGTGATCGCCGGTGACACTACCTTTGTTGCTCGCACGATAGACTACTTGGAGTTATTTTCATGCCGAACCGCCGTCATTTTCTCAAGTTG
>JAJZVR010000084.1 GCA_021847065.1 Planctomycetota bacterium | reverse complement strand
AAATAACCGTGCCCTGATCTTCGGGCCAAAAGCGGTGGGTATGAACCCATTTCGCATAAGGCCCCTGGAGTTGTTCGTCACGGAATTGGCGCGGCGGATTGTACATGGCAATGCGCGTTTTCCAGCGAATAGGCATACGGAGCCAGTTAATGGTGTATTCAATGAGCGTGCCATCCCGCATGACAATCTCACCGGAGGTACGGATAGTAAAATTCAGCCATGGCGGGGTAATACGCGATAGATTTCGCGCATCGGCGAAAAATGGAAAAACCTTCTCCAATGGCAGCGGCAGCCAGAGTTGGCAGGTCAATCGGTATTCGCGGGGCATGGATACTCCTTGGCAGATAGCGGAGAATCAGGTTTTTGCGGTTCCAAAATCCTGGACCTGAATCTATTGCGTCATCTGCTGTCTCTTGATCCTTCCTATACCCGTCCTGGTTGCCGACATCCACGTGTGCAGCCGCCGATGCAGCATGCCCCCGGTCAACTTCCTGGATTCAGTTCCTTGCCATCGCCCTTATACGGATTATCAGCGATCGCCTTTTTCACCGGTGCGTCTTTCATGTGCAGAAGCATTGGCGAAGCGATTGCCAGCGTGCTGTACGCACCAGTGATCACACCAACCAGCATGGCATACGCAAAGCCATGCACGCCCTGACCACCCCAGATATACAAAATCAGCACGACTGAAAACACGGTAAACGTCGTCCAGATGGTTCGGCCAAAGCACTGGTTAATGGAATCGTTGACGAGTTTTTGCGTCAGGGGCTGCCGGGAACGCCCGCGGTTTTCGCGCACACGGTCAAAAATAACGATCGTGTCATTGACGCTGTAACCAATAATCGTGAGGTATGCGGCAATCATGGTCATGTTGATCTTAAAATTATCCACCAGCATAAAGTGCCCAAACCACGTGCGATGGATATAAACCGCCAGAACGGTTGCGGCCACAGCCACAATGGCGTCGTGCATCAAGGAGAAAATGACGCCAAAGCCGTAACGCACACCGCCAAACCGTATCCAGACATACGCCACGATCAACAGCAGCGAAACCAGCACGGACATGACCGCGTTGAGCCGGGCCTCGCTGGCCACCTGCGGCGCAAAGCTCGTAACTCCGGCCAGACCACCTGATGTAGTCAGCGCGGTGCGGACAATCCGCCATTCCGGTGCGGCAACCTGCGATTTCCATTGTGAAACCAGCCCACTGTTGTCCGCCTTATAAAGCAAACTCGGATCGGAGGCCAGCACCACGGCTTCCGTCGCGGCAGGCTTTTGGCCGGGTGCGGCGGGTGCATATTGCAATGCGATAACCCGGAATGGACGATACTGCAAAGAGGCAAAATCAGGTTCCTGGCTCATGGCACGGATACGCGATGCAATTTCCGAAGCACTTTGCGCGGGGTTGATTTTCCGCAGGAAAATCGCCACGCCGCCGCGATAATCGCCAATATCCACATTCGGCAGTCCGGGGGCCAAATTGGTTAAATTGGCATGGGTAATGGGCATAACAACGCCATCATCCAGCAAATCCTGGATATGGCGGGATCGCACATCCACATGCAAAAATTTCAACCGGCGCGTTACTTTAATCGAATCCGCAAATTTTGCTTCCAAGGCGTGCGTAAGCTGTTGGACCGGTGCGGTTGCCGCTGTGGCCGCTGCGGCCGTGGCCTTGGCCGCGTTTGTCTGCGGCGGATTAACAATGCTGGTGATAATGACAAATTGATTATGATGCGTGCCAACGGAATAAACAGTGGCATGGCGCAGAGCTTTGAGATTATTATCCTGCCTGCCAATTTGCTCAACGCGTTTGCGCACCGCGGCAACCGACATGTGCGTGCCCGGTCGCAATTGCAGCGTTACCTGGGTACCACCGTTAAATTCGGTGTCATATTTTTTATTTCCCCGCGCCACAAAGGTGGCAATCCCGGCGATCATAATAATTCCGGAAACGACCCAAAAAATGCGACGCTTTCCGATCCAGTCAAAGTTGGTAACGGTAAAGACCCGCATGAATGGCCAGCGGCCTTTGAGCCAGGTAAAGGTAAAGAGATCACGGAAATATTCCTGAATGGACAGATCATCAATTTTCCGCATGATGCCGGCCCGAATGGCTGCGATCATCAGCGTACGGGTGACAAACAACGCGGTGAACATGTGGACAGCCAAACCGATCAGCAGGGTAATGCCGAAGCCTTTAACATCTTCCGACCCCATGAATATCAGCACGATGCTGGTTAAGGAGGTGGTTAAATTGGCGTCAAAAATCGTCCAAAATACACGGTCATATCCCTGTTTAACCGCCAACCAAAGCGAGGCACCTTTATGTATTTCTTCCCGGATGCGCTCGTTAATAAGAATATTGGCGTCCACGGCCATGCCCAGCGTGAGCACGACACCGGCAATGCCCGGCAGAGTGAATGTTGCATGCAGCAGGGCCATAACGCCAAGTGTCAGCAGCAAATTGAGCATCAACGCCACATCAGCAAATAAGCCGGTGATGGTGTAATAAATAAACATGAAGCCCAATACCACAATCACCGCGATCACCGCACTGCGCAAGCCGGCTTTCAGATTATCAGCACCGAGCGTGGCACCAATGGTCTGCACGGAAATCGGTTGCGATTGCAGCGTGGCGGGCAATGATCCGGCGTTAAGTGTTTGCACCAGCAATTGACCTTGCTGCTGAATATCCTTGGCGGGATTGCGGGCCGAAGGCATTCCCAGTGTGATTTGCCCTGACCCGGCGATGGTGCTTTGAATGGTCGGCGCGGTAATCGCTTTGCCATCGAGTAAAATGGCCATATCACGATGAATATTATGGCTGGTCAACGCGCGCATATACGCGGCACCGACGGTATCCAAATTGAATCCGACGGCCAGTTCGCCGGTTTGCGGATCGGTTTGCAGTTGGGCATTGCTGACCTGCCAATGGGCACGACTCGTACCGTGCGTCAGAGCGCGAGCGCTGTTGGTGTACAGCAAGATATAGTGCTGACCTTCATATTCGCCCACCGCGTACAATTCCCTGGATCGTAGAATATCTTTGCCGTCGCGCGGATCAACTTCAAACCAGGCCGTGCCTGCGGGCGTGTAGCCATTGTGCGGCCCCTTGGCAGCCAATTGAGCCAGTGCACGCTGGGCACCGGAATTTTGCGGATTAACGGTAATGCGGAAATCCAAAACGCCGGCACCGCGCAACATGCGTTCGAGTTCCTGCGGGCTATCGAGACCGGCGCTGTGCTGCTGAACCTGGGCATAAGCCGCTTGAATCTGGTCGATGAGTTTTTGCCGATCAGAATGGCGTTTGATCAGATCAGTCAGGGCAGCCTGAGCCTGTGGATTTTTCTTGCCGTAAGTGGAGGAAAGCAAATTGGCCAGATGCTGCACATTGACATTAAACGCGAGAACTTTTTGCAGCGTATGCTGGTACGCGGCGGTCGTGCTGTTCAACAAGGCAATATCATGCGCGGGCATATTCTGGGGATCATTGGCAAATGTGGCGGCAAGTTTTCGGGCGGCGGCCAGTGCGTCATATCGTGTCGCGAGGTTTTCGAGCAGGGCTAAACGCGCGGGATTGCCTTGGGCGAGAATTTTAATTTGGGCCTGGCGCTGATTGCCCGGCAAAGCCATGGCGGCACCAATTTGAGAAGGCATGATATTTTCAGCGAGGAGTTGATCAACAAGGTTCTGATAATGGCTTTGTGCCTGCCGCGATTCGGCACTGGCCAGGGGCATTTGAATTTCAATGCGTTCACCCGCCAGGACCCGCCAAACCAGGTTATGCACATTACCAGGATCCACGCGACGGCGCAACACGGAAATAACCTGTTGCGCGAGAATATTAGGATCACCCTTGTATCCTGGCGGCACATTAAGCTGATAGATCAGATCGGTTCCACCGGATAGATCAATACCGCCCTTGAGGCCATTGGAAAAAATACAGAACAGCGCCAAGGCAATGGCACCGAAGATCAGAATAAACCGGGAAAGCAGATTGGATTTCATTTTGTTTCCAGAATTCTCCGGCCGCCGCGGCGGCCCGCCATTGTGTACCCCCCGGCACTACCGGGTTATCATCAGAAATTGATCAGATTTTATCCGGGGCCGCATCACCTTCATCCAACACTTTAATGATCGCGGATTTGGTGTAACGTTCTTTGATATTGTTGGCCTCATCAACTTTCAATACGACTTCATCATCCCGCACTTCCACCACTGAGGCGATCAGGCCTCCCGCCGTGACCACGCGCGACCCGCGCTTTAACGCATTGTGCATTTGATCACGCTTTTTCTGTTCGCGTTTGCGCCCGGAACTCATAAAGAAAAACACCACAATAAGCATTAACGCCAGCGGCGCGAAACTCATGATCTCACTGGTGAGCGTTTCCGGTGGTTGGGCGGGTTGGCTGGTGGCGGCCGTCGCAGATCCGGTAGTCGGTGCGGCGGTGGCAGCCTTGACGGCGGCAGCGGCGGCGGCAGATTGTACCGTGGCCTGAGCCGTCGGGGCCGGGGTGGCGGCAGCAGGAACCGCAGGTGCTACGGTACCGCTACCGGATACCGGCTTGGCCGTAGCAATTGTCGGCTGCGCTGCAGCGACTGCAACCGATGGTGCAGCAATGAGCGCACAGGAAAGACAAAAAGAACCTAGTGCCCTGTTCCAGCCATAATGACGGGTTGACGGAGGGCCAAGGGGTTGTGGGCGCGAAGCGCGGAGGATTGCGTATGGATGCATACGTTGACGACGAGCGCCAAAGCCCACGGCCTCTTGGCCCCCGCCCGAAGGGTTGGCCTTAAACCGGCCATCTGCGGCGTCGCGTCGGCTCAAGGGGTTTACGAACCCGGTTCTCGCCGCCAACTCCTTGCAGTTGGCCGGTTTAAGGCCAATCAACCCGTCATTATGGCTGGAACAGGACACTAGTTCAATCCATGATTTCATGGAAAATCTCCAAAAAGAAACGAGAATGAAGGACATAGAAGTCAGGAGTTAGAATGCTTGACGGTTTATCAATTACCCATTCATCTGGTTTAAACTGCTAACTTTTCATATCCCAAATTCAACTGACATCCATAACCGATTACTTCCGTAACATTATTTATTCAGCGGCCAGGGGGCACCTGATACCGCTGACGTTCCGGCGGGATATACCCGTCGGCACGCTTGAACTTCCAACTGAACACCTGGGTTACAGGTTTCAGGTTCTATTCATGCTCCACCGCGCCCGGAGCAACGAGCATAGACCCGTGATTGTCGCGTATCGCCTGTCGAATGTCCAGCATCCAACGTTGGAAGAATCGCAGGTTGTGCAAGGAGATCAGTGTTGGCCCCAGCATTTCCCCAACCGCGAATAAATGCCGCAGGTAGCCACGGGAGAATTGCCGACAGCACATACAATCGCACAATGCGTCCAATGGGCGGCTATCCCGGATGTATTGGCTGTTGCGCAGGCGCAGCGGCCCGCCAGAGGTAAACGCCAACGCGTTGCGGCCATTACGGGTAGGTAAAACACAGTCAAACATATCCACCCCCCGTTTAACAGCTTCTAAAATATCTACGGGATATCCCACCCCCATGAGATAGCGCGGACGATCTTCCGGCAGCAGCGGTGCGGCATGATCAATCGTGGTAATCATCCGTTCATGCCCCTCCCCCACCGCCAAACCACCCAAGGCATATCCGTCAAAATCCATGGCAATTAATGCCTCGGCACAGCGCCGGCGTTCATCCGGGTTTGTTCCGCCCTGCACAATGCCAAACAAGGCCTGCCGATTATCCACATTACGTTTTTCATGTTCTTCGCGGCATATACCGGCCCAGCGAATGGTCCGGTCCATGGCCTGCGCCAGACGTTCCGGCGGGCAGTCCGCGGGTGGACAATCATCAAAGGCCATGGCGATATCGGCACCGAGTTCATGCTGTATTTTCATGGATTCCACGGGACCCAGGCGAATGGTCGCACCGTCAATATGCGATTTAAAAACAACATGATCGCGATCAAATTGACGCAAATCCGACAGCGAAAAAACCTGAAATCCTCCGGAATCGGTCAGCATAGGCCCGTTAAAACCGGAAAATTTCTGCAACCCGCCCAAATCACGTACCACCTCTGAACCGGGCCGCAACATCAGGTGATAGGTATTTCCCAGAATAATCTGGCAACCCACCTGATGGAGCATATCAGGGGTAAGGCCTTTGACCGTCCCGCGTGTGCCGACGGCCATGAAGGCGGGCGTGTCAAAACTGCCATGTGGGGTATGCACGCGGCCTAAACGGGCATTGGTGGAAGAATCTCTGGCAATAACTTCAAATTTTAGCGTCATGACGAGAGAGTATACCGGCAATGCAAATGAATGGTAAATAATATTGCGTTCACGTTGCGGCGCTGCTACACCTTTGCAGGATCACAGCGCATGAATGCATATTGGGCCGGATTTTGCAATCATAATATTGTCGAAATGGATGGTTTTTTATGTCAATAATCGAAGTTGCCCAAAAAGCTGGCGTTTCACCATCCACCGTTTCGCGGGTCATGAATGACCACCCGCGGGTGGCGCAGGAGACCGCCCGGGCCGTGCGGAAAGTCATGGCCGAATTGGGATATGTACCATCGGATACCACAATGCCCGCGCCCATTACTTCCTCGTGCACGGAAGCCTGCAAGGTTCGTAGCGCGGGTTGAACAAACGGGTGGTTATTGTCAATTGGAACTTCAACCACCGGAGCCAATCTCTGCATTTTTTCGCTTCGCACGGTTACCGAGAGATTATCGCAGGCTACTATGACTCCCCGCTGGCGAACCTGCGACTCTGGCTCGCCGCAGCGGCGAAAACGCATGGGGTGCAGGGATATATGTACACCACCTGGCGCGGGGATTACCAAAAACTCAAACGTTTCGCTCACATCGTTGCTTCGTATCATCCAAAGCCGGATGCTCAAAAGTGAAAGCCGAAAACCAGCAATATTGCTCGGCTAAATCCAGCGCGGCATGGCCCAAAGCTAATATTGATTTTTGCAGGTAGCGAAGTACACTGTGGCATCGCCTGTGTTCGCCCAGAGTGCAGGTAGACCATGATCCGTAATACGGGGCAGGCTTTTGCCGCTTGGAGAAATTATGATCGACTGGAAGGAAGTTCTGAAGGATGTGGTTCCGAGGCCCTGCTATGATCGGCCATTTGTCTGTGATGGATGCCCTGATGCATCCTGCACCATCATAATCGGCGAGAATCCGGCGACGAAGATGCGTAAGGACTGGTGGGATTACTGGGATACGGATACCTGCTTTAATCTGAAGAAGTTTTTGGCCGATTATGTCAGGGAGCGCGTGGAGGCCGGGAAGCGTCCGATGTCGAACACGCGACTGCGATTAGGTCGCTTCCGCGAGAATGGCGTCTGCGGCGTCGAAACAAATGTATACCGCAACGAACAATCAGGCGGTGCGGGGAAAGGCGTATGGAATTACGCTGTGCTGGACAAGCTGATTCAAAATATGCCAAGGCTTTGCGCGATCGTCGCGCACGGTACTGTAGCGCATGAGTTCATAGACGGATACAAGCGGGATATCAAAGGTGTTAAAATATTCCGGACGCGGCATTTTCGTATGGAAAGTTACGACGTCATTGACGGGATTTGTGGAGAGATAAGAGCCATGTGCAAGTATGCGCGGGCGATTCCACCTTGCTGCCCGGGTCGCGAGTGTTCGCATCTGGATCTTTTGTAATTTACGGGGCACAATACGTCCACGCTAAGGGGCCGCCAAGACACAGGAACATAATTACGCAGACTTCTCCATAATCTGAGAGGCTGCGGATGAATTTCTTTAAATCGGTCATGGGCGTCGCCGCTGCTGATTCGAGTCTGTTTTGAAAGATACCATACATTTCCGCACAGGAAATGGAATTCTGCATTCAATGTGATCAATGGCAGTTGCAGAAAAGGACTTGATGGAGCTTGAGGTGCGACCGGCGTTTGAGGCCGGGGCAGATTAGATTGGCCCCACCGTCTGTCTGCGGTCTTTTTCCTGTTTAATAAGTTCCAGCAGTTTCGGCAGGTGCTTGTGCATTTCCCGGGCGGTGGCGGAGTCGGGATAGGCGTCGAGTACTCGCTGGGCAATTGCGAGCGCTTCTTCATGCCGCTGCCGCTTAATGAGATCGGCATATTGCGCTTCAAGTTCATGGCGGGTCTGGATTTCGGCATTTTGCCGCAATGTTGTTAAGTCACCACGGATTTTTTCCGCGAGTTTATCTTCCGGATAGCGTTCCAGAATCTGTTGGGCCAAATTGCAGGCGCGAATCCATTGTCGATGATCCACAGCGTCTTTATAGTCTGTCAGCAACATGGACAGGCCATCACGATGCCAGGCCTGATATTCGTGGCGCGCCTGCTGGAGCAGTTCCTGAACGGAAGGGTCATCAGCATAGCGCGCTTCCAGGGCATCGGCGATTTGCTGAACCTGATCCCAGGCGTTAATGGCCATGAGGTGCTGTAATTTATCACGTGATTCCTGCAGATCATGCTGTATTTTTTCCTGCTGTTTTCCGGCCAGTTCATGGCTTAACGCGTCGCACAGCGGATCGCCCGGCAGCTTTTCCCGGATTTGCTCGATCATATTGTGTGCGGCTTTCCATTGTTGAGCATTGATGGCAGATTGCACTTCCGCAGCCCACATGGCTTTGCGCTTTTCCAGCAACCCGGACGCCCATTGCTGCCGCTGGGGTTCGCTTAATAATGCCGCATCGCGAAGTTGCGTCAGCAGGTCCAGAATTTGCCGCGAAGCATCCGGTGGCATTGATGGCGGTGTGGTAAGAGCGCCAGGTTGTTGCGGCTGTGGTTGCAATGCTGGCGGGGTAAGCACTTGCGCCGCTACGAATTGATCAACCGCGGTGCGTAGATGCAGCAGGTGGCGTTCCGCATTGGCGGAGCTTTGCAAATGTTGCTCCATGCTGCGGGCCAGAAAGCGCGAATATTTAAGTTGCAGCAACTCTGCGCGAATAATCACAGCCAATCCCAGATAAACCAGAACCGCAATTAAAGCTCCGCCCACGATGCACAAGGGCACAACCAGCGCCATGGGTCCGGGTACGCCGTCGTGTCTGGCTTTGGCAAAAAGCACCAATGCGGCAATAATTGCGACCCCAAGAATAATCCACGCCAATAAAAGCAACAGCCCGCGCGTTACGGTCATACCGACGGTTGATTCTGTGGCGTCATACAAGGGATTGGTGGGAACGGCAGCAACGGGTGGTGAAGAGTCTTCCTGCGGCATGTGAACCTCCGGCAATGCAAGCGGATTGTAGTTGGAATTGTGATAATTGCCAAGAAATTATTGGGGAGCAATAAAAAGCCGGGCCTTGACAATCGTGGCGACGGGTTCTACTATTTCCGCTGACAATTGAATAAGGCTCTTATCAAGAGTGCCTGAGGGACGGGCCCGTCGACGGCACAGCAACCCATCTTCACGCCTTTTATGGTGTAAGAAGCGGGTGCTAATTCCCTCCCGCTCGTTGGATTTTCCGGCGAACTTGGGGATAGATAAGCGGATCAGCGTCTTTTTTAGTATATCGCGCGGCCTCTTATCAGGAATCAGCACCCTTAACCGGTGCATCCTGATAAGAGGCCGCTTTATTTTCCGGCTTAAATCACCAGAGAAATCATGGTGCCGCCGGGCGGAGGTTATAAATGTCGTATGTGCTTGGGCTTAAGTGCCGTGAATGCGGGGAAAAATACCCGCAAAAAGGCGTGCATGTGTGCGAAGTCTGCTTTGGCCCCCTGGAGGTTCAGTATGATTACGCGGCCATGCGCGGCAAAGTGACGCGGGAATCTATTGAAAGCAAACCACGGAATCTGTGGCGCTACCGCGATTTACTACCCATCGATGGTGAACCCAAGGCGGGATTGTATTCCGGCTGGACGCCCTTGCGCCGGGCGCATAATCTGGAAAAAGTTCTGGGCGTGAAAGAGTTATACATTAAAGATGACTCCGCCAATTATCCCACCTGGAGCTATAAAGAGCGCGTGGTTTCTGTGGCCATTACCAAGGCCATTGAACTGGGGTATGACACGGTGGGCTGCGCGAGTACCGGCAATTTGGCCAACAGCGTAGCGGCCCATGCGGCGGTGGCGGGGTTGAAGGCGTTTGTGATGATCCCGCATGATCTGGAACAGGGCAAGGTGCTGGGGTCACTGATTTTCGGCCCCACCATGGTCCGCATTCAAGGCAATTATGATGATGTCAATCGCTTATGTTCGGAAATTGCCGACAAATACAAATGGGCGATTGTCAATGTGAATCTGCGGCCATTTTATACCGAAGGAGCCAAGACTTTTGGCTTCGAGGTGGCCGAGCAATTGGGCTGGCAGTTGCCCAAACACACCGTTTGCCCGACGGCAGGCGGAACCATTCTGCCCAAGATTTACAAGGCGTATCAGGAATTTATTGATCTTGGACTTGTAGCGGATAACCAGCCAAAAATTTATTCCGCCCAGGCCGCCGGATGCAACCCGGTGGTGGAGGCGATTCGCGCCGGACACGATCTGATCAAACCACAGAAGCCCAAAACCATTGCCAAGAGCATCGCCATTGGTAATCCGGCGGACGGCTTTTATGTGGTGCAGGCGGTCAAACAATCCGGCGGCTGGGGTGAAGACGCCACCGATGCGGAAATTGTGGATGCCATCAAACTCCTGGCACGCACGGAAGGGACCTGGACCGAACCCGCGGGCGGCACGACCTTAGCGGCGACTATTAAATTGATCAACAGCGGACGCATTCCGCGTGATGAAAGTATATGTGTGTGCATCACTGGAAATGGATTAAAGACGGTGGAAGTAGTGGTGGATCAGTTGGAACCGCCGACCTCCATTCCGCCCAAGCTTGATGCGTTTGACGCATTAATGGCCACCTATAAGGCGCAACAGGCGAAGGCACCGGCAAAGGTTCCCGCAAGCGTATAATGCAAATGGAATTGTGAGCCACCGGGTGTATGCCCGGCAGGTAGTTGGCGTAAACAAAATTGTTACAAGCGGACAAAACCGCGTAACCTAATGGAGAACACGATGGCGATTAAAATTAGAATTCCCACTCCCCTGCGTGCCGTAACCAATGGTGCGGATATGGTGGAAGTGCAGGCGGGCACGGTGGATGAGGCGTTAAAACATTTGTGCGGGCAGTTCACCGGCATGGAAAAGCGGTTGTATAAACAGCCCGGCGAGTTGAATCGGTTTGTGAATATATATGTCAACGATGAGGACATCCGCTTTTTGAATAATCTGCAAACCCCCATTAAGGATGGCGATGATGTCAGCGTTGTGCCCGCCATTGCCGGAGGATAAAACATGGCAAAAACCAGCAAACGCGTGTGGCTGACTTTCAGCGGAAAATCCATGGTGGAAACGCCGGCACTGTGGCGCATGGCCCGGCAATTTCCGGATGTCACATTTGATATCCGGCAAGCCAGTGTGACCGCGGAAATCGGGATTATGGCGGTATTGTTTGAAGGCAATGGCCAGGATGTGGCTGGAGCACTGGCGTTTCTGCGTGAACAGGGCGTGGCAGTTGAGCCCATTGAAGGCAGCGTGGTGGAAGGGTAGCGTGCGGAAGTGATGGTTGTGCCCAACGTGCATCATGCAGCCACCACCGCAGGAAACAAATTGAAAGGTTTTTCAGAATGGCTTTATCAGATTTGGCACAGGAATTAGAACAGGCGGACCCGTCTTTGGCGCGGTATAACCGGCAGATGCTTTGGGCGCCTATTGGCGTGGAAGGGCAGAAAAAGCTCAAAGCGGCGCGGGTACTGATGGTCGGTTGCGGTGCCTTAGGCACCGTGTTGGCCAATACGCTTTCACGGGCCGGTGTTGGCCACCTCACCATTATTGATCGCGACTTTATTGAACTTAATAATCTCCAGCGGCAGGTGCTCTTTGATCAACAGGATATCAAAGATCAATTGCCCAAATCAGTTGCCGCACAGCGCAAAATCGCGGGCATTAATTCTGATGTGCATGTTGAAGCGGTGGTGGCGGATGTGAACCATAACAACATTGAGCAATACGCCAAAGACAAGCACCTGTTGCTGGACGGCACAGATAATTTTGAGACGCGGTTTTTAATTAACGATGTGTCGATCAAGCTCAATATTCCATGGATTTACGGGGCGTGCATCAGTGCCATGGGGCTTGGCATGGTCATTCGGCCCGGCATTACGCCGTGCCTCCGCTGCATTTTTGAAACCTCGCCACCGGCCGGCATGAACCCGACATGCGATACCGCCGGCGTGCTGGGGCCAACGGTGAATGTGGTGGCAAGCTGGCAGGCGATGGAGGCTATGAAACTATTGACCGGCAATATCGATGCCGTCAGCACGCGGCTGTTTAGTTTTGATCTCTGGGATAATCGCTTTCAGCAGTTGAATGTTTCGCGGGCACGGGAAATTGCGGATTGCCCGGCGTGCAAGCATCACAACTATGAGTATTTGTCCGGCAAGTTCGGTTCCAGCACCACCGCATTGTGCGGACGAAATGCGGTACAAATTTCCCAACCGCCGGGCGGCAAAGTGGATTTTGACCACATTGCCGCAAATTTACGGTCGGTAGGCACCCCAACTTTTAATAAGTTTATGCTTAAATGCGCCATTGGCGAAGGTCAGGGCGAGCGGCGTAAGGAATATGAATTGACGCTTTTCGCCGATGGCAGAGCTATTATAAAAGGTACGCACGAGGCCGCGGTGGCCAAGGCGATTTACGCCAAATATGTTGGCAGTTAAATTTGGCAGTTTGTTTAACCCCTTTTGAGGAGATTTTTTCATGCTTGAAGCTTTCATCGCCACGATTACCCACACACGCAACGCCACGCTTAAATTAGTGGCCGATCTCACGGATGACCAAATGACGCTGCAACCGGCGCCTAAAACCAACCACCCCGCCTGGGTGCTGGGGCACCTGCTGATGGTGGAAGGGAATTTTCTGGCGCTGCTGGGCGGAACGGCCCCCACGCTGGATGCAAACTGGAAAGATGTTTATGGCGGTGGCAGCACGCCCAGCGCGAATAAGACGCTCTATAAGCCGAAACAGTTTTATCTGGATCATTTGGCAACGATCCGGGCGCAAATCATTGAGCGGCTCAAAAATGTAAAACCCGAACAGCTTTCCCAGCCGCATCCTGATCCGGCACGCCGCGAGCGATTCCCGACCATCGGCCACACCATTTTTATGTATGGCACCTGGCATGAAGGTTACCACGCGGGACAGCTTTCCGCCTGGCGCCGCGTGCAGGGATTGGCGGCGGTGTAAGGGCAATCGCGTGGTTGCACGGCGAATTTGTTCCGACGCGCGCGGTGCAAGCACACGCGGCTAAAATATCCGTCGCGCGAGGATGTGGCAATCCGGGGTACCGTGTTTTTAGCCGCGTGGGAATATAAATTTGACATCCCGGCCGGTTTTTAGCCGCGTGTGCTTGCACCGCGCGGGGTGTAGTCGAGAATGCTGCGGTCTAAAGCGGAGAATATTCCCGTGATTATCGGCTGGCACATTGTGGTGTGTGCTTATGGCTTCTGGCTGCCAAATGATCCGAGAGGATCGGGTTCTCATTATGTCGGCTCGGATGACCTCTTCCGCGTTGCCGGAAGAGCCACACCGGTTACCGGTGGTCGATCAAGAGCGTATGACCCGCACGATGTCGCAGCGCGACTGAACGCTAAAGTCCAGTTAACCCGTGAGCCTGTTGAATTCACCGGGCTTCAGGCACGGGCTATTGCTGCGGGATTCGGCCGAGCGGCGAAAGAAGGCGTTTATATGATCCATGCGTGCAGTGTGATGCCGGGCCACGCCCATTTGGTTATTGCGCGGCATGCTCGTCCGGTGGGCCGAATTGTCTCGCACTTGAAAAGTCGTGCGATGCATCAACTGCACGCGGAAGGACTGATTGGATCCGATAACCCGCCGGAACCCAATGTGTGTTCGATTTGGGCACGCGGCCACTGGTGCGTATTTCTCAACTCGGAGGCGGACTTGGGCTGCGCGGTGCGTTATGTGGAAAATAACCCGATCAAAGACGGATTACGGCCACAAAA
>JAJZVR010000083.1 GCA_021847065.1 Planctomycetota bacterium | reverse complement strand
GCGGCCACACTATCGGCGCGCGGTAATCGTTGGAATGCCGCGATTGCGGGGTTGAGCAATTCAACGTATCAGGCCGTTCGCGCGGATTTATTTGTGCGCCTGGATCGGATGTCCAATATTGAATTTGTGGAGCCCATCTGGCTGCCTGCTCGCAGTGAGGAAGTTATTTCTCTTCCGGTATTCTGCCCATTTCCGCGGCCCGGCAAGAAAGTCACAGATTACACTGCTTGGCTGGCGGGTGCTTCGGGGCATATTATTGCCCGGAACAACGGGGGCATGTTTACTCCCGCAGCCCGCTACGCCACCATGGCCGTGACGGACGATAATGACCAGGCTACCGCTGATCTTGTGGTACAGATGCGCAAGCAAGAGGGCCTTTCGTCGGTTATTGCGTACACCAATGCTTCACACATGCCGTATGTACCCTCTGAATATGATGGCGTGTACGGGATTTTCGCCGCACGCCGACACATGAATCTTGCCGCCCCCCAAATCAATGCCATGCGCCGGTGGCTGGTCTCCGGTGGTCAACTCTGGATTCAGGCCGAGAGGGTCAGTGACAGCTTTGGCCGAGCTTTATTAGGCTCGGATTGGACTATTACCAAGGTGGGACAAACCCGCACCGCGACGCTGCGATTTTCCGGGCCGGGCACTAAAAATTCGGTCCTGCATTTGAAAAAAGCCATTCATGCCGTATATCTGCTGGCTCCAGGATATGAGACGCTGGAAAAAATGAACGCTTGGCCCGTGGTATTAATGCGTCATATCGGTCTGGGCCGGGTGTATATTTGCGCGGTTAATGGGCGCGGGATGCTCAACAAAACACAAAAAGGCGGAGCCGTGCTCTGGCCGATTGTCCGAAATTTCTATGCCGCCAGCGGGTTTCATACGCCGATATCCGTGCTTAAGCACAGTGCCACATCACAAATCGGGTACCGAATTTCCGGGCGAATGATTATCGGCGTGGTTCTGGTGGGGATGACGATTATACTTCTACTGGCCGCCTTTGTGTTGGGGCGCAAAGACAAACTTGAAAGTCTGGCACCAGTTGCGATTGCTTTGGCGATGGTGGCTGGCATTATTCTTATTGTCAATGGAAAATTGAATCGCGGGCGCGTGAAGCTTACATTTTCATCGTATCAAATTGCGTCCGCCTCCCCGAGTCAGCATTTGCTGGCGATAAGCGGTTTTGCATCGATTTTTTCACCCAATGCGCGGGCGGCAGAGTTGACAACGTCGTCCGCGTTTCAACTGAATCCCACAACCAGTTTCGCCAAACAGTCCAATGCCAGCGTAGTAGCACAACCGGACCAGAAATTCCAATGGCAGAATCTTCATTTGCCGTCCGCTGCCACCATTGACATTCCTTTCACCAGCACGCATAAAGACAGGCTTATCAAACCGATCATCGGGATGTTTGGTCCGGCGGGATTGCAGGTTTCCGGGCAGGAATCATTGCTGGCTCATTTACAGGATGCGGCCATTGCGGCACCGCGCGGTGCGTTGGCTTTGACCCGTGCCGGTGCCGGAAAGCTCCTGGCCGGCACTGCCCAGATTTTGCCCTCCGGACAATTTATTCAATCCTCCTTCTTAACCCGAAGCCAGCAGCGGCATAACACCATTGAATCACGGTTGTTTAATACAGAAGGCCCGGCTGAACCGATGCTGCTTGATTGGCCATCCGCGGCCATGCCGATGGTGCATCTGACGCATAATCCGGTTACGATGAATCAAACGCTGCTGGTTATTCCGCTGGAGATGCAGCGAAGTGCGGTCGGAACGCACGTTGAGATACCATGGCCCTATTTGCCATATCGGCTTGTTCCTGGCCCGGGCCTGCATGCCCCGGCTCCGGTGTACAATACGCGCAACCATCGATGGCTGCAGGACCTTTCATCGCCGGCGCGTATATTTGTGCGCTTTCAGTTGCCCCGACAGGTTCTTCCCGTGAGATTAACCAGCGCCACTTTAACAATTAAACTCAGCTCGCCAGGCCGCCCGGTTTCAGTATTGGTTCGGGAACATGGAAAATGGATTCAAATCGGCGCAGCGATCAACGGTGGGACGATGGTACTTCATCCCACATTGCCGGAACTGTCCAGTATTGGCCCGGCGGGTGGATGGCAGTGTGAAATCGTTGTTGGCGGCAATATTGACCCCAACAGCACCTGGCACATGACAACGATCCGTTTAACGGCCGCGGGCACGGTACAATAAGGCCACGCGTAGGAACTTAAGTTCCCTGGAATCAAACAGGAATGATTATGAGTGACGCACCGGTAGTAGAAACAGTGGAATTGACAAAGGTCTATGGCGATTTTACCGCGCTGGATCATCTGAGCATTCGCCTGGAAAAAGGCCAGATACTCGGTTTTATCGGGCCCAATGGTGCCGGGAAAACCACGACGATTAAAATTCTCGTGGGTTTGATCCGTCCCACGAGCGGCAAAGCGTCTATCGGCGGGGTGGATTGCACCGCTGACGCGCGAAAAATTAAACATCTTGTCGGTTACATGCCTGATACATTCGGGTCCTATGACAACATGCGCGTGCGCGAATATCTGGATTTCTTCGGGGCGGCTTTCAAAATTCCCCGCAAACAAAGGCAGGATCGCATCAACGCTTCGCTGGCCATTACCGGTGCTGCGCACATGGCGGATTTATATGTTGAAAGCCTCTCCCACGGAATGAAACAGCGCGTTGCCATCGCCCGAACTCTGTTGCATGACCCTCCCGTGCTGATTCTGGATGAACCGGCCAACGGCCTTGATCCAGCGGCACGCGTGGAAATGCGCGAAATTCTTTTGAATCTGGCGCAAAGAGGTAAGACGCTTATTGTTACCAGTCACATTCTGCCGGAACTGGCGCGGATATGCAATATGGTTGCGATTATGACGCATGGAAAACTTAGAGCGTTCGGCACACTGGATCAGATCATGCAAAATGTCCGGCATCAGCGCATGATCGAAATCCAACTGCTTTCTGAAGACGATGTTGCGCAGGCAGCGGGAATCCTGCGGGATAATCTTGACCAATCAGCCACGGTTACCGAAGCGCCATCTGAAATGATGGTGCGATTCAACACCACCGGCAATGAACAAAGTCTGGCGGTGGCGCTGCAGCGGCTGGTCTCGGCGCAGGTGCGCGTGAGTCAATTCCGTGAAATGCAGCAAGACCTCGAAGATGCTTTTCTGTCTGTCACACAGCAGGACAAAGCGGAAATTGCAGCCGGGGAGGCCAAGTCGTGAACAACCCGATTGTACGTCGTGAACTTATTGGCGCCCTGCGGAAGCCCAACGTGGCCGCTCTGGAAGTTGCGTGGCTGGTGGTACTGGCGGCGGTCATTGTTCTGCGCTGGCCGGCCGGTGGACGGGTGAATCTGGCCGGTACACAGGCGCAGCAGGTATTAAGTCTGCTTTCATGGACTATTTTAGTAGGCGTGATGCTGGTGGCCCCGGCATTTCCAGCGGCATCGGTGGTGGCGGAAAAGGGGACCGGTACTCTGGCGCTTTTGCTGAATTCTCCGCTTTCGCCAGCGGCGATTTATCGTGGCAAACTCATCGGTGCTTTAGGATTGCCGATGATACTTATGCTGCTGACGATTCCCGGCATGACGGCCTGCTTTGCCATGGGCGGTGTGAGTCTGGTGCATCAGGTTTTGCCGTTATATCTGATTTTTATTCTCGTGGCGCTGGAATCAGCGGCTGTGGGGCTGTATGTGAGTATCCGTGCCAATGATGTGGATTCCGCCATACGCCTGACTTATGCGGTCTTATTCGTTCTGGATTTGCTGCTTCTGATTCCGTACCGCCTGGTCGCCAACACGCAGAATCCGACGTTTCTGCTCGTGGGTCGATGGCTGGCATCGTTTTCACCCCTTCCCGCGATGTTGCATGTGATGGGATCCAATTCCGTTCATGCCGGTAATTCCGTCAATGGCGGGGATTCGGTGATCACACGATTTGTGATCTGCTCACTGGTGCTCAGCGGTGTGTTGGGATTGTTAAGCATTCAACGTCTGGGCCAGTGGCTTTTCGACCGTCCGCGTGCCAGCGGCAAGGTCACGGACGACCGCTCCACCCAAGTTCGGGCGTATCGCCGCATTATGTACCTCTGGTTTTTTGATCCGCAACGCCGCAGCGGACTGATTGGCCCGCTGAGTAATCCTGTCATGGTCAAGGAATTTCGCACCAGCCGATTTGGCCGTTCGCATTGGATGATGCGATTGGTGGGAATCTGCCTGATCGTTTCACTGGGCTTAATGCTGGCCGCCGCTTACGGCTCCATGAATTTCCAGCCCCAGACGTTGGGCGAATTGATGGTCATGTTCCAAGTAACGTTGATTGTGCTAATTACCCCAAGCTTGTCGGCGGGGTTGATTAGCTCGGAATTGCAGAATAAATCATGGCAATTGCTGCGTGTCACACCGTTAAGTCCGGCCAGCATTGTTCTAGGTAAACTCTTAAGTGTCTGTCGCACACTGCTGCTGTTGCTTTTTGCCACACTGCCGGGTTATGCCGTTATGCTGGTTATTGACAAGGGGCAGGCGGACCGTGTGGTGACCGTGTTGATAACACTGGGGTTGATCGCACTGTTTTGTCTGCTGGTCAGCAGTGCCATCAGCAGTTGGTTCCGTAAAACCGCGCAAGCGACAGCGTTATCATATGCACTGCTGCTGGGGCTTTTCGGCGGTACGCTGGTTTTCTGGGCCGGGCGCGGAACGCTTTTCTCGTTAAGTATGGTGGCGGGAATTCTTCAATTTAATCCACTGGCGGCGGCGTTGGCCACGATCCATGCGCCGGGGTTTACTGATTATAACTTTGTGCTTACCAACTGGTGGTTCATGCTGACGGTAATGTGTGTTGCCGCGATTGTTCTGGTGTTCCGGACCTGGCGTTTGACCCGGCCCGATTAGTTTACGCAAATGGTTGATTCGTGATGTCGATCCGTACTGGTGATGTGTTCATGAAACAAGCTTTGACTGGCTTGCCTAAACATTCCTGCCGCAAAATTCTGCGCGCGGCAGTGCCACTGCTCTTGGGATTAGCCGCTGCCGGCGCACAGGCGGCTCCGCCAACCAATGGTATTGGTAATCCCATGCTGCATTCTCCGCAATTGCCGCACCTGCATGTGCAAATGACATACAATCCGCAACTTACCAAACTCTGGTATCAGGCATTGCAGCAGAATCTTCCTGAAGTAATCTCCAAAACCTGTACGGCAATTAGCGTAGCGGTCGAAAATAAGGCACCTGATCTCCAAACGCTGATTCCCTTGTTGGAACACTTGGCGGCTTCCAAAACGCTGCCCGTGACCGTGAGAACGTCGGTCGCCAAAACGCTGGCTCGGATTGCCGATAAACATACGGAATCTTTTCTGGCTCATTTGGATTCATCCGACCCACACGCGTTTGCACTGGTGCTTGATCCGCTGTTGTCAAAATGGCACAATGCATCCATGCGCAGAGTCTGGCTGGCACGCTTGAAATCACCGGCTACAGCGCTGCAAATTCAGGCCTCCGCCGCCAAAGCACTCGGTACCATACACGATCATCGGGCCGATGAGGTGCTGAAAAAAATTATTCTTGACGCCGGAAAGCCTTTGATCTTACGTTTCGCAGCGGCTAAGTCACTGGCAATATTGCATGCAACCGGCGTGGCCACATTAAGTAAACACTTGCTGAAAGCTCAGGTGGATCGCGTTGAGCAGCGGTTACTTTGCGCTGACATGCTCTCGGCATCCACTAGCGCCGCCCAGCGGAAAATACTGCTGACATTAGCGGCGGACTCCAATTCCGCGGTGGCGGCCATAGCCTGGCGGGCTTTAATAAAACATGATGTAAATTCTTTGCAGTCGCTGACGGAGCCTATGAGCCACAACGCGGATCCAACCATTCGCATGCTGGTAGCAAAGACATGGCGGCGCATTGGCGGAAATAACTCCATTGATGGCTTGGGCGTAACGCTCAATGATCAGCGGCGCCCCATCCGTTGGTACGCGCGAGATGCCCTGATTTTTTGGGGGTCGCAATCCCGTAGTCGGGCGGCTGTTATCAACACATGCCGATCCATTATTCATGGCAGAGATCCACTGGCGATTCGACAGGCCTGTCTGGTGCTGGGCAAGCTGGATGATAAAGCATCGACACAGGATTTTCTTTCTCTGCTGTCCAGCAAGCATCAGGCGGTTCGCTTGGGAGCGGTGGTGGCGCTGCGGCGCGTGGCGGTTCGCAGCACGCTGCCGACGGTTCTAACATTTGCCCAGAGTACCGCAAAAAATTCGCAATTTGCCTCCGCCAATTCGATGAAGCCCGGCAATGGGGTTTTGCGGAATGACGATAACCTCCAGCTCTCGCAGGCGTTTCAGTTTTTCGGTCTGATGCGTTACCGGCCTGCCCTACTGGTGATGATTCCATGTATTCCAAAAAATGCACCGTATGGCGTTGAAGCTCGGCAAGCGGCGATATGGGCGATTGGCATGATTGATAATGGACAAAGCCATCCTCGACTGGCCAATGAACTGGCCGGGCGTCTGGATGACATGGAAATGCCTATTCCGGAATTTGAACAGGTGCGTGAAATGTCGGCAATTACACTGGGACGGATCCATGCAAAAGCTCACCTTACGGATCTCAACGCGTCATTTTCAGCTCAGGACATTGGCTCGCTGTCACTGGCGTGCCGGTGGGCCATAGGGAAAATCACCGGAAAATATCCGCCGTTACCGCATGCAACATCCATGTTTCAAACCGGATTTCTGGTGCCGCTGTCACAGCACTAGCGCTATTTTTACTTCACCTGCTTAGCATGGCGGAAGATGCGATTAAATATTATTCTGGGCTTGATTCTCGTTGGCATGTTGCCGGCTTTGGCGGGTTGCGCCAAGACCGTTGCCAACAAACCTCGCAGCAGCCCGCGCATTGTCAGTACGGATCCATCGGCCACGCAGATACTGTTGCAAATCGGTGCCGCCAAAACGATTGTTGGCGTTTCACCTTGGGATAAACCACTTTTGCCTCTGTCCCTGCGACATGTACCCGTTGTTGGCGGATACGTGCATCTTGATGAGGAATTGGTGGTGCAACTCGCGCCGACTGCGTTGATTCTCCAGCAATCTCCGCAGCGAATTGCACCGGGAATTATTTCAATGGCCAAGCAAAACGGCATTCGCATCGTGAACATCCGTATCAATACCTTCCGCCAACTTTTCGCAACTACCAGAACCCTCGGTAGTATCAGCGGATGCCAAAAGCAGGCGGCGGCAGCGATAACCAAGCTTAAATCAGAGTTGAATATTCTGGCACACAGTCGGCCCCAAAAACCGCCGCGTGTGGTATATATAATCTCCACCGAACCAATAATGGTGGTGGGCGCGGATAATTTTATGGATCAGGAAATAACGCTGGCTGGCGGAACTAACGTGGCGGAACGCTGCGGTGACGGATTTCCCACTATTACACGCGAAACACTGGTGCGTCTAAATCCGCAAGTCCTCCTGATTTCAAAGCCTGGCGAGCCAGTCGCATCCGGCCCGCAGGATCCCCGCCTGCTACCCTGGTTGAAATTACCCATTGCCGCTGCGTCCCACAAACGCGTCGATTTAATAACCTGGCCTCGGGCGCAGATGCTCACGCTCCATGTGTACCACCTGATTCGCCGCCTGCGGAACTGTATGGATGCCGCACCGAACCCAGGGGGTAGCCAATGAAAGCGATGATTCTTTCAAGGTTGACGGCCATTACACTCGCTGGGGTGTTTTTGACACTTCTAATATTTATCGTATGTTTGGCTTTCGGGCCGGGCATGCCAGGCCAGCAGGCGATTTCCGTTGGATTTCCCAGAATGGCCATCCTTCAATTGCGTCTCACTCGCGTAGAAGCGGCGGCTATTGCGGGAGCCGCACTGGGCTTAGCGGGCGTACTGTTGCAGGGGTTGCTGCGAAATCCATTGGCGGATCCATTTGTTCTGGGTATTTCCAGCGGTTCAACGGTGGGGGTAATGATCTGGATTGTTTTTGGCCAAGCCATGCTGCAGTCTTTTACCAGTAGTCCATGGATGGAGAATCTATTTGCCAATGGTCAAACCATTCCGGCGCTGGTGGGGGCGGTTGTGGCCACGTGGCTGGTTTTTCTACTGGGGCGGCGGCGCGGCGGAATGTTGGATCCTATGACGCTGATACTTTCCGGTGTGATCATCAGCACCATCGGCGGTGCGCTGGTGATGTTGCTGAATAATCTGGTTCCCTACGGTGCCAGAACGGATATTTTAAACTACATGTTTGGTTATATCAGCGAAGGAACATCTCATACGCTCATACTGGCGGCATTTATCTCCTTTGTGCTGGCGTGGGCTGGCGCGTTGACGCTCGGTGGTGCGATGAATATAGCGTCTTTTTCCGATGCGGAAGCCCATAGTCTGGGTATTCAATTAAGTTCTCTGCGATTATCGGCGTTTGCTTTGGCGGCGTTGGCAACCGCCGCTTCCATTACCGTGGCCGGCCCCATCGGTTTTGTTGGTTTGATCTGCCCGCATGCATGCCGCGGAATATTTGGACCCGATCATCGACAATTGTTTATAACCAGTCCGCTTCTGGCGGCCATATTTCTGATGCTTGCTGATACGTTTGTGCGGAGCACCGGTGCCTATTTCAACGGTGAATTACCGGTCGGTGTTATTACGGCGTTGTGTGGTGGCCCCTTTTTCCTTTATCTGCTGAAGCGTCGGCGAACATGGATGTAATAAGTCGTGGATAAATATGCTTATGAGTGGTAAACATCCTGACGCCCCATCCGTTGCATTGCCCGGTGGCATTGCGATTGAGTCGACCAATTTAAGTTACCAGTACGTTGCAGGCCAAACGGCGGTAGATGATGTCGCTGTGCCATTTTATGCCGGCGAAGTGACGATGATCGTTGGCCCCAATGGTTCCGGTAAATCCACGCTGCTGCAACTGCTTCTAGGCCATCTCACCCCGTCCGCCGGAACCATCACGGTACACGGCCAAAACATAACAGGTCTGCATCCATTGAATCGCGCCGCCCTGCTGTCTTACGTTCCGCAAACACCCCAGGTAAGCTTTGCGTACAGCGTTCAAGAGATTGTTGCGATGGGATATTGGGCCCATCGGCGTCGCGCGCTGCGCGCATCTGTGCCAGCGGGCGATCAGTCGGCAATGGATCGGATTGTTCAAACCATGTGGGATTTGGATATTCACGCGCTAGCCCAACGCACGTTTGATGAACTCTCGGCCGGAGAACGCCAGCGCGTGGCCATTGCCCGAGCTTTGGTGCAAGACACGCCGATTATTCTGCTGGATGAACCCACCGCGGCACTGGATGTGTGGCATCAATTGGAATTATTGGATCACTTAAAATCCCTGGCCCGCGACCGGCAAAAAGCGATCATCTGGGTCACCCATGATTTAAACCATGCCCGCGCCAATGCCGATCGCGTATTGATTATGCACGAAGGGAAGTTGGCCGCGCACGGCAACCCCAAGCATGTCCTGACCTCCGATATACTGGAACCCATTTACCGCGTTCATGTTACGCTCCGCGATGACAATTTACTTTTTTCCCGTTTTTCCTCGAGTTAAACTCATGTATTCCGGCTTTTACTCAACTTTTTGATCATTTCTGCCGTTGTTAACAGTGCGGTTGGCAGACAGATTGTTTTCCTGTTTTACTTTCCCAGATGATAACAATAGTGACACAGGACGGCGGATTGGATCAAACCGTGGTCGCAGCACTGGCCGGTGCCGCACAAATGATAACCACAAATACGCGCGCCATTTCCGAGTACTATTCCGTGCAGAAATTACAATATTAATCAGAACCCGCGCAGGCATATCACTATCCAATTTCAACTTCCCCGATTATAAATAACAGTATGAATGTTTGGGATACACGATACAGCCATCCGGGTCATGCGTATGGCACAGCGCCGAATGATTTTCTTCGCGCACACTATACCGCCCTACCAATGGGCCGCATTTTGAGCCTGTGCGAGGGGGAGGGGCGTAACGCCGTATTTTTGGCCAGCGCGGGGTATAAGGTATCATCCGTGGATGCGTCGCGTGTTGGAATGGAGAATGCAGAGGTTCTGGCGCAACAGCGAAACGTAAAAATAGAAACTGAAGTTGCCGACATGACGGCATACACGATCCAACCGAACTGCTGGGATGGGATTGTTTTTATTTTTGCGCACTTGCCGCAGTTGATCAGACGGCGGATCTATCGCCAGGCGATTGCCGGGTTACGCCCTGCCGGCGTATTGTTATTAGAATCCTATGGGCCGAATCAACTGAAATTCAATACCGGTGGGCCAAAGGATATCGATATGCTCCCATCCTTGGCGCAAGTCCAAACCGAGCTTGCTGGCTTGGACTTTATTATCGCCCGGGAGGTGGAACGCGAAGTCCTCGAAGGCAATTTTCACAGCGGACGCGGGTCCGTGTTGCAAATTGTTGGCCGTCGCAATACCTCTGCGCAGTATAGCGTCCAATAACGGGTCAGAAAACATTCCTCACCCACCACTTTGGTGTCCTCACCGCTCGCTTGCGGCCAATAATAGTCAGGGCCTTTTAGTTTTCCCTTTATTTGGTCTTTTTCGTCCTCGTGACGTTCTGGGACAGAACGATTTATTGGGAAATTTGATCAAGTCGGCTCCCGAAAATCCATGCAGTCCTGAAAACTAAAAGGCCCTGCAATCATAGTGCCCCAATAGGCCAACATTGCGACCGCAATCAAATTAGCCGATACAATAGACAGGCGAAAGACGCTGCATGAGCCGGAGGTTGGTTATGGCGACTTTAATTTCGGAGCAATTGGCAACTGATCCACGGGTACTTCAGGCCCGGGACCTATTAGCGGTGGCATTGCGCGATCATCAAAGCAAACTTACAGGCATCAAATCAACTGATCCCGGCCGCGCCATGGAGTACGCCAAACTTATCACGGATTTTTCTTACGCCCGCGCTGGCGGACTTTATTTTCCATATCTCGGAAGCGGTATGGGCCACGGTGCTCTGGTGGAACTCGCGGATGGCAGTGTGAAATATGATTTCATCAGCGGCATTGGCGTGCATTTTCTGGGCCATGGGAATCAGCAGCTTTTGCAAAGCGGCATCTCGGCAGCGCTCTCGGATACAGTTATGCAGGGAAATTTGCAGCAGAACAGTGAATCGCCCATTGTCGTATCGCTGCTGCTGCAACTCGCCAAAAACGCCGGATCAAAGCTGGAACATTGCTTTCTGACCAGCAGCGGAGCCATGGCCAATGAAAACGCGCTCAAACTCATATTTCAGCACAAGCCCGGCAGTTCACGCATGTTGGCCTTTGAGCATGGCTTTTGCGGACGAACAATGGCATTGGCACAAATAACGGATAAACCGCAATACCGCGCCGGACTGCCAACAAGTCTAGCCGTGGATTATGTACCTTTTTTTGACGCCACGGACCCCAAGGGCAGTATCGAAAAGGCGGTTTTTGCGGTACGCACACATCTCGGCCGATATCCTGGTCAACATGCTGCCATGTGCATTGAATTGGTTTTAGGAGAAGGCGGGTACTGGGTTGGAGATCATGATTTCTTCATAGCTTTATTGACCGAGCTTAAAGCAAATAAGGTTGCCATCTGGTTTGATGAAATACAGACATTTGGCCGGACGGGCTGTCCGTTTGCATTTGAACATTTTGGTCTCGCGGCATGGCCGGATGTGGTGACCGTGGGCAAACTTACGCAACTTTGCGCGACGCTTTTTACACCGGAATTGAAGCCGCAGCCTGGCCTGTTAAGTCAGACTTTCACCGCGTCCGCATCAGCCATTGCCGCGGCAAGAGTGATTCTCAAGATAATGATTCAGGGCGATCTCTTCGGCCCGAATGGACAAAACATGCGTATACATGAGATGATAACACGACGCCTAATGGCCATTTCCGCGCGCCATCCTCAATTGCTGCGTGGCCCCTTTGGTGTCGGAGCCATGATCGCCTTCACGCCGCTGGATGGTTCGGAGGCCAAAGTAAAACATGTGCTGCGGCAATTGTTCGACAAAGGTGTGATCGCCTTTTACGCCGGCAGTCAACCCGCGCGGATACGCATGTTGCCACCGGTTCCGGTCGTTACGGAAAATGACATCGAAACGATCTGTCATGTTCTGGAGTCAACACTTCTGGCATGTGCCGGCAGTTGATGGAGAATGCTTATGGTTTTTATCCGCCCGATTCGCGCTACCGATCTGGATGCCCTTTTTGAGTTAGCCGGCCAAACCGGCTATGGCATGACCACCCTGCCACCGGACCGTGTTGTACTGCAGCGTCGCATTGAAGAAAGCGAATTGGCCTTCAGCATGAAGGTGGAAAAGCCGCGCGGTGAAACGTATCTGTTCATGCTGGAGGATACTGAATTGCAGCGTGCTGTGGGCGTCTGCGGCATTGTATCCAAAGTTGGCGGATTTGATCCATTTTACAGTTACCGCCTGCGGGCGGAGCGTCATTGCAGTTCAATGCTGAAACTGGATAAACATATCCCGATTCTGGAATTGGTGGTCAACTATGACGGCCCCGCAATTGTCGGCAGTCTTTTTCTGTTGCCGGAATTCCGTAAGGAAGGCAACGGCCGATTTTTATCGCTGGCACGCTTTCTATTCATGGCGCAATGCCCGCGGCGGTTTGATTCACACGTTCTGGCTGAAATGCGCGGCGTCATTGACCCGCAAGGTCGATCAGCCTTTTGGGATGCTGTAGGCCGGCATTTTTTTGATGTGGATTTTCCGCAAGCGGATTACCTGACCATGGCGGATAAGGAATTCATCGCCAACTTAATGCCTAAATATCCATTGTATATTCCGCTTTTACCGCCCGCAGCGCAACAGGTGATCGGCAAAGTGCATCCGGATACGCAACCGGCACTGAAAATTCTCACGGATGAGGGTTTTACCTTTGAAAAGCTCGTGGATATTTTTGAAGCCGGCGCGGTTTATGGCTGTGATGTAAAAAATATTCGCGCTGTGCGCGAAAGCCGGGAAGCGGTAGTCACGGGTATCGCGTCGTTGCAGCACGCACGGGCCGATTACCTGATATCCAATGGGCGCATGGCGTTTCGCGCCTGTAAGGCAGCGATTGAAATTGTTAATGACAAAGTCGTTAAGCTGGATCCCGCAGTGGCTAAACTATTGGATATTGGCCCCGGCGATACTGTGCGGTATGTCTCGATGCGGGCGGGTGGTACAAAAGCATGAGCGTTTATCAAGGCACTTTGTTGATTGGTGCGCAAAACCCCGCCGGACGCGGCGAGGCAATGGAATCACGCTGCCCATGGGACAACACTCCGCTCTGGCAAGGCGCGGCGGCATCGCCCGAGCAAATCGATCAGGCTGTGGCGGCGGCCCGTGCTGTGCTTCCTGTGTGGATGCGTTCCGACAGAGCAAAACTTGCCACGGAATTTGTTGCACTGCTGAAAAGCCGTGCGGAGATCATGGCCCGTATCATGGCCTTGGAGACCGCCCGCCCCTTGTGGGAAACCCGCACTGAAGTTGCCGCCATGGTAGCCAAACTCAATCACAGCTTAGCAGCCCAAGCCGCGCGCCGTGCTGAAACCCGCATAGATACTGGCGATGCGATTGCTATCACGCGTTTCAAACCACACGGCGTAGTGGTGGTTTTCGGACCGTTTAATATGCCGGGGCATCTGCCCAACGGGCATATCATCCCCGCGTTGCTTGCCGGCAATACCATTATCTTTAAGCCCAGCGAAAAAACGCCGAACACGGGCGAATTCATGTGCCGTCTTTGGCAGGAGGCCGGGTTGCCACCCGGGGTTCTGAATTTGGTGCAGGGCGGAAGTGTCGCCGGCGAGGTGTTGGCCAACCATGCCGATATTGATGCCATTTTCTTCACCGGCTCGGTTGCCACGGGGCAGGCGTTACTGCGCCGACAATCGCAATTTCCATACCGCATGTTGGCATTGGAAATGGGCGGAAATAATCCACTGGTGGTTTTTGACTGCGCCAACCACAAAGCAGCCGCATACACCGCCATTGCCTCCGCATTTCTCACCACTGGCCAGCGCTGTACATGCGCCAGACGATTAATCGTCGGCCCCTCAGATACCGCGGTGATCC
>JAJZVR010000082.1 GCA_021847065.1 Planctomycetota bacterium | reverse complement strand
ATAGCGATGATCTGCACAGGTTTCTTATTTGATATTTCCGAGATTGAAATGCCGTTTTTTCTGTTCGCCGGCGTCATGACGGTGAACATTTACCTCTATTATCGCTTCTTCGGACATGACGGGCAAAGGCGATCCCATTGGCAGGCGGAGCATCATTTACCCCAACCATAACGGAGCACGACTATTGACATCAATTGATCGCCAGCTCGGAATTGTGAAAAATAGGAGAGCGTTTGCGGCCATTGTACTGTTTGTATCCGTATTCCTGCCGGCTCGCGCCAAACGGCCCGCTGCGCCATCGGAGCCTCCGCCGACGCCGGTCAAAGCTGTTTTGGCCGAAGGCAGAGATATCCCCGTTAATCTAACGAATATTTTTCTGGAGCACTTCCAAACGTGGCTCATGAGCCGCAAGTCCGCTGCGAGCGTAGCGGCTGACATAATGCCCTCTTAATTAAGCCATTGCCGAGATTGGCAATCGGCCAATCGCAATTAAGGGATTGTGATAAGGTCAAAATTGCCGTTGTCACATCATCAGTCTGATAATGCCATATCCGCTTGAATTGCGGCGCGAGCCAACCTAATATGTTGAGTGGAAATGGCCTCTGATTCGGAGGCTCTGCAAGGGCCTGCGGGATCGTTTGATCTTGCGGTCCGATCGGCGGCGGTGACGCGTTTTGGAACGGTGATGCGGTATGATGTGCAATCGGTGCAATAAACCGGCGACGGTACACATCAAGGAAATCAGCAACGGGTCGATTGTCGCATTGGATCTATGCGATCAATGCGCGGCGGCGGCGGGCTTTAGCGCGCAGGATCATCTGCCGCTAAATGAAATCCTTAACGAGTTTGTCGCCGCGCACAGTCAATTAGCACAGGCCAGTTCTCTGCGTTGCCCGGATTGCGGCATGACGTGGCAGGAATTTAAAGATACCGGCCTGCTGGGCTGTGAAAAAGATTACGACATTTTTGCGCGAATGCTCGGTGCCGTCATTGAAAAAGCGCAGCAGGGAGCAAAACACCATACTGGTAAAACAAGATCGCAACGCGCCAGACCAACAAAGGCAAATGATGAGCCGGATGCCGTGCAACTGCGGCGCACAGAATTAAAACGTTTGCAGGGGGAGTTGGCGAAGGCGGTTGAGACAGAATCTTATGAAAAGGCAGCTAAACTGCGTGATCAGATCAAGATTCTCGAAAGCTCGGCCTGATCAGTGTAATGGCATGCCGCTTGGACGGTATGGCGAAAAATTAGGTGGTATACACGATGATTTTTGATGATTTAACCAGCCAGACCGGTGAGTGGCTATCCGCCAAGGGGCCGCACAACGATATTGTTATCAGTTCACGCGTGCGTTTGGCGCGTAATCTGGCGGCGTTTCCGTTTATGAGTAAGGCCAATCGTTCCCAGCGAATGCAATTACATCGCCT
Organism: Planctomycetota bacterium; assembly: GCA_021847065.1. Taxonomy (GTDB): domain Bacteria; phylum Planctomycetota; class Phycisphaerae; order WQYP01; family WQYP01; genus JAMDCX01. The sequence continues at coordinate 12,695 of JAJZVR010000082.1, read as the reverse complement.
GTGCCGCGAACGCCTGACGGCATTACCGGGGCTAGCGAACCTGCTGTACATAGAAGTAGACAAGACCGAGGAAACAGATCGGCAGATGCTGGTGGAGCGGCACTTGATCAGCAAGCAATTGGCATCAGGAGAGGGGAGTCGGGGAGTGGCCATTACCGGCGATGAGGGGCTCAGCGTGATGGTCAACGAAGAGGACCATCTGCGCCTTCAGGTCATGCGGTCCGGGGTGCAACTAAAGGAATGCTGGCGTGAAGCGGATAGACTTGATGATCTTCTACAGCAACAGCTTGATTATGCGTTTCATGAACGCTGGGGGTATCTCACGGCGTGCCCCACAAATGTTGGAACCGGAATGAGGGTATCTGTGATGATGCACTTGCCGGCACTTAAACTAACGGGTGAAATTGAAAAAGTTTTTAAGGCGGCGCAGGATATGCATTTAGCGATCCGCGGCCTTTTTGGCGAAGGCACGGAGGCGGTGGGAGATTTTTATCAAATCAGCAATCAGACAACACTGGGGCGTTCGGAAGAAGAAATCCTTTCGGAATTCAGCGATTCGGTTATTCCCCGGATGATTGAAGCGGAGATGACGGCGCGGGCGATTTTGGAACACGAACGACCATTGGCGGTGGATGACAAAATTGGCCGGGGAATTGGCGTATTACGCAACGCGCGTTTGCTGACCACAGAAGAGACGCTTTATTTTCTCTCGCATCTGCGATTAGGCGTAGCCATGAAGCGCGTTGCCGGATTGGATATTAACGCCATAAACAAGTTATTCCTCACCGTTCAGCCTGCGCATTTGCAGCGTGTTCTGGGCAAACGGCTGGACGGGGAGGCCCGAAAGGCCGCCCGGGCGGATTTTGTCCGTCAGCAACTGCAACCCGGCAGCCGGGCCGAGTAATGGCCAGAATTTTGTTCACTTATAGCAGTCCCTTGAGATAATTGGACACAAAAACATGCAAAACCTAAAGCAGTTACGGGTAAATTCCAGCTACTGCCGCCTGCCCACAGTTTTTTTTCAACTGTTTTGACGATCAATAGCCGATAAAAAAGGACGAAAACCCTGGGCGGACGGTCCGCAGGCTTGACAGAAGTCTCAAAGCGCTTGAATATTCACACTCAAGCCGGTTAACGGAGTGTACGGGCAGTGCCAATAATATATGAAAATGGATGCCGGACTTGTGAATATTTGGATTTGGGCACATACTTTACGAACATGGTTGTCTGATTGAATACGAATCTCGTGTTGAATCTTCAACTGATGGCATTATTAAAGACTTGTTTTTCTCACTCGGAGAGTTGGCGCATGACATTGAACATCGCGGATCGTAACGGTTCTGATTCCTTGAATAATGCTACCACCGGTGGATCGCACCAGGCGCGTGGCGACTGCGGCACGCGCAGCAATCGAATCAGAAAGGGATGGATCAAGGCTGGCTTGATGGTGAGTATGACGGTGGTACTGCTGGCGGGTCTGCTGGTGGGCGCTGGTGGATGCCAGACTACCAATCCTCTGGATTACCTTAATTTGGGTAATTCATTTTTGAATCCTGCCGAAGTTGGACGCTTTGACAAGGCCAATCCGTTTGGCCGCGTGCAGCCAGTAACGTGGCCAATTTTGGATTCATTGGCTGTTAATGATCCGCCGGCTGGCGCATGGGCAGATTCCACGCCGCCGACACCGGCGGATTTGCTGCCGGTACATAAGCCTTATGTGCTGGGTGCGGGCGATGTATTGTCCATTTCAGTGTTTGAACTCGTTGTACCCGGACAGGAATCGGTACAAACGCGACAGATTAATACTCAGGGTGATATCACCTTGGATTTTGTGGGCCAGATTCATGCGGCGGGAATGACCACGCGGCAACTGCGGCGCGAAATTGTTCACAAATTAATTCAGAGCGGCCAGATGGCCGCCCCAGGCCCCCACCAGCCTGGCCCACAGGTGAATGTGGACCTCACGGAAGCCCGTCGCCGGGTATTCTCAGTTATTGGTGCGGCCAATCATCCCGGAACCTATAACATTATGTCTCCGGACTTTCGGCTGCTGGATGCCTTGGCTTTAGCCGGTGACGTCCCGCAGACGCCCGGTATGGATTATCTCTACATCATCCGGCGGGTGCAAAAAGAATCGCCCAAGACCGCGTCGACCGCAACGTCCACTGGTTCACAAACGGGCGGGCAATCCAACATGCTCAATGAAATTGCCAATCAGTTGCAGCGCGGAAAAACACCAACGAATGCCAACCATGCGTCTGAAAACAATTTGATGAATCAGGCCATGGAAGAAACCGGCTCCGCCACCAGCGGACGGTTTGTTTATGTGAACGGGCAATGGGTGCGAATTGGTGGAGCAGCGGCAACAACCACCGCTCCGGCGCATTTCAACTTCAACGCCAAGAAAAACTCTGCATCGTCGGGTTATCCAGGCGAAGTGATTATCCGCATTAACCTCAAGAAGTTAATGGCGGGCGACCCGCGTTATAACGTCGTTATTCACTCCGGCGATGTCATCAATGTTCCACCACTAAAACCATCCGTTTACTTTGTGATGGGCAATGTCGGCCGGCCAGGAGTTTACTCCATGACCGGACAGAAGTTGACATTGGAGCAGGCGGTTGCGGCGGCAGGAAACTTCGGCCCGCTGGCGATTCCCCGGCGCTGCGAACTGATCCGGCGGATCGGGCATAATCAGGAAACCACTATTCAGGTCAACATGCAGGCTATATTCAGCGGCCAGGAACCGGATATTTTCCTCAAACCGTATGATACGTTGAATGTCGGCACCGATTTCTTCGCGACGCCTTTGGCGATCATACGCAATGGATTTTCCGCCAGTTATGGCTTTGGATTTACTTATGATCGGAACTACTACATCCAGCCGACGATTATTCAACCGCCGTGATCTGAGGCGTTGGCGGGAAGTGGTATGGTGTTCAGATGGCTGGTCGGGGCTGCATCTGCCGTTGCGGAACCTGAGTTCTTGAAAAGCTTGGCCTGCCGGCGGCATCAGACTTATATGGATTGCAACCGGAGCATGACACATGCCAGCTTCAGAAACCTCCAGCGCCTCTTCTGATCACGGGTTCGCCCCGTCCGGTAAGCCTTTGCGCTATGATTATGTTGCAAGCATTGAGTCAGCAAAATCACCAAAACGCGAATTACCCGGTTATGTCTTGGCGGTGATCATCGGCGTGGCGGTATTTTTTTACCTCTTGTATCGCATTAACTTTGAACAATTGGTACATATATGGAGCACCAATCCAAATTTCAGCCAGGGATTTCTGATTCCGGTAATCAGTGCAATGTTTATTTACCTGCGATGGAATACGCTGCGAAATTTACCCATTAGGCCGGCGTATATCGGATTGCTGTTGCTGACGTTTGGGGTATTTGGACAGGTTCTGTTTCGGATTACCGGACAGGCGCAGTTTTCCGATTTGAGCATGTTGGTGGTGTTGTTCGGATTGGGATTGTGGCTGCTGGGCTGGCAGCAGATGAAAATACTCTGGTTGCCGATCTGCTATTTGTTGTTCATGATTAATCCGCCCCAGGCGTTATATGTGAAGCTCACCACCCCGCTGCAATCCATTGCCGCATCAGGTGGTGCGCACATGCTGCTGCTTTTTGGCATTCATGCCTATCGGGAAGCCACACAGATTCACCTTCAGGTTGGAGATAAATGGCCATCGCTGAATGTGGCACAGGCATGTAGCGGTATACGCATGCTAACGGCCTTTTTCGCATTAGCGGTGGCTCTGGCGTACTCGACCAATCGGCCCATGTGGCAAAAGCTCGTGCTTTCGCTATGTGCCTTGCCGATTGCAATATTTGTTAACGCACTTAGAGTAACGCTGTCAGGCGTGCTGTTTGCCTATGCGGGTTCGGAATGGGCACGCGGGAGCACACACGCAAGTCTGGGCCTTTTAATGCTGATTCCGGCCGGTCTGCTGCAACTGGGTGCCGCCAAATTAATTGATCTCTTTGAAGAACATCTGTTTGTGGATGATGTCCCGCAACATGGTCACTCCGGACAGGAGGCAAATGTATGAGCGACGGCAAACTACCGACAAAAAAACTTCTTCCTCCAATTGTCGCGATCGGCATTCTGGTGGCGGGCTTGGTATCACTGACCGTAGCTTCCAATGCCTTTAATGTGGTACTGCAAAAGCTTCACACGCCTTTGCAGGCCCCCCTGCGAAGTCTTCCCAAGAAACTCGGCCAATGGGTAATGCCCAAGGGCGCGGTCGATCAGCGCCTGTCCGCGGAAGTCGTACAGGTGCTTGGCACGCACCATTATCTGCTAAGGCCCTATGTAGATACAAAAATGCCTCCCGGCGCGGCTGGCTCCCAAGTGCGGGTAAATCTGAATTATTACCCGACCGATTTCGCCACGCCGCACGTTCCAAATGTTTGCTGGGCGGGCGTGGGCATGAAGCGTATTCATGATACGTTCATCACAATTCATCATGTTCCTCATGCTGATGGCACATACTCTGATTTAGAAATGCGGTTTCTGTCATTTTATGCGCCCAAAATGAGCGATTCCGGCATTCCATTGAGTATGAATCAACACCGAGGGCGGTACGTGAATGTGGCGTATGTATTCCAAGTGGACGGTCGATATGTTCCCAACCCCGAACAGGTAAGCGAATTATTCTGGCGTACCACCAGTAAATACGGCTATGATGCCAAAATTGAAGTCACTGCGGAAGGACCGGGCGGCTTGACTACCCGGCCAGAGGCCCGCAAGGCTATTGCGTCGTTTATTCGAGCATCGCTGCCGGCCATTGAGCGGCTGCTGCCGAATTGGAAAAAACTCAATGCGCCAGCAAAGCATCCCCGCACGACGGCTGGAAAAATTGGACAGAACTGAAATTGTGAAACAGGAACTCTCGGAAGAGGCACGAAGGAAACAGCATGGCTAAACGGGTTAATACACGCTTTTTAACAATATTAATTGTTGTTCTTATTGCAATATTTGGTGGCATCGCCGGCATTTATTACGTTCTGATCAAGATCAACAACAATCCCACGCGGCTGGTGGCCGAAGCCAAAGTGGCGTTGAAAAAGAATGACACCGAAATGGCACGGCAACTTTATCAGCAGGCGGCAGTGGTCGCCTTGCGGGAACATATGCCGCAGGCGGCGGATATTCTCCTGGAACTTGGTGATCTGAATTATCAAACCACCCCCAAGAATATCCAGCGATACCGCGCGGCCTTAAGCGACTGGCACGCCGCCATTCAACAAGAACCTAATTTACTTTCCGCCCGAAAAAAACTGCTGGACGCCTTTTACCTGGATGCCACGCACTCAGGCAATGATTCGTCGCTTTGGCAGCAAATCGAGCAGCAGGCAACCCATGTTATCAAACTGGATCCCAAAAACGCCAATGCGTATATGGACCGGGCACAAGCCCGCTTACGATCCGTTTCGGGATTGGCGGCTCTGACTGATCGAAGATTCACGGCAGCTAAGGCGGATTTGCTGATCGCGTGCAAACTTGAACCGGACAACATTCTTCCCCATGCGCTATTGGCACAGGTATATCTTCAGCAGGCGGCGGCGGAACATGCGCAGAATCTGATTAATAAAGCCGCGATGACCAAGCTTTTTGATAAAGGCATTGCCATTCTGCAGACATTTGCAAAAAAGTACCCGCACAATGTCGATGCCTTAATTTCCTTGTCCGCGATTTATCGTGCCGTGCCGGGGCGTACCGCTGATGCTACCAAAACACTGGCCACGGCGGAAAGGCTTGCACCAAACAACCCCAAAGTCCTTGAGGCCAAGGCACAACAATTGCTCACTTCGGGTGGAAGCCCGGCAAGCATAGCGGCCATTTTCAAAAAAATTATTACCATCCAGCCCGATGACATGAGCGCCTACGCCGCAGCGGGCGAATTTCTTCGGCGGGCCAATAAACCGCAGGCGGCCATTAAATATCTCAAACTCGGCTTAACACATCCTGCGGCGGGCGGCGGCTTGACGCCGGAAATTAACCAGAGCATGAGCTTACGCATTAATCAAATGCTGATGGGGGCTTATCTGCAATTGGCGATGGAGGCACCGGGCGGCTCGACTGCCCGCAAAAATTATCTTTCCCGCGCATCAGACACGCTGGCGTGGGTAGCACAACGCATGCCGCAATCGGCATGGGTCTACGTGGCGCGCGCCCGATTGCGTTTCGCCCAAGGACGCTTGGACGCATCCCAACGTTGGATAGCACAAGCCGATTCTATTCTTTCACCGGGAAATCGGCAGGATCTGTCGCTGTGGCTCACAGAAAAACAGCTACAGGCCCAAATTTATCAAATTCGCGGTCAATCCGGGTCCGCGTTGGCGGTGTTCAATGAAATCCAAAAATATCTGCCGGGCCAACCGAGTGTTGCTTTGGCGAGAGCCCAGTTGATGGTGCAGCAGAATCCCAAGGAGGCTCTCGCAGCGGCGCAGGCCGTACTCAAAATGGATCCCAAGAATGCTGCGGCTCTAAAAATTGAAGCGCTGTCTCTGGCCAATCTGAATCGACGCGGGGAATTGCGCCGGCTTCTCGGACGCATTGATACCAGTCACATCTTTTCATTAGCGCAGTTGAAAGCTCGTTTGGATTTAGCGGAAAACCGTTACTCACAGGCGGAAAAAGCCATGGCTCCATGGGTGAAGCAATCGCCAGGCGACCCGCGTGTGGTCACCGTTGCCTACGCCGCCATGGCCGGATTGCATCAACGGGTTGCGGCGCAGTCGCTAATAGCACAGGCGCTGAAAGTAGCTCCAACCAACCTGCAATTTATCCTCATCAATGATCAATTATCCAATCCAAAATCTCCCATGCCAACCGTTGAGCTTGGGCCGCTGACCAGCAACATCGCCCAGATATCGGTGGCGGGAGTCTCCGCACAACAAGCCCAGCTTGACGCTATCGCCAAGTTACCCGATCCATTAGAACGCGGATTACTGATGAGCCGGTTTTATCTCTCGTCAGGTGATACCGCCAAAGCTGCAAACGTGCTGGCTCCCCTGGCGAAAGCGCATCCGAATAATACGCGGATTTTAGAATCTCAGTTCCGCGTGGCCATAGCGCAGAAGAATTTCAAGCTTGCCAGTAAATTGGCCAGCCGCGGCGCGGACCTCAACGCTGACGGATACAATGGCGCTTTTTTGCGGGCGCAATTGCAAATTGCCCAGGGGAATTCCGCCAGCGCCGCCAAAACACTTTCTACGGTATTGAAAAAACATCCGGATGATGCCAACATCAAAACGTTTTACGGTATTGCGCTACTTTCTTCGGGAAATGTGCGCGATGGCGTTACCGCGTTAACCGGAGCCTTGCAGGCTAAGCCGGACGATCTGGATGCTCTGACGGCATTGGTGCAATACTATCTTCAAACCAATGAACCCGCGGATATTCAACGGGCACGAGATCTGGTGGATCAGGGCTTGGCGTATTATCCACTTGATACCCAATTGGAAAACTGGCATTACCAGTTTGCTGATCTCTATGGCAAACCCGGTCCGGAAATCACGCGTCGGCTTGGCATCTACAAGCGCGACCCCGCCGATTTGAACAATGTTGCACGACTGGCTTTGCTTTACATGCGCGTAAAAGAGCCATCTCGTGCAGTGGCCATTCTGCGTAAAGCCCGCAAGATCCAGCCGGATAATCTGCAATTGGCCAGAGAATTGGGCGAAATTTATGTTCTCGACAAGAACACCGACGCCGCACAACAGGTATTTGAATCGCTGGCGGAGAATCCAAATAAGACCGTCGCCTTTGCCGGCCGGCTGATGCTCGGTGATTTTTACCAGAACTCAGGCAATCTGAATCAGGCCGTGCAGGTATATCAAGCAGCGATGAAGGATCAGCCCAAGGGCCGCCACACGGTACAACGCCGGTTGGGGGATATGTACTTTAATGCCGGAAAATTTAAGCTGGCGCTGCAACAATATGCGGGCTTGTATAGCACCGTGCCGGACAACCGCACGATCATATTGCGCTATGCAGAAACGCTGATCAGGGCGGGCAATCCGGCCAAGGGGATTGCCATACTGCAAAAGCGCATTCTTTCGAAAAATTCGACCGATGAAGAAGCTCTGGTGCTGGAGGGTTTTGGTTATCTGCAATCCGGTCATAAGAATAAAGCCAAAGCCGCGTTAGCGCAGGCATTGCTGCTTAACCCGCATGATCCTCATGCACTATATGATATGGCCACACTGTACCTTTCACCTCCAAAACCGCATTACACCAAAGCCATCGCCGACCTGCAATTGCTTACGACCTCGGATTCGTCGAATCTGGCGGCCAATCAATTACTCGCTGAGGCGTATGCAGGTGCGGGGGAATTTGCGGAGGCGGTTTATCAATACAACACGATATTGAAATCCGCGCCGTCCGATCAGGCCGCACGTCTGCAGTTGGCAACACTGTTGTTTGACCTATCACAGCGGTATATGGCTTTGACCCCGGCGGACACCAGCGACTCCGCCGCATCACTGCGAACGCTGCAACCACTGGATCGTTTGAATGCACTACTCACGCAATCACATCAGGCGTTTCCGGCCAGTCCACAATGGGTGATGCTGCGAGCACGTTTTGATCTGCTGACCGGGCACAAAAATAGTGCCGTCACCTCGGCCAAACGGGCGTTTCAGATGGCAAATCAGAGCACCGCCGCAGCGATTGTCTATGTGCAGGTATTGCAGGCGGCGGGCGACATGCACACCGCAATTGCGGTGGCATCCAAGGCCCTGGCGGTTTCACCGGATGCGGTGGAGTTGTATCTTGAACGTGCCAATGCTAATACTAAACTAAATAATTTTGTCGCATCGTCGGAAGATTTTTCCGAGGCATTGAAACTTACGGCAGGCAATGCGTCGCAATTTTTCACGGTGCTGTCAGCCTATCAATCCGATTTCAAGCCGTCCGGAAAATTAGACATAATTATTAAATCCATCGATGCGTTGGGCACAGATTCTCAAACGAACCCCGCATTGCTTGATGCGGCACGGGCGGTGGTTCAGTTCGCCAATAAGCAATATCAGGATGGCTTAAGCTCGGCCAAAGCGGCTCTGGCTGCCAAGCCAAATGCGATAATCCGCCACGCCGCACTGGAAATTGCCGCGTTTTCGTGCTATCAACTCAAACAATATGATGCATGCCGTGGCTATTATCTGGATATTTTGAAAGCCAACGCCGATGATCCGGCGATTCTTAACAATTTGGCCTATCTGCTGGCCGTTAAGCTGCACCAACCGGCAAAGGCGTTGGCTTATGCTGAACGCTGCAATACATTGCTGGTCCGGCAAGCTGGATCGGGACAATACGCACCGAGCGGCGACGTGCTGGACACTCTGGGATGGATACGCTTCTTGAATGGCAATCTTACCGGTGCGGCCGATGCACTGGATAATAGCCTGAAGTATAATCCGCCTGCTACGGCGTATTATCACTTGGCGCGGGTGCTGGTGGCCGAGAAAAATAATGTTCGTGCGGTAAAAATTCTAAAAAAAGGAATTAAATTAGCCCAAAGCACGCATGATCCAATCCTGCCACGGGCGCAGGAATTGCTCAAAAAAATCCATGGCTAAACGGATATTGGGCGGACGGATAGGTTTATAGGCCGTCATTTTTTGAGCAATGTTCCGTTTTGCGCTTGCCACTGGCGTAAAAGCGGGTATAAAGATAGGTATAGAGCTTCGACTCTGTTCTGTTGTATGTGAGTTTCGTCTTAAGCCTTTAAGAGGGATACCATGACGCAATCAAACGCGCTTGCCCTGGCCGGATCAATACCGGATCAAAACAGTCTGTCAACCGGCCCCAAGCTGGGTTTTATCGTGCGCCGGTACAAATGGCTGATACTGATCGGCACATTACTGGGCTTGGTTGTCGGAGCGGCTCTATTCTTGGCATTCCGGCAGTATGATCCGCGCTGGACGGCGTACTCTATTTTTGAGGTTCGGCCCAACCTGCCAAACCCTCTGAATTCACGGCAAGATAACACCTACACCGCCGATGCCGGTGTAAGCCGGTTTATTAACAGCCAGGTGGTGTTGGTACGCAGCCCGGATGTACTGCAAACGGCGTTGCAAACCAACGCCTTTCAGCAAAGCGCAAAAATACCTTCGGAAAAAAGCTCCTGGCTGACTGCCCACTCTACCGACCCGATGGATTCACTGAGAAAGGATCTGATTGTAGCCCCCATTCCGCACACCAATTTATTCGAAGTGAGCCTGTCATGGCATAATCCCGAGGAAACGGCGGATCTGGTAAATTCCGTCAGTACGGTTTATCTCACGTACGTGCGAAATCAGGAGCGGTCACAGTTATCCCGGGAAGCCCAAAGTGTTGCCGCCGCTGAAGCCAATATGCAGGCGAAAGTGGAGGCTTTGGAGGCTCGCGTGGAAACCTTCCGCGTGGCCCATGATGTTCCGGGATTAATTGAGCAACATACCGTCCTGGCCAATACACTGGCCACACTGAATACCTTCGAGATTCAATCGGAAATACGCGCCAGGGAATCGCAGGCGGCCTATCAACAAATTAAGGATCAGGTTGCCAACAACACACTTCAGCTTTCTCCGGAAATGCAGCAGGTTGTGGACAATGACCCGAATCTGCGCGAGCTGGAGCTAAATCTGCTGGACCTCAAGCAATCCATTCAGGTTTCCCGCAAAACACTGGGCGGCGGTTATCGCGGTACAATCGCCTTGGAAATTCGCGAAGGCAGCCTGCAGAGGCAAATTGATCAGCTCAAGCAGAAGCTTACCGTCCGCGCGAGGCTGCAAATGCAGCAGGCGGCACAAACCCGTATGCAATCAGCACAGGCCATGCTGGCTTCCACGCAACGCCGCGTGCAGCAGGAACAGCGCCTCGTGCACGATTTGGACGCCGCAGTACAACAATATGACAGCCTTCTGGCGAATTTAAAAACCAATCAGACACTGCTGAATCATCTCATTGACCGCAGCACCATGATGAATCTGCAACGCACTATTGATGAATCCAAGGTGCAATTGCGTAACTCGGCCATCGCGCCGAAGAAAATGTCTTTTCCAAAGATCGATCATTTCCTCATCGGCGGCCTGGTTTTTGGCCTTCTGCTTTCTTTTGGCCTGGCGTATCTGGTAGAAGTGACCAATACCCGCGTCAACACGCCACGCGACGTTACCGGTGTGATGCGACTGCCGCTGCTGGGCTTTATTCCAGACCATGCTGATGATCCGCTGCTTACCGGCAGCCCGATGATGAGCGTGCGCAACTCGCCGGCCTCCATGACGGCAGAATCCTTCCGGCAGATTCGCGGTCGACTGGCGGCATCCGCATCCGACCGGCCCATTCAAACGCTGCTTGTGGCGAGTTTCTCACCGGGTGGTGGTGCCAGCACCGTGGCCAGCAATTTGGCCAACAGTATCGCCATCAGTGATATGAAAGTTTTGCTGGTAGATGCTAATTTCTACCGCCCCACACTGCAAAGCGTTTATCCCTTTGTGCCGGAAGTTGGTTTAGCTGATGTGCTGGCAGGCCGTGTCATGCTGGATCAGGCCATTGCGCAATCGCCGGAGGTTCCGGCACTGCATGTTCTGGGCTGCGGATCGCGCTCCAAACTGCCGACGGAACTCACAGATCATCGCGCGTTTCCGGATATTCTGGCTCAAATGAAAACTCAGTTCGATATGGTCATTTTTGACGGCGCACCGCTGACGTTCGTAGCCGATTCCATTAATCTTGCATCACGCGTGGATGGTGTGATTGCCGTGCTGCGGGCAGGCATGATTACCCGTGGCACCGTGGGCCGCATCCGTGAGCAGTTGCGGCAAGTACGTGCGAATCTTATTGGCATTGTGCTGAACGCCGCGCAAACATACAGCGCTGGCTACTTCCGGCAAAATTACCGTACATTCTTTGAATATGCCGGTTCGGGAACGCCAACGGTCAAACCATCGGATAAATCGCTGCCGGGAGCTTAAAATCCACCGGCACTTGAACATAACCCCCCTTCCGATGACAATGTATCAGACGTTGGGCTGGAACTCCTGACTTTTGCAGCCGTTTAAGCGGTTGCATCGGCCAGGCACCGGTTGGAAAGCCTGTCGCTTTTTCACCGGAAAGCCATCATGGAGGACCAACGATGCTGATTCGGAGTCTTTGGCGTGGCAGAAATCTATCCACCCTCCGGCCTGTCCTGCAACGTGCTGGTGCTGAACCGACTATATATGGCGGTGCGCGTGGTCAACGCGCGGCGAGCCTTCACGCTATTGTGCAAAAATATCGCGGAAGTCATTTCCGTTGAAAATGGGAACTACTTCTCATACGACATAGAATCGTGGACGGAAATTTCCCAACTCAAAGCACAATTTGAGCGGGAATCCCATGATTTTGTGCGCACCGTGCGCTATGAACTCGCGGTACCACGGATTATCCGTCTGCTGGGGTATGATCGCCTGCCCCGGCAGGATGTTAAACTTAATCGCCGCAATATCTATGCGCGCGATCATGGCGCATGCCAGTATTGCCGCCGCAAATTTCCCACCAGCGAGTTGTCTCTGGACCACGTTGTGCCGCGATCTCTGGGCGGTAAAACCATCTGGGAGAATCTGGTCTGTGCCTGTGTGTATTGCAACGCCCGTAAAGGTGGACGCACGCCGCATCAGGCCGGCATGCACCTGCTTAAACCTCCCATTAAGCCGCGGCG
>JAJZVR010000081.1 GCA_021847065.1 Planctomycetota bacterium | reverse complement strand
GCGGGTTGTCAGGCCCGAATGGATACGCAATATTCATACATGGCGAAGCGGAAATTGAGCCGATGAGTATCAGACAGCAGAAAATTGAATCCCAGGTTCGCCGTCTGGTCAGCGAAGCAATTTTGCGTGATCTATCCGATCCGCGTATCCGCGGGTTGCTTAGTGTTACGCGCGTTCAAGTATCGCCCGACCTGCGGGAAGCCCGCGTTTATATCAGTATCTTATCGGATCGATCGGAATCAACGGTCATGAGCGGGCTAATTTCCGCGCGGGGCGTGATTCAAAAGCACGTTGCCAACGGTATGAAAATCCGATATGCGCCGCGCCTCTCGTTCCTGCTTGATGAATCATTAAAACGCCAGGCTGAGGTGCTCAAGGCTCTGGATTCGGCGGTGCGCGATGAGCACGACAATATTAGCGGCGGGCCGGAAGTCCCTCCCGCTGAAACTCCCAACCGTAATACTTGATGATGAGGTTCCCATGAATAAATCGGGTCCTAACTTGGACGCGTTAAACAAGATTATCAAACGGCTGATCAAAGCCGCTCCGTCTGGCCGCCCCGAAAAGCTTGAGCCTCTGGCTCGCCTGGTCCGGGCATTTCTGGAGTTCGATTGTGATTCCAACCGGCTCCTGGCCGCGGAAACGCGCATCATGAGTTCGGTCGTGGATTTTAATGAGTTGCGCGTTACGCCCGCAATTGAGCTGGCCGCTTCGCTCGGCGTCCGCTATCCATTTGCCGAAGCGCGATGTGCCATGCTGCATCGCACGCTTCAATCCATTTTTGACCGCGAACATCAGATGAGTCTCGATGGTCTGCATGGCATGAAAAAAGCGGATATACGTAAATACCTCCAGACGCTTGCCGGTATGAATCCGTATGTTGAGGCCGTTGTCGCTCTGGAATGCTTTGATGTAGCCGCCGCGCCCGTTGATACCAAATTACAGCTTTGGCTCATCAGCAAAGACTGTTTTCCTGCGGAAACCAACCTCCCGGAAATGCAGCATGTTCTCGAAAAACATATTCGTGCCGGAGATATGTTGAAATTTCATCATGGCGTCCGCAAGGAAATTGATGAATGGTCGCCCAAAGTCTGGCCCAAGGCCGCCAAAATTCCTTCGCCCATGTTGGCTCCGCCGGTTGTCAATGCCTCTACCGCTACCCAGCCTGCCAAGTCGCCCGTTGAGCCGCCGGCCCGAAGCCATGCTCCCGCCAAGTCCGCGGCATCCAAACCGACGGCCAGTATCGCCAAGCTCTCTGGCAAGGCCAGGCACCATGCCGGAAAAGGTAAGTAGGCGAACACCTGATACGGACAGATATATACATCGTACCGTCTCATCACCATTGATCTGGAGTTAAACATGTTAAAGCCATCGCCCAATATTCTCCGCCTCGGCATTCCCAAAGGTTCACTTGAGAATGCCACCGTTGATCTCTTTGCCAAAGCCGGTTGGCGGATTTCAATTAATGACCGCAGCTATTTTCCTTCCATTGATGATCCGGCTATTGAGGTCGTTCTCTTTCGTGCCCAGGAAATGTCCCGCTACGTCGAAGAAAACGTCATTGATGTCGGCCTTACCGGTTCCGACTGGATCAAAGAAAATAAATCCAATGTGCACGAAGTTGCCGAACTTGTCTATAGCAAAGCCACCAGCCGGCCCGCCCGCTGGGTGCTCGCGGTTCCGCAGGAATCTGCGGTGAAAGGTCCGGAAGATCTCCGCGATGGCGTTATTGCCACGGAACTTGTCAATGTTACCAGGCAATATTTTCTCGAACGCAACATTCCCGTGCGCGTCGAATTCAGTTGGGGGGCCACGGAAGTAAAAGCCCGCCTCCTGGACGCTATTGTTGATATTACCGAAACCGGTTCATCGATTCGTGCCAACAATCTCCGCATTATTGATACACTGCTTACCAGCACCACCCGGCTTATCGCGAATCACAATGCCTGGCAGGAGCCTGTCAAACGCGAAAAAATTGAGAATATCGCGCTCTTGCTCCGGGGGGCGATCAACGCCAGGGAAAAAATTGGTCTGAAGCTCAACGCGCCAAAGGATAAACTCCAAGCCGTTCTGAAAATACTTCCGGCTGAAAAATCGCCGACAATCTCGGCTCTTGCGGATGGTTCCTGGATCGCCGTAGAAGTGATTATTGAAGAAAAAATGGAACGCGAGATTATTCCCCTGCTTAAAAGAGCCGGAGCCACGGGGCTTATCAGCTATCCACTCAATAAGGTCATCACATGAATATTCTCCGACATCGCCGGTTTTCCAGCTTTCCGGGTGTTGCCACCGCGCGGGCGGTCATCTGGACCGCCGTTTTCTCCGCGGCGGTGGTGCTGTTCTCTTTTACCTGCCCGGCCTCAGCGGCAATCGGGTCGTTGCACAGTGCCGATGCCAGAGCTTTTGCCGTGCCTAAAGATCCCGATTGGGCCAAATATGTTCTTCTCGTGGTCATCTGGACGCTGGTCATTGCCGCAGTCATCGGACCGATGTACCGATTTTTGCAGCGAAAAAAAAATCCGCCGGATATGATTAAATACCGCGGATGGTAGTATTTTATTCTGGCCCAATGGCTGGGCAACGCTTGCGGTAGCTTCCGGGAAATAATAGATAAGGAGTGTTTTATGGCATCTGATTCATCATTTGATATCGTCAATGAAGTCAATCTTCAGGAACTCGACAACGCCGTCGTGCAGGCGCAGAAGGAAATTGCCACGCGTTTTGATTTCCGTGGTACCGCCGCCGCAATTTCCGAGCTGGATAAAAAAGAAAAGCTCATCACCGTTACCGCCGATGATGAAACCCAGCTTGATGCCGTGATTCAAGTACTGATCTCAAAAATGGTCAAACGCGGGGTTGATGCCCGCAGTCTGGATAAACAGAAGCTGGAATCCGCAACCCACAATACCGTTCGACAGAAAATTAAACTCAAAAGCGGTATTGATCGTGAAACGGCCAAGGCGCTGCAAAAGCGCATCAAGGATTTAGGTTTAAAAGTTAATGCCAGTATTCAGGGCGAATCGTTGCGTGTCAGCGGTGCAAAAAAAGATGATCTGCAGGCGGTCATGGCCGACTTGCGGGCCAAACCACCGGAGGTTCCCATTCAATTTAACAATTATCGTTGAATTTTGTCTTGGCGTTCCCGTCGTGGCGGGGTTATGCTACCCGCTATTGGATCACGCGCATTACGCTGAATTTACGGGCCTTCAATGGTGCTGAAAATGTTGAAAACAATGAAACGTAATAATGTCGTCACGATAGCGGTGCTTGGTGGATTAATGATCCTTGCGCTGGCCGCCTGCTCAGATCAACCCAAACGGCCTAACCGACCGCCGATTTCTCTCCAGGACCTGCATCTCAAGCCTTCGATTTATCCCGCTCTGCGTGGAACCATTCGTTCCGTTGCCGCCTTGGCCTATGCGCGCCCGATTATTGTGCGCGGTTGGGGTGTTGTTGCCGGCCTGCCCGATACCGGTAGTGGTGAAATGCCGCCGGGAATCCGCAATATTCTCGCCAACCGTCTGCTTAAAAACGGTGTGGGCTATCTAAATCGCGGAACCGAGCAATATAACCCCAACCGCATTTTAAACTCCCGACAGGTCGCGGCGGTATTTGTCCAGGGTGCCATTCCCGCCATGGCAACCGCCGGAACACATTTTGATCTTTACGTTACCGCTCTTGCTGGAACCGCTGCAACCAATTTGGAAAATGGCCTGCTCTGGCCCGTGCCGTTACGTACCCACATTCGTAAAATCGTTCAGACCACTTCGATCGCCCGTGGCATGGGGCCGGTTTTCTGCAATCCTTTCGATGCCCGTGGCGCTTTGAAGAAGCCGGCTGATATTATCCGCAACGGGCGCGTTCTCGGTGGCGGAATTGTCACCCGTAGCCTGCCGGTTATGCTGGAGCTTTACAGTCCGTCCTACCGCATTAGTGCCTTGGTTGAACGTATCATTAATGAACGCTTTGGTGGATATCCTCCAATCGCGACGGCCGAAAACGATATGATGATCCGCCTGCGGATTCCGCGAAAATATCGTCGCCATCCCGCACGCTTTGTCCGTCGGGTTATGTCGCTTTATCTGCAACGTAATATGCCGGGATTTTCTGCTTCGCAGGCCGCTGTACTTATTCACTCCCTCCGTGATCCCAACGCTCCCGATGGTCGAATCGCACTGGCGCTCGAACAGCTTGGCCGGCCCATTATTCCCATATTGCGCCTGCACTATAATTCTCCACAGTCCGCCGTGCGGTTCTTCACCGTGCTGGCCGGTAGCTTTATCGGTGATGAAGATGCTGTTTCCGTGCTGGCAAAATATGCCACCGATTCCAAAAGCCCCTTCCAGCGAACAGCCATACGGGACCTCGCCCGCTGTGGCGATCGCGTTAACGCGACGCTGGCCTATTCTAAACTGCTGCGTACCAATGACCCCGGTTTGAAAATTCTGGCCTATCGAGGGCTGGCTGCTATTCATTCTACGCATCTGTATCGCCAGCCATTCTTCGGGCGATTCCTTATGACTGTATTGCCCGCTGATGCCTCTTCTTTACTTTACGTTACCTCTCATCGTATTCCACAAATCGCTGTTATCGGCCATGTGCCCGTTCTGGTGCCCGGAACACTCTATATCAGCCCGCACGGTGCTTTGACGGTCAATTATCCGCTTGCCGCGAGCAAAGCCGCCAGCGGGAAAGCCACTTATCCCGTCATGCTTTATTATCGCGATCCATTGACGCACAAAGTTGTTGAACTGACCTGTAAACCGCAGTTGCCCGCCATTATTTCGGCCTTGGCCACCGCACCTAATCCATTTTCGCCAAAATTTAATCCCAAGGAACCCTATATCGCAATATCTTATCAGCGGCTGGTCACGATGTTGTACACCATGTGTAACAGTGGTGAGCTAAATGCCACGTTCCGTCTTGAAAGAATGGCCAATCGCAGCCGCGAAATGTTCGCCTCGCTCGATCAGCCGCGCCCCAGCCACAGCACCATGAACCTCGCGATTCCCACAACGCAGAGCACAAAAACCGGCGGCAACGGTTCGCTTCCGTATTCCACGTCGCTTCCGGGTGAAGTTCCTGGAAAGTAAATGAACTTTGGGTAAATGCATCTGCGAACCCCTGTTATTTTCGCAAAAGCAATAAATGGGGGCGACGTGTGAAGTTCGCCATTTCCAGGCTTGGCTCGATTCCAAGGTGCCTCGGAAAGGGCGGCAAGGAACGGCGCATTTGCCCTTTTTTGCTCCCTGCGTCCCATATCCATAATTCCAATGTCAACATTGTGAATTGTATCTCATCCAATTGCGCGTTATTGCCGATAAACAACCATGGATACGGTTGACAACCGATCCGCGATCAGAGGCTGTCGGGCCTCTGTGCAGCCCCTCCGACATGAGGCTGTTATACGTCGCGGGGACGCTGATATCACCGTGGAAGCGATTGTGGGAACGTTGAGCCGAACGGATGAGGCTCAAGACTAAGGTTAAATTTGCGGTCGGAAGACGCGGAAAAGCCATGCCAGGATGATATGGATCGCCCGCAGCCGACTTTTGGAGCAGTTGAAAATTATGGACACGCTTACGTTACCTCATCAAGTGCAGGAATTTCTGAATTATCTTCAGTTTGAACGCCATTTCTCCACCTACACCAGTAAATGTTATGGTGCCGATCTGCGACAATTTGGACTCTTCCTCGCCGGCGTGCAGGATATTCCCGCCAGCGTTCTGCTCTCCCAGCCGGCATCCGGTAATGCGGCGGTGAATCTCTCGCGGGAAATGCAGAGTAAGCAGGCGAATCATCCTGAGGAACCAGCCCCGCAGCACATTGAGGAACTTCTCCTCAACGCGGACGCTGAAGATGTCCGCCGTTATCTCCAGCACATGCGGGAGCACAACTATTCCAAAGCCACCGTCGCGCGGAAACTTGCTACTCTTCGGAGCTTTTTCAAATTCCTTAATAAGCGCGGCCTGACCGGCAATAATCCGATGCTCAGTATTCGCACCCCGAAATTGGACAAACGCCTCCCCAAATTCATGACCGAGGAGCAGGTCACCCGGCTTCTGCAAACCCCGGATGACACTGACATTCTTGGATCACGCGATAAAGCCATGCTCGAAGTGATTTATTCCTCCGGCCTGCGCGTCAGTGAACTCGTCGGATTGAATATCGATGATCTTGATGCCGTCGGCGGCGTTATTAAAGTGCGCGGCAAGGGCAAAAAAGAGCGTGTCAGCCCCGTTGGCCAGACCGCCATCAATGCACTTGCCAAGTACATCAATCAACGAAAAGTCATCATGACGCAGGATTCGCCCAATGCGCCATTATTTATCAACAAGCATGGTCAACGCTTAAGCACCCGCTCTGTACGTCGGAAGCTCGACAAATATCTGATCGAGGCCCATCTGGACCCGGATATCAGCCCGCATACATTGCGGCACAGTTTTGCCACGCACATGCTCAATCATGGTGCCGATCTGCGTGTGGTGCAGGAACTCCTGGGTCACCAGAGCCTCAGCACCACGCAAATATACACGCACCTGACCACCAAGCGCATTCAGGACGTATACGAAAACGCCCATCCCCGCGCCAACGAAGTGCCCACGTGATGTGAAACGCAAAATAGTAACGACCCACCCAACCGCACCGGCTTTCAGGCCGGTGCTTTTTTTGCCATTTCAGCACCCATCAAGGAATCATCCGGAAATGATCATCAGGAAACATCAGGATATTATCAGGAAACTATTGTTGTGTCCCTAACGCTGCTTTACACTTGCTGGCATTGCCACACTACTGCAGCGTCCATCGGTTCCAAAACCAACCGAGAGTGATTCTTGCGTCCGGAACGCGAACACGTTGGCAAGCCACTGGCGGCACAACGTCAAGGATTCTCCGGGACACAACACTATCTTTGCGTTCCAGCCCCACCAAGGTAACGCCAGTTCGGGATAAAGAATTGAAATTAAAGGCCTCCTGGCACGTAGAAACATTGGTGGTGTGTATGAAGCACACTTTTTTTACAGCAACGCCGGCCTCAATATCTCACGCACAAAATTGCGGCAATTCGCCTCTATTTGTTGACCTCCTTATCCCGAACTGACGTTTTTTAGATAAAAAGTGGAGAAAATTCCTTTCGGGACTGGACGTTCGTAAAATGTTCTGTATATTACCCAAACAGATGCCTTACGGATTTTCTCAAAGAAGAGGCCGTAATGTTCCGACATTATGACGCCGACGGTTTTTTTGAGGTTCCCATATGACTAACCAACGAAGCCGCTCAAGCATCACACTGATCGCCGTCTGCTTCGGGTTGTTTATGATCCAGCTCGACCTCACCGTGGTGAACGTCGCGCTAAAAAGCATTCAGGACAATCTGCATGTGGGCGTGACGGCACTGCAATGGGTGGTCGATGCCTATGCCATTTTGTTCTCCAGCCTGATGCTGACGACCGGCGATCTGGGCGACCTTTTTGGCCGTCGCCGGATGTATATCGGCGGAATGGTGTTTTTCGTTCTGGGTTCCATCGCCTGTGCGGTGGCACCTTCCTATGCATTTTTAATCGGAGCGCGAAGCCTGCAGGGGCTTGGTGCCGCTGCCGCGTTACCCAACTCGCTGGCTATTCTGCGAAATGCTTTTCCCGACCCCCGGCTACGCGCGCGGGCCATCGGCTGGTGGGCGGGGGTGTCGGGCCTTGCGGTAGTCGCGGGGCCGACTCTGGGGGGATTTCTGGTCGGAGCCTTCGGTTGGCGCTCCGTGTTCTGGATCAACGTGCCGGTAGGACTTCTGGGTCTTTGGCTGACCCTCGGATTTGTCACGGAGTCCTCCCATCCACAGGGACGGAAGCTGGATATCTGGGGACAGATTCTTGCTGCCTCCGCACTGGCCAGCCTTATTTTCGCCGCCATTGAGAGTCAGCCCCTCGGCTGGGGGAACATAACGGTCATTGCCGCATTCGCGTGGGCGGGAATAAGCGGCGTGCTCCTGTACTTGGTGGAACGACGTCGCACCAATCCCATGCTGGACTTTCGTTTTATTTTACGGCCGGTGTTTACCGCAGCCAATACGGCTTCTGGACTAATGAATTTCGGCGTATTCGCGACGCTGTTCGCGTTCAGCCTATACCTACTGCATATCCAACAACTGTCGCCCGGACAGGTGGGACTGCGCCTGGCCGTGATGTTTGCGCCGTTCGCCTTGAGCCTACCCTTTGGTGGCCGCATCACTGGGCATTTTGGCAGCCGCTATCCCGCCGCGCTCGGTTTGGGTGCAACTGGAGCGGGAATGCTGCTGCTCTCCTGCGTACCTAAAGTACCGGTCGATGCACTGATGTTCTCTGCGCTGTTGGCCATTGGCTTGGGTCTAGCGGCGGCAACGCCCGCTTTGGTGGCTTCCGCCATTGGTGCTCTGCCCCCGGAAAGGTCAGGGGCCGCCTCCGCGTTCAACAACACCAGCCGTCAAGCTGGCGGTGCCTTGGGCGTGGCGCTATTGGGTGGGCTGGTCGGCGGGGCCGCATCCATATCCACCGCTGGCGTTGAGGCCGCCATCCTGGGCAGTGCTGCCGCTTCGTTGCTGGGTGGATTTGTTTCATGGCGGTTTATTCGCCGCCAGTGAAAATGCGAGCGAAACGAAACGGGTACGTGATTAGTTAATGGAAATGCAGACGCCTTGAATGGTTTGCTGGACGGCGGTTGGTGTGGCAATAAAACAGCGGCGATAAAACGGGTAGTGTCCTGAAGCCGAGGCAGCTACAATGGCGGCTGACCAAGGATCAAAGTGTTGGATGATGGCATGGTCGCAACAGATAAAATAATGCTGGAAGCCGCGACGGCTGGCGAGAATAGTAGATCCGCCCTTTTTCACCCTCTCGCAGAAGTTTATCGGCGCAACCTACAGCAACGTCGGGAAACTAGCGGACGCGCCCAGCGGATACATCGGGGTATCGATGCTCCCGGTGCTGAACAATCCGCTGCGTCGCTTCCCTTATCCATTCTCTGGATCGGTGGTTCAAGGTGGACCGTCCAGATGGCCGTTTACGACGGGTTGGAGCACCACCGGAATAACACCAGGCACATGTCGGTACAATGGCAACCCGTGAGACGCGGGGATAAAAATCAGCGATGACTGCTCTTCAAGGAGAAAGATTTTGGTGAAAAGGACGAGTATCGCAGTGATTGTGCTTTCCGTGTGCACTTTTCTGTACGGGTGTCCCCAATCTGGTGGGCATACACTCGATAAGTACCTGTTGAGTCGCTCTTGGGTGGTGAACTCCCCCGCGATACTGGTCGTTGCGCCTGTGCTAGCGTCCACGCGGAAGCTCTCCTTTGGTTCGCTGCAAGTGAGCCTCCCTGTCGGATGGCGGGTGCTCTCCCACGGAAAAGGGAAGTCGGGGCCAAGCCGCTGGACTCTTGGAATTCCTCACTACACGACAAGCGGACAACCCGCGTCTAAAAGCGCTTTTCACGCACGACTTTTCGCCTTCACCGCTGATCGGGCCGCCTCAATGCGGGTCTACGCACACAATCTCGCAAGCGTCTACATCCGGCGGAAGTACCGTAACTTCGGAGGCACCTCTCGCTTCTTTTCGAAATATCGTTCACCCTGGGCCCTCATCCGGGCGGTCTACAGCACCGATGCTCGGCTTCTGGACTGCCCCTTCGGGGCGACGGACAGACGATTGCGTTGCCTGCTGTCGCTGCGTGTTTTCACATTTACTCAAATCTGCTTCTTCTGGGAAGGGCAACGCCTCCGCGCTGCGATCAAAGTCTTTCCGCGCCCGGTACCTTGGCACTACCTCGTTGATGCCATATTGTTCAATCGCAAAGGCCAGGACTGCGGTTATGTCGCGCTGCAATCTAGATCGTTGCGGCAGCAGCAGGCGGTCTTTGCGATCGCTGAATTATTGTCGACGGCAACGTTCATGGGCGGTGCGTCGCCGACCAGCCGGCCGCAACCGTCCAACGCGTCCGCCTCGGCGGCACGAAAGCATGACATCCACGGAATCCAAGGGAATGCGCAAAAATGACGGGAAACGAAACGGGTACGTGATTAGTTAATGGAAACGCAGACGCCTCTAATGGTTGCTGGACGGCGGTTGGTTCGGCGAATAAAACAGCGGCGATAAAACGGGTGGTGTCCCGAAGCCGAGGCCGTTACAATGGCGGCTGACTAAGGATCAAAGTTGTGGATGATGGCATGGTCGCAACAGATGAAATAATGTCGGAAAGCGAGGCGCGTGGAAAATCGCGCCACCGCCGAGGAAACTCCGTCGCCTCCGCGTCTGTGGTGAAATTCACTGATCAAGGATCAATGACCACGGATCAGAATGATAAAGCGAGATGCGTCCCCGTTGCGCTCTCCCGCGCTATGGAGATGCACTAGTGGACGTGATTTTGAGCGTTTCGGAAGAATCTCATACGCTGCTGGAACCGAATCTGCACGACGGCAACCTTCTCGGTTTGAGCGTACCTTCGCCGCAGCACGCCGAACTGGCGGTTGCGGACGCGAAAGGGAAGAGATATTGCATCGCAATGGGTGGGGTGTTGAGGCTCCACGCGGGCGATTTCTGGGAGGGCAATATCATTCTGGACGTAACGGTCAGCCGGGGAGAGCAAGCACGGGTAGGCGATCTCTCGCTGCTGGCGTTTGCCGGACAGAACCAGGCGCAATCCGATGCGTACTTGAAATCGGTCCACGATCAGGTAGTTCGAGATTCCCTTTTCGTGCTTCAACTCAGCCCGTCTTATGGATGTTATCTAACGGTGGTCTCTAAAACGATTAGGATTTATCCAAGCAAATAATATGGACAGCCGCCTATTAAAGGGGCGTGTTACGCGATTTGATCGCCGTAATCGCGTTGTTTGGGTTTTCCTCGCCCAATATTCCAAGGTAGGCGCGGCGATCCACATCAAAGAAAAACACAAAGAGAAACACAACTTGACGGCTATCACCACGCTGGGTAATGTGATGGGGTATGCCCCTAGATTTCTCGAATGACGAAACGGAGTATTAAGATGAGCGATTGGCGTCTTCGAGGGCAAGAGCGATACCTAAAGGGTGTAGCTCTCTTCTGGGCGGCCTACAGCCCCTACCGTGAGGGATGGGACCACAATCACTGTTCATTCTGTTGGCGCAAATTTGCGGTGCATGGCGGTGATTTTACGGAAGGGTATATTACCGAGGATCGATATTATTGGATATGTAAAGATTGCTTCTTAGACTTCCAGGGCAAATTTGATTGGGCAGTGGGCGAAGATACTGGGCGCCCGGCCTGACGGGATTGTAGTGGCAGCCGGTTGACAGATGTGGTGGTGTGAGCAATTTCCACAAGGCGATGTAGTAACGACCCTTGATGAACAGTAGCGCGGAAGCAGGAACTTGACAGCAAAGGTTATAAATCATTGGAAAACTCTTTGGCCGGTAATCATGCTACCGGCCGTTACGGCCTCGCTTCTTGCTTGGATTCTCTGGACGAGTGGGGGGCCAATAACCGGGATCGAAGGGACAA
Source organism: Planctomycetota bacterium (assembly GCA_021847065.1). Taxonomy (GTDB): domain Bacteria; phylum Planctomycetota; class Phycisphaerae; order WQYP01; family WQYP01; genus JAMDCX01. The sequence continues at coordinate 2,716 of JAJZVR010000081.1, read as the reverse complement.
CCCGCCTGGCGGCGGCTGGCCTGCCCCTGCTCGGGGGTGCCACGTTAATCGTGGTGGCCGCACTGGCGGCGCTTAAGTTGCCCAAACAGTGGGCAACAGTGTCGGCGGATGCGGCTCTGGCCATAGCGACAGTCGTCGCGGTCGGTGTCCTGGGTTGGTGGGCGGGCTTCGTCGATTACCAGGCAGCCATGGCGAACGGCGCGATGACCCTTTTCGGCGCTCTCAGCTTTCTTGGCGGGGGATTGGTGCTGGGTATGTATGCGACAATCGTTGCTGCGGTGCGCATTTCCAGGGGGCGGCACGACGCTCGGAACGTGGGCGCAGCGCGGGTTGCAGTGTACGTGGCCGCACTGCTTGGTGTGACGGCGGTGGTTATCGTTAGCCTTCGATCTTCCTCCCCGTCGGCGTTCGATGCCGGATTCGCCGCTTGGGCTCGAAAGCACGTAGACGCAAAAGCGATACGCGTTTGGATGGCCGCCGAGAATCACAAGTTGTACACCACGCCACCCAGGCCACAGGATATCAAACCAGACATTGATGCCAAGGAATGGCCGGCCGCGATCCGCCGATTGCGGTCCGCGTATAACTAGCCGGAATTTGTATTGCTGTTTCCAGGCGAATGCGAAATTTGGTATGGCGGTGGTTTCGGGCATTGGGGTATCACCGTGGAAGAATCGACGGGGCCAAACGCGCTAGACCTCGGTGCCTCCCCACTTGGCGCGATCCGTTTTGCCCCCGGTTGCTACGTCTGGTGCAGCGGTAGCTAAGGTGTAAGAATTCGGGATCGACTCGGAATCAAACCGATATCGGAACGGCACCGTCTCGTACAGCGGTAGCGAAATACCAGGGCCAGCCGCCTACTAAATTGCGGCGTGTTACGCGATTTGATCGCCTTGATCACTTTGTTTGGGTTTTCCTCGCCCAATATTCCAACGTACGCACGGAGATCGGCACCAATTAAAAACACAGTGAAAAACACATCTTGACGGCCACCGCCGCGCTGGGTAATGTGGAGGGGTGTTTCGGGGATGACAATGCGAGCGGTTCAAGGCATGCTGAACGGTGCACAACCGAACACTGATAACAATGGGATATTTATTATGTTCTGCGAAAAACCAACGATTGAATCGCTTCGGTTGCAGCTTCGAGAAGCAAAATCGAAAAGCCTTGGGGAGGAGATGACGGCGTTGGTAAAGCTGCTGGGGCATCGTGGCCTTGAATGGAATGATTTGTTGGACGCTTTGGCGTGTACGCCTGGCGTCAATGCGGAGACGGCGGCACTGAACCTTCACAGCTCGCTTAAAATCCCATTGGGTGAACCTCCGGCTCGCGTGAACTGTGACCGGCGATTCTGGGAGGAAGTGTTGCGGAAGGCTGGGCTGAGCCCTTCTGCAAAGGTGAAGCAATGATGGCAAGGAAAAAGGGGTTGGCATCCCGTTTCTTGTATCTGCATGATTTTCCGTTACTTAGGTAGCATCCCGTAATTGTTCAGAGATGCCATTGGCCGCCGCCATTTTTGCGCGTTGATGCACAGGTTCCCAGTGGTGGGGCTTTTCTTTTTTAGCCGCCGGTCGGCTTGTAAATTCGTTCTCGGTCTGGTTCCGCTCCGTCGCCGCCAAGGCGACTTGCCCCGTTTTGCCACCTGATGGCGTGTCGGGCACAAATGGGAGGGGGTTCCAGCCGGGCGGCCCGAGGATCAGGCGGCCTGCTGGGGCTGGTAATGCAATACAAGCAGTTGGCGTTCCGGGATGGCGAGTTGGGCGTAGGTGCGGCCCCGGTCATCGGAGAATTCGACTTCAAAAACACCGGGCGCCAGGGTCTCCACGACGGTGCCAACCTGCCCGCGCAGCAGACCCTTGCCGGGTAGATCGGCGGTGATGGCGACAATATCAAGCGGTCGAATTTTGTGTCTCATAACGGTCTCCTGCAACGGGGTAAGCCGCCGCCTACATCACGTAACAACTGGTTAATCGTAGCACATTCTGGCCGGCCAATACAATCCATGCGGAACGAATCGTCACGGTGCCGACGGCAGTGGTCACCGGAAACTCCAGTACATAGCGTTGGCCAAATTCATCGGCATCCGCAGGGCGCAAGTCTTCTTGCCGGGAATGGGCGGCATCCAGCAGAATCTGCCGTAATTGTTGGGCGTCACCGGCTGTGATGCCCAGCCGAGATCGGAATATCCGGGCCTTGTGGCGTCCGCGCGGGTGGGTCTCGCTGAGGCAATAATCGCGCAGTTTCGCGATGTCCACCACAATACCGGCGAATCGCGGCGTCAATTTATTTTCTCCGCCCGGACTTTATTGACGACTTTGCGGCCCAGGCCGAGCAACTCCCTTTCGGCCATCCCGTGGCGAGCAAAATCTACCTGTACCGGAGCCAGCAGCCCTTCCAGTGCCGGTCCCTGGATGGCCTGTTTGACAATTTTGGAGGCGTAAACCGGCAGCGGCTGGCCGTTAGCTCTGGCGCGCCGACGGAGCTTGCCAGCCGCCTGTTTAGGGATGGAGATTGTTGCATCCATGATATTCACCCTTATCGAGGGGGCGGAAAGCCCCGCTACCTGAACGATCGCCAAATCCAGACCTCTACTTCTGGAAGATTATACCAAAACGCCACCAGGGTTTCCCGTCCTTGGTTTTGATGGAGTAATGTTCAAACCATGGTAAAATGTCCGCCGATGAAGGGCATTGAAGAAAAAGTCCGCTCCATGACG
>JAJZVR010000080.1 GCA_021847065.1 Planctomycetota bacterium | reverse complement strand
CCGCCGCAGGCGGCCGTCTCATTGTTCATTGAAGCGAAGCGCCCTTATCTCCCCCCGCCCGCCCCTATAGCATCAGCACGACGCCGGAACCACGAATGATTGTTCCGACGCCGCACGGTGCCTTCCGAATTTCTGATCTTTGATCATTGGTCATCGATCATTAAGGCGGCCTGCCGCCGTTTGACATGTGAATAATATGCCTGCATCAATGGTTCCGTCTCAGCCATGAGGATCGCTACGTACCCGGTAGAACCCCGACGCCCGCGCCCGCATTCTATCTGTAACCTGTCACCCGCAACCCAAAACATCGGCAGCCACCGGCAACAATTGCCTGAAAGTAGAAAAGAGAAAGTAGACCGCAGTTGGGTCCACCGGAAAGCGGCAGCAGCCCTTTAGGCCAGCCATATTTGCTCTACTGTTCACCTGTTCAACGATCACCTGCTCTGCGGCCGCCGCCGCCCCCCCCTTAAAAACATCTTGGGCATCTAGGGCAACTTGAATCAAACCCACTAATATCAATGCTTTGCTCAACTTGCGCATCTTGGGCAAGTTGCCCCGCTAACTTGGACATCTAGGGCAACTTGAACCAAACTTGCCAAAATCAATGCTCCCACGGGCGGTATGGAACCCGGATATTGACAGCCCGTTGAATCATTTTGACGTTTGGAGGTGAAGTGCCGACACAACAGGCATTTGATAACGCTTTTAAGATACAATGGGAAATGTTCCGCAAGCACATTGTGCGCGGGGATGAATTCCCATGGACGCTTTTAGAGGGGGCCAAAGGCGTACAATTGGCTGAAAAGGGTATGGAAAGCTGGCAGAAGCGGGCTGGGGTGAATGTGGAACCGCTGACCGCATAATAGCGAGTAAACACATGAGGATTATTCGATTTCTCGACGCGCAGGGCCAAATACATTTTGGCGTTCCGGATGGCAACGGGGAGGCACAGCTTGTTACCGGCGATGTGTCGGGGCCTTACGCGGTCACAGAGCGCCGGCTGGCAATAGCGAAATTGCTGGCACCGGTGCAGCCAACGGCAATTCTGTGTATCGGGTTGAATTATCGCAAGCACGCCGCGGAAACCAACGCCAAAATTCCGGATTTTCCGGTACTTTTTCTGAAAAATCCCGCAGCCGTGCAAAATCCCGGTGATCCGGTGGAATTACCGCGTCATCTGGCCAGTCACCAGGTGGATTATGAATGTGAACTGGCGATTGTCATTGGCCGCAGGGCTAAAAATGTTTCGGCCGCTCGGGCCATTGACTATGTATCAGGATTTACCGCCGCCAATGACGTCTCGGCGCGCGACTGGCAACGGCAGTGGGGCGGATCACAATGGTGCCGCGGCAAGACATTTGATACGTTTTGTCCATTGGGGCCGGTTCTCGTAACACCCGATGAAATTGGCGATCCAAATAATTTAAACCTTCAAACCCGCGTGAATGGCCAGACGCTGCAAAAATCCAATACCTCGGATATGATTTTTTCGGTTGAAAAAATTATCGAATTTCTGTCCGGATCCACGACGTTGTTGCCGGGAACAGTCATTCTCACCGGCACGCCGGAAGGCGTAGGGATGGCCCGGCAACCGCCGGTTTGGCTTAACCCCGGTGACAAAATGGAAATTGAAATAGAAAAAATTGGCATTCTGGCCAATCCAGTCATTGAGGAGCCTTGTTAGAAGCGTGTCCAGTTAATGGCCGTCGCAACTCGGCGATAACCTTTCAGGCTTTTGGTTAACAGCGCCAAATTGAATGACAGGGCGCGAACTTGCATATCGGCATCCAGCGTCCTACCATGTTTCATGTGGATTGGGGGGAATTCACGGCTAGAGCAATTGCTTCGGACAGGCTCCTAAGAAAGCTGGTGGATATGCAGACGGGCAACAGCACACAAGCGGATGAAATTGAGTTGTTAATTGCCGATGTTGATGGCACTTTGGTAACCAATGAGAAAATACTGACGCCACGCGCTATCGCGGCGGTAGCAAGCTTAAAAAAGGCGGGAATTAAATTTGCCATTACCAGTGGCCGGCCACCGCTGGGAATGCAGATGCTCATCGAGCCGCTGAATATTACCACCCCGATATCCGCCTTTAATGGCGGACTGTTTGTCATGCCCGATTTATCCATTATTGATCAGAAGGTCCTGCCGGTGGATGTCGCGGGGCAGGTGGTACAGGCCATTACCGATCATAAGCTTGATGTGTGGGTGTATCGGGGAAATGACTGGTTTGCGCTTTCTGAACATGGCCCGCATGTGGACAGAGAAGCGTGGACTGTAAAATTCAAGCCCAAAGTGGTGAAAAATTTTGATGGTTTGCTGGATAACGTGGTGAAGATTGTCGGCGTAAGTGATGATTTGGCCGCCGTAGCCCGCGCCGAGGCCGATGCGCAAGAGCAGTTTGGTGACCATGTATCAGCCACCCGTTCCCAACCCTATTACCTCGATGTCACGCATCCCGGTGCCAACAAAGGGGGCGTGGCATTGCGTTTGGCGCGGGAATTTCAAATTCCGACTGCCCGCATCGCCACTATTGGTGATATGCCCAATGACGTGCTGATGTTTGCCCATAGCGGATTGTCTATTGCAATGGGCAATGCCGGTACTCAAGTGCAACGTGCCGCGCGGAGAGTAACCAAATCAAATCAGCAGGATGGGTTTGCCATTGCGGTGGAAAAATATATTCTCAAAACAACGGCGGGGTAACCAAAGCGATTTTCAGGTGTGTCAAATGAGTGCTCAATGCACCGTTGTTGCCGTCTTCTGACATAAGGAATCAAACATGGAAATGGGCATGATCGGGTTGGGGCGTATGGGGGCCAATATGGTGCAACGGCTCATGGCGGGGGGGCACCGTTGTGTGGTCCATGATGTCAATGCCAAGAGTGTCGATGATCTGCAGGCCAAGGGGGCAATCGGCGCAAAAACATTGGAAGAATGTGTTAAGAAAATGGCCCAACCCCGCGTTATCTGGCTGATGGTGCCCGCGGGTGTGGTCGACGGCACGCTGGATAAGCTCTCGCCTTTGCTGCAAGCAGGCGACATTATCATTGATGGCGGAAATTCTTATTATCATGATGATATTCGCCGCGCCAAGCAATTAAAACAGCGCAATATTCATTATGTCGATGTGGGAACCTCCGGTGGCGTTTGGGGATTGGAACGCGGTTATTGCATGATGGTGGGAGGAGATGTCGAAATTGTAAAACATATTGATCCGCTGTTGGCCACGCTGGCTCCGGGCGTACAAACCGCGCCGCGCACGCCGGGAAGGGAAAAGCTGCCGGTAAGCGCGGCTGAAAATGGGTATCTGCATTGTGGTCCGCATGGGGCCGGACATTTCGTAAAAATGGTGCATAACGGTATCGAATATGGCATCATGGCGGCGTATGCGGAGGGGCTGAACATTCTTAAACATGCCAATGCCGGCAAAAATCAACAACTCGTGGATGCTGAAACCACCCCATTAAGCAACCCGGAATATTATCAGTATGATCTGAATTTAACCGACGTGGCCGAAGTGTGGCGGCGCGGTTCGGTCATAGGTTCCTGGCTATTGGATTTAACGGCCATCGCCTTGGCCAAAGACCCGTCTATGGATAAATTCGCGGGGCATGTTTCGGATTCCGGTGAAGGCCGTTGGACCATTACCGCCGCTATTGACGAATCCGTTCCCGCCCCGGTGCTCAGTGCCGCGCTCTATGAACGATTCAGCTCACGCGGGGAGGCGGAATTTGCCGATCGGCTCTTATCCGCCATGCGGTTTGAATTCGGGGGTCACCTGGAAAAGGGTGCAATCGGCAGTTAGCGGTAGCAAGCTGTGAAAATGCGGGTGCAGGAATAAGGAGAATGGCTTTGGTTGATCAAGCGGATGCGTTGGTATTCTTCGGGGCAACCGGAGATTTGGCATATAAGAAAATTTTTCCATCGTTACAATCCATGATCCGGCATGGACGATTGACTATGCCGGTGATCGGAGTGGCCAGGCAGGGATGGAATCTGGAACAGTTTAAGGCCCGAGCCAAAGCGAGTCTGGATGAGCACGGCGGAGGCGCTGATCCCGAATTGTTAAAAAAGCTCTTTTCCTTGCTCAAATACGTGGATGGTGATTACAAGAACCCGGAAACGTTTCAGATATTGCGGCAAAGCTTGAATGGTGCTAAACACCCCATGCACTATCTTGCAATTCCACCAAGTATGTTCGCCACCGTGGGTGAGGGGCTGGCAAAATCGCAATGTAATGTTGGAGCGCGCATTGTTGTTGAAAAGCCGTTTGGACGCAGTTTGGCTTCCGCCCGGGAACTTAATGCAACGCTGCGGGAATATTTCGCTGAAGATGCGATTTTCCGCATCGACCATTATCTTGGCAAAGAACCGGTGCAAAGTCTCTTATATTCGCGCTTTGCCAATGCCGTTCTTGAGCCGTTATGGAATCGCAATTATATCGCTTCGGTGCAGATTACGATGGCAGAGAATATCGGTGTGCAGGGGCGGGGCAGCTTTTATGAAGAGGCGGGAGCCATTCGTGATGTCCTGCAAAATCATATTATGCAACTTGTTGCATGCCTGGCCATGGAGCCGCCGGCGGGGGAAGGCGAGCCGCTGCGCGACGAACGTGCCAAAGCATTGACATTGGTTCGCACGCTGACGCCGGCCGATGTGGTGCGCGGCCAATTTGCAGGCTACCGTGAAGAAAAAGGCGTGGCCAGGGACTCAACGGTGGAAACATTTGCGGCGGCGCGTTTGTTCATTGATTCCTGGCGCTGGGCGGGGGTGCCATTTTATATTCGCGTCGGCAAGTGTCTGCTGGTATCCTGCACGGAAATTGTTGTGGATTTCAAAAAGCCGCCCCAGCATGTTTTTCGCGAGGCCAATATTGGCCGCAGCAATCATCTGCGATTCCGGGTAAGTCCGGAAGTGGTGTTAGCCATGGGCGTGCGGGTAAAGAAAATCGGCGAGGCCCTGGCGGGAACCAGCGTGGAACTTATCGCCCAACGGCATCCACATGATGAAATGGAACCTTATGAACGGCTTTTGCTTGATGCAGCCGGTGGGAAGGCGGACTTCTTCGCCCGGGAAGATCAGGTGGAGGAGGCGTGGCGGATAGTGGACCCGATACTCGGCGACGCCACGCCGGTTCATACTTACGCCCCGGATACCTGGGGACCGACGGAAGCCCAATGTCTGCTCTCCGACGGTGTGGTTTGGCGCGATCCGCGCGAGGAGCCGGTAGACCCCGACGCGTGAGGCTGTAAATGCTTTCACAATGGAGATGCCAATTCGGCGTCGAATTGCCTCGCTTGACTCAAAAAGTTTCCTTGGAATTCGCGCAGTGATAGAATAAAGCAGTCGGTTGCACGATGAAGTCGCCGATGTTCATTCACACCGCCGGTGCGGCTGGAAGAAAACTCGGTCTTTTGAAAAGGTGATATATGAATGCTGAAAAAAAAACATTGCCCACAGGCACCTTGCATGATTTAGGCCAGAGTTTGTGGTTGGACAATATCACACGCAAACTACTGACCAGCGGCACGCTCAAACGCTACATCAGCGAACTGTCAGTTACGGGACTCACCAGTAATCCGACCATTTTCGATCACGCCATCAGTAAATCGGATTCTTATGACAGTGCGATTCGTTCTCTTTATGATGCCGGTACCACTTCACCTGAAGCGATTTTTTTCAATTTGGCCATTGACGATTTGCAACATGCCGCGGATTTATTTCGTCCCGTTTATGATCAGACGCGGGGCGTCGACGGTTTTGTGTCTTTGGAAGTTTCTCCACTTCTGGCCTACGACACCGCCAATACGCTCGCGGCGGCAAAAGATCTTTTCAACCGGGCAAAACGCCCCAATTTGTTTATTAAAATTCCCGGTACGAATGAAGGACTTCCCGCTATTGAAGAAGCTATTTTCAGCGGCATACCGGTGAATGTCACGCTGCTGTTCTCCGCCGAACAGTATCTTGCGGCCGCCGATGCCTATACGCGCGGTATTCTTCGGCGTATCGCGGCCAAGCGTGATCCTCGGGTGGCGTCCGTGGCATCGGTATTTATCAGTCGATGGGACAAGGCCATTATGGGCAAGGTGCCCGATGCGCTGCATAACAAATTGGGCGTCGCGGTGGCATATAAAACGTACCGGGCTTACCGTGATCTCTTGGCTGGCGAACGATGGAAAAAGCTCATCGCCGCAGGGGCCATGCCGCAGCGATTGCTTTGGGCCAGTACCGGAACCAAAGACCCCTCCGCGCCGGACACCTTTTATATCACAGCTTTGGCGGCACCGGATACTGTTAACACCATGCCCGAAGAAACGCTCCTGGCCTTTGCCGATCACGGCAAGGTTGGCACAGCGATGGGCACGGATGTGACCGATGCCGATTCGATCCTCCAGAACTTCGCCCAAGCGGGCTTTACCGTCGACAAGCTTGGTGCGCAACTTCAGAAAGAGGGAGCTGAATCTTTTGTAAAATCATGGAATGACCTGCTGACGGTTGTTGGCCGCAAGAGTTCCGCGCTTGCGGCTGCGGCATCCTGAAATGTAATGTGTAACTTTTAATGGAGTCAATGATGTCCGCATCAAGCGCACCGACCGTTGAAGCAAAAATGGCAACCCGTTTGACCAGCCGTCCCGCATTTCAATCGCTGACGAAACATTTTGAAATCGCCAGCGGACTGCACCTTCGGGATCTCTTCGCAATTGATCCGAAACGCGCCGAAAGATTCAATGTGGAGGCGGCGGGCCTGTTTCTGGATTATTCCAAAAATCGCATTACCGACGAGACCATGACGCTGCTGTTGGAATTGGCCCGGCAATCCGGCGTGCGGGAACACATTGCCGCGATGTTCGCGGGCGATAAGATCAATATTACGGAAAATCGGTCGGTCCTGCATGTGGCCCTGCGCTCGGCGCGTACGGATACGTACCATGCCGATGGCCATAATGTCGTGCCGGAGGTGCATGAGGTATTGGATCGAATGGCGGCATTTGCCAGTCGCGTGCGATCGGGTGAATGGAAAGGCTTCACCGGCAAACCGATACGTAATGTTGTGAATATCGGCATTGGCGGATCGGATTTGGGGCCGGTGATGGCGTATGAGGCCTTGCGGCATTATTCCCGGCGCGACTTGACGTTCCGTTTTGTCTCCAATATTGATGGCACGGATTTCGCCGAGGCCACTTGTGATCTCGCACCGGATGAAACACTGTTTATTATTTCTTCCAAAACCTTCACCACACTGGAAACAATGACCAATGCCCATACCGCCCGCGATTGGCTGCTGGCGGCGGCAAAGGATCCCGCGCATACCGCCCGGCATTTTGTGGCTGTTTCTACGAACGCCAAGGAAGTCACCGCGTTTGGCATTGATACTGCCAACATGTTCGGCTTCTGGGATTGGGTCGGCGGAAGATATTCGATGGATTCCGCCATTGGATTATCCACGATATTGGCGGTGGGGCCGGAAAATTTTTCAAGAATGCTTTCCGGGTTTCGCGCCATGGATACGCATTTCCGCACCGCGCCTCTGGAACACAACATGCCTGTGATCATGGGCCTTTTGTCCGTCTGGTACAATAATTTCTTCGGTGCTCAGACCGTGGCGGTATTGCCCTATGACCAATATCTCAAACGTTTCCCGGCTTATCTGCAGCAACTTACCATGGAATCCAATGGCAAAAGTATCACGCTTTCGGGCCATCGCGTTGATTATGAAACCGGGCCGATTTTCTGGGGTGAACCGGGAACCAACGGCCAGCATTCGTTCTATCAATTGATCCATCAGGGCACAAAGTTAATTCCCTGTGATTTCATCGGCTTTGCCAAATCTTTAAATCCACTGGGAAATCATCATGATCTGCTGATGGCCAATGTTTTCGCGCAGGCGGAGGCGCTGGCTTTTGGAAAAACCGAAGATCAGGTTCGTCAGGAAGGTACGCCGGAATGGCTGGTGCCCCATCGAACCTTTGATGGGAATCGTCCCAGCAATGTTATTCTGGCCAAACAATTGACCCCGGAAATACTCGGTGCATTGGTGGCACTGTATGAACATTCGGTATTTACCCAGGGGGTTATATTTTCCGTTGATTCATTCGACCAATGGGGCGTGGAACTCGGTAAAGTACTGGCGAAAAAAATCGCCGGCGAATTGGCCGCTTCCGATGACACCGGATTAAAGCATGACAGTTCCACCAATGCATTGATGCGACGCTATCGCCACGACAAGGCATGACCCGACAAGTACACCTGACTTCCCAAGTAAAGGAGATATGCCATGATCGGTGGTTACGACAAGCGCCTTTATATTTTACCCTTTGATCATCGGCATTCGTATGGCTCGGAGGTCTTCGGCTACAAAGAACCGATGACCCCGGCGCAGATTGATGATATCGCCCAAAGCAAAGCGGTTATTTATGGCGGTTTCAAAGCGGCCATTGAAGCGGGTGTGCCCAGGGAAAATGCCGGTCTTCTGGTGGATGAGGAATTTGGCGCTGCGATTCTCGAAGAAGCCCGTGACCATGGGTACATCGCCTGTTTGTCCACTGAAAAAAGTGGTCAACATGACTTCGATTTTGAATATGGCGATGCTTTCGCCGAGCATATTGAAAAATTCAATCCGACATTTGCCAAAGTGCTCGTTCGGTACAATCCGCAAGGTGACGCGGCCATGAACGCCTTGCAAACCAGACGTTTGAAAAAACTTTCCGATTATCTCGTCACATCGAAACGGCTTTTCATGTTTGAACTATTGGTTCCCGCGGAAAAATCACAACTCCAGCAACTCGGCGGCGATGTTCACGCCTACGACCTCAAACTCCGCCCCGGTTTGATGAAACAGGCGATTGAAGAACTCCAAAATGCTGGTGTAGAGCCGGATGTCTGGAAAATTGAAGGATTGGATCGCGCGGAGGATTGTCGGATAATTGCCGCCACCGCCCGACGCGGTGGACGCGAAAAAGTCGGATGCATCATTCTCGGGCGCGGAGAAAACGAGGCCAAGGTAATTCAATGGTTAACAACTGCGGCGGCAGTTCCTGGATTTATCGGCTTTGCCGTGGGGCGTTCGAGTTTTTTGCAGTCCATTGTTGATCTCCGGGCCGGCAAAATAGATCGTGGTCAGGCAGTGCAGCAAATCAGTAATAAATTTATGGAATGGGTGGGCGTATTTGATAAGGCGGCAAACTAAAAATGTTTGGATCGCACTTATCAGTTGCCGGTGGGTTGTACAAGGCGGTTGTGGAGGCACAAGTTGAAGGCCTGCAGACAGTCCAGATATTTACCCGCAATCAGCAGCAATGGGCGTCGCCGCCCCTGTTGCCGGAAGTAATCCGGCAATTTCGTGATGAGGTAATCAAGGCCAAATTCTCCTGCGTTGTAGCGCATGATTCCTATTTGACCAATTTGGCGGCCAGCAATGAAGATTTGCGGCAGAAAAGCATCCAAAGTTTTGCTTTGGAACTTAAGCGGTGCCACGCTCTGGGTATTCAATATCTCGTTACGCACACCGGCGCGCACGGCGGAGCCGGAGAAGCGGAAGGAATTTCCCGGATCGTGGCTTCCTTGCAGCAGGTGCTGGAACGTGATCCGCACGGCTCTACGATGATCTGTCTGGAGACCACCGCGGGGCAGGGCACGTCGCTGGGGTGGCGCTTTGAGCAACTGCGGGATATTTTCACCGGTGTCCGCAACGCCAGCCGATTGGGCGTTTGTTTGGACACCTGCCATATTTTTGCCGCAGGTTACGACGTTTCGACCCCGGACGGGGCTGCACAAAGCTTTGAGGAATTTGACCGTATTATAGGTTTTGATCGGTTGCGGGTCATGCACCTTAACGACAGCCGTAAGCCGCTGGGGTCAAGGGTGGATCGTCATGCCCACATTGGGCGCGGCATGATCGGCTTGGCGGCATTCCGATATGTGTGTCAAAATCCGGCCTTCAAAAAAATTCCGAAAATTATGGAAACCCCCAAGGAAATCGCTCCCGATGGTCGCCCATGGGACTTAATCAATCTGGAAATCTTGCAGGCGCTGGAACGCGGCCAGGAGCCTGTCATTGCTCCAATGGAGCCAGCCCCATTGGCGCCGGTACGCAGGCGGACGGGGGCCGGGAAGCCAATTAAAAATAAGAGGGCAAAGAAATGACCAGTATTGTAGCGCCGGTATTTGTCCGTTCGGTCCAAGCCGCGTTGCCGCAGGTTCTCGCCGCCATCAAGCAAGGCGCGGATATGCTCGAACTGCGCTGCGATGAAGCTGCCCGCGAAGTTGTCGAGGAAATCCTTGCCCGGCCCGATGTGCGGTGCAAGCCGACCATTTTGACTATTCGCGCCAAGGCTGAGGGCGGATTGTTTTCCGGGTCCGAATCGGAGCGGTTGCGGTTAATCCAGCATGCCTGTCGCTTGACGCCCGATTATGTGGATATCGAATATGACACATGGCGGAAGAATCCGGAATTTGCTGCGGAATTGTTGCCACTGCTCGCGGCAGCGGATGATCATGTTTCCAGAAAACCAAAATTGATTCTGTCCAATCATGATTTTTCTTCGCGACCGGCGGATTTGCAGCAGCGACTGCTGGCCATGGCCGACATAACTCCAGTGCGAATTGTTAAAGCGGCCTACCAAGCCCAGAACCTTCTTGATGCTTTGGAGGCGCTGCGGCTGTATCAGGAGCTGCCGAAAATAATCAGTCAATCCCTGGTGATTATTGCCATGGGCGAGGCCGGGCTGATTACCCGGATTCTTGCCGCAAAATATAATGCTGCATTCACCTTTGCCGTTCCAGCGGGCAGTGCCACCACGGCTCCGGGGCAACCGACAATAACCGATTTAATTCATACCTATCGCTTCAAGCGTCAGCAGCGAAATTGGCCACTGTACGGCGTGATTGGTTGGCCCGTAGCACACTCCATCAGCCCGATGATACATAATGCGGGCTTTGATTCCATTGATTTCTCCGGCGTCTATGTGCCGCTGCCCGTAGAGCCGGAATATGAAGCCTTTCGCACAGCAATAACCGCCATGCGGGAACTGCCGGAACTGAATTTCTGTGGTGCAAGCGTCACGATTCCGCATAAGGCCAATGCGGCGCGGTATTTGCAGAGCCATAGCGGTCTGCTCGATGACACCTCGGCCCGCATCGGTGTGATTAATACGCTCTATTTTCCGCCCCACGGCCCAATCCGTGGAACCAATTCTGATTGGTGCGGAGCTATTGAAGCATTGCGGGTCGGCACGAATTGGAGTTTGACCGATCTGGCGCATAAGCGTGTAGGCGTGCTCGGGGCCGGCGGTGCGGCAAGAGCGATTGTTGCGGGTTTGGCGACATTGGGTTCCACCGTGATCATTTACAACCGGACGCTTAAACGGGCGCAGGAATTAGCCCATGAATTTAATGGAAACACCGGGCACGTTTCCGCCGCGCAACTTGATGAATTTGGAGCCACGCCTTGCAATGTGGTTATCAATTGTACCCCTGCGGGCATGGTCCCTCATGTAACGACTCTTCCCGTGAATGATATTCGTGCAATTGATTCATCCATGGTGGTTTTCGACACGGTTTATAACCCGCGGCGAACCCGCTTTCTGCTTGCTGCGGGGGAACGGGGTGCCAAAACAATTGAGGGATTGGAAATGCTTTTACGCCAGGCGGTGGTGCAGTTTGAAGGGTTCACCGGTCAATCAGCTCCTTTGGGCGTTATGCGAATTGCGGCGGAAGCGGCATTGGACCGCAAATTATAAAACCGGTGGTGTCTATGTCGCTTTTGCACCGTTCCAGCTATGAGTTAGGCCGAGGACCATATAGAAAAATGTTCTGCCTAAAAAATCGGCTGCGGCCGGTAGATAAATTTTAATGTGCATCGAAATTAAGCAGCACAATAGAAATAAAATGCTGATTTGAGCGTCGGCACGCTGCTTGCATTATAATCAGGCGGAAGGTTGCTTTGATGCTTTAATCAGCATTGGTGCGTGCGGAATGTCGCTTGTTGCGACATTTCGTTTTCGGGATGCCTGGAATGTTCGATTGGAGGGTGTTAAATCCTTTACAATCAAACCGGCGGATTGGAAATGCATGAAATTCTCCGCATTTCCGGGTTCGCTTCCCGATTCTGATTGTTTGTATTTGCTAGTTTTGCGGTGTCGGGTAAAATCGCCGCCTTTCCCGAAAGGAGCCGCTTTGTTTATCCCGGCGGATAGTTGTGAGTCCCTTTTTTACAGGAGTCTGTCAGTTATGGGTGCATCAAATGCTCGTCATGCGGCGGTGGTCGCATTAACCAATTTCCGGACCATTCCCCCTCGTGTTAATTTTAAGGAAAAAAGCGTTAAGGAAATCTTCGCCAGCAATGTATTTAATGAAGAGGTTCAGAAGGCCCGATTACCCAAACCGGTATTCAAAAAGCTCCAGCAGACCATTAAAAAAGGTTTGGCTCTTGATCCTTCGATCGCGGATGTTGTCGCGGCGGCCATGCGGGATTGGGCCGTTGAAAAAGGCGCTACCCACTACACCCATATTTTTCATCCCCTTACCGGCGTTACCGCCGAAAAGCATGACAGTTTTGTCGCTCCTACCGATGACGGCGGGGCGATGCTGGAATTCTCCGGCAAGGAACTTGTGCAGGGTGAACCCGACGCGTCATCCTTCCCCTCCGGCGGTATCCGCGCTACCTTTGAAGCCCGTGGCTACACTGCGTGGGATCCCACCAGCCCGGCCTATATTCTCGAAAACCCCAACGGTACGGCCCTGGTCATTCCGACTGCGTTTGTATCCTGGACCGGTGAAGCCCTGGATGAAAAAACTCCGCTGCTGCGTTCCATGGAAGCTCTATCTAATCAGGCGATGCGCGTTCTGAAACTTTTTGGCAATCATACGGCCACAAAGGTATTTACCACCGTCGGACCGGAACAGGAATATTTCCTCATCGACCGCAATTTCTATTTTGCCCGCCCGGATCTCATTAATGCTGGTCGTACGCTCTTTGGTGCCAAGCCGCCCAAAGGCCAGGAAATGGAAGACCATTATTTTGGCAGCATTCCAGAACGCGTTCTGGCCTGCATGTTGGAAGCCGAGCAGGAACTTTACAAGCTTGGCGTGCCGGTAAAAACCCGCCACAATGAAGTTGCTCCCGCGCAATATGAAATCGCCCCGATTTTTGAAAACAGCAATCTCGCCCATGACCATCAGATGCTCACGATGGAAACACTGCGCCGCGTTGCCGAGAAATACGGTCTGGCGTGTCTGCTGCATGAAAAGCCGTTTGCAGGCGTCAATGGTTCCGGTAAGCACAACAACTGGTCTATGGCCACGGATACCGGTGAAAACCTGTTGAACCCCGGTGAAACACCCCACGAAAACGCACAGTTCCTAGTTTTCTGTGCCGCGGTAATCCGGGCCGTCAATAAACATGCCGCATTGTTGCGGGTGGCAATTGCCTCAGCGGGTAATGACCATCGTTTGGGTGCCAATGAAGCTCCGCCGGCTATTATCTCCATTTATCTTGGCGATCAATTGCAGGACATCATCACCCAAATCGAAGCTGGTGGTGCCAAGAGCACCAAAAAAGGTGGCCATATGGAAGTTGGCGTGACCGTGCTTCCCAAGCTCCCGCGCGATGCCGGAGATCGTAACCGCACCTCGCCATTCGCTTTCACCGGTAACAAGTTTGAGTTCCGGGCGGTGTCCTCGGGTCAGTCCGTTGCCACACCCAACACGGTTCTCAATACTATTGTCGCAGAATCGCTTGACTATATTGCCGGAAAACTCGAAGCCGACCACAAGGCCGGAAAGGATTTCAACAAGTCCGTTCAGGAACTTCTCGCTGCTGTTATCAAAGAGAACAAGGGCGTGATTTTCAACGGTAATGGCTATTCGGAAGAATGGCACAAAGAAGCCGAAAAGCGTGGCCTGCCGAATTTAAAAACCACGGTTGACGCCGTTCCTCATCTGATTTCCAAAGAATCCATTGAACTTTTCGGCAAGTACAAAGTGCTTACAGAACGTGAAGTTCACAGCCGCTATGAAATCTATCTGGAAAAATACGTCAAGACGATCAACATCGAAGTGCAGATGACCACGGTGATTGCCAAGACCATGATTATTCCTGCGGCTCTGGAATATCAGAAGGACGTGGCCAAGTCCATCGGCGCCGCCAAGGCGGTGGGTGTTCCGGCGGCATCCTTGGCCGAACAGGAAAAAATGCTCGCTGATCTTTCTGCATCCATCAGCGAAA
>JAJZVR010000079.1 GCA_021847065.1 Planctomycetota bacterium | reverse complement strand
TATCGTTGAAGCTCGCGAGGCGCGTTTTAGTGAACAAGAGTGTCTTGCCATTGCCCAGGCGGCGACCATTACCGGTGTAAAACTCAATACGCTTAATCGCCATCTGACCTGCCCCAAATGTGGTGGAACTACCCATCCCGTCAACTATGGCGATGACAGCGGCCTGATCATTGATGAGTGCGCTAATTGCCATGGCGTATGGCTGGAACGCGGTGAACTCGACAAAATAGATGAACTCGTTCACGGTTGGGATGATGAACTGCCCGCTGATATGGCTAAATACGGCCCCAAACTCCGGCAAGTCGCCGCTCAGGTGGATCAGGATGAAACCGTCCACATTACCCATATCCGTCTGATAAATTCCATGATCAACGGCATATTGAATATTCTCGGTGATTGATCAGCCGTCAGTTCCATGACCGGTATTAATCCTAGAACGCCAAAGCACCGCCCGGTTACAGCATTCGAACGAACCATGATCAACGCTGGAATTCGTAAAGGCAACCAAGCTGCAATATCTTCGTAAGCGCATCAAGCGCCTGCCGAGATTCCCGCAGCAATGCCGGATTGGCCAGATCAGCGGGAGCCAGCGTTTCGCGGTAATGCTTTTTCACCCAAGCTGTAAGTTGATTATAAAGCTGCGGCGTCAGCAGCACGCCCGGATGCATGGCGGCTAATTCTTTTTTAGTCAGCACCACGCGCAGACGTAAACATGCCGGCCCCCCGCCGTTAAGCATCGACTGGCGCACATTGACAAATTCCACACGGTCGAAAAAATGCTCCTGCATAAGCAGATCGATTTGCGCCTTGGCCGCGGGATGGCTTTGACATTCAGCGGGGGCAATCAATGCCATGGTGCCATCCGGAAGCGTCACCAACTGACTATTGAAAAAATACGTCTGCACCGCATCAGCCAAAGACACATTATCCTCAGCTATTTCCGCGAAGCGCGGATATCGACCGGTCAAATGATGGTATGCCTTTCGCATTAGCGCAATGCTCTGGCGATCAAAGGCCTGCTGATGATAGATCAAGACATCTTCATTACCCATGGCTACAAGATCAGCATGAAATGCCCCGGCATCAATACACGGCATGGCACGTTGAACTCCAAACGCCTGATCTTTACGGAGCCGGTGCCGATGCCGCACCGCCATGCTGGCCCCCAAGCTTTGCCGGGCCGGAAAATGATGCGGCGGTTCCAGCGGCTGGTATGGCATGCCCGAATCAAATGTAAATAACTCTATGCCCTTAGCACCGTGTGAAGGTGCCAGACGCAAATGATTTGCCGCCCCTTCATCCCGCATTGCCCACGCCGCCGGCAGCGGATCATGCACAACAAAATGTTGATCATCGGCGAATATCGTCTGTAAAATTTGCGTATGGGCGGCGGGTTCCATCGACCGGTGTAATTCGGAAAATAAATTGGCGGGTGTAAAATGTACTTTTCCGTCGCTGGTATCCGCTGAAGGCGAAACACTGGCCGCGTTGGCCGCCCACATTGCCGAACTGCTGCTGCAGTTTGCCAGCATCAGCGGGTTTTCCTTTCCGGCCCTGGCGATAATCGCCTTATCTGAACCGCTGAATCCCAAGGCCTTGAGAAACGGAACATAAGGCCGTTCATGCGGTGGAAGCACCGCCTGCGGCACGCCCAATTCCATGAGCAGGCGCATTTTATCCAGCCCCTGCAGTGCCGCCTTCCGCGGATTGGACTTAAGCCCGCGGTTCCGCATCGACGCCATATTCCCGGTGGCCAATCCAGCATAGTTATGCGTTGGACCAACGATGCCATCAAAATTTAGTTCCAGCGTTTGAGTCATTGCACCACTCCAAAGTTTCCGATACGTTTCACGCGCATAGGCCCGCGATTTTAATGCATGCCGTATAGACCAATGAGAAACGCCATAATCAATATAGCCAATACAGAATCACGGGGCAGCGGTTTTGCAGCGGAATCATTTTTTCCGTTTTTGTTCTTCTCACCATCTTCCACATCATGCACAATTGGCGTTTCATCGACCGCGTTGGTACGCTTTGCCGTCGGCACCAGGAGCACAAAAGCGGTCCAGGTAGGAAATACCGCGACGCCCGGGATCGCCTCCGCGATGCAGGCAAATACCATTGGCCATTGAAAGCCCAGAATGGCCGCCAGCGCAATGGCCGTCACTGCGTCCGCTAAATCATCAATAGGATCCATAAAACCTATCAGGCCGCCGCAAGCCAGCCGCAGCGCGTCATTGAAGATTGCCACGCCCAGGGCCAGAAGTTTTCTTGGGCGGCTCACGGGCCGGGATCGCATGACTGCCAGAAAAGGATTCAACATACGAATTGTTTATATCACAATGCGCGCAGCAACAACAGTCCAGGAGCCTGTCCAAGTAATGGCCGGGATGGCGGCGTGGGATGTGCGGCTAATTTACCTTACCCGGGGAGCCGCCGTGGTTCCGTGGAGTTCCAACTGTGTCGGCAGCACGCGCTGAATCAATGGCTCGGGCGAGCCGTTGCTGGGCCAACTTAACAGGCTACTGAGGGCTTCAAAGGCTTCGCGGCCAATTTCCTGCGCGTCCTGGCAGATGGAGGTAAGCGTGGGGTATGTAAGGAATCGAATATCCGAATCATCGAAACCGATGATGGATAAATCTTCCGGAATTTTCCAGCCAATCTGCTGCACTTCGCTTAGCACCCCCACCGCCGTCATCGGATCGGTGCAATACAACGCGGAGGGACGATCCGGCAGCGTGGCGAGGCGGCGGGCCCATTGCACACCTCCCTCGCGGTGGGCGGGCACACGATAAATATATTTTTCATGCACCGGCATACCTGCGGCAACCAGGGCTTCTTTATACCCGTTGAGCCGATCCGTATGATCCGAGTCATCGACCACATTAATAGCTATGCCAATGCGTGTATGCCCAAGATGAATCAGATGCGCAACGGCTTCGCGGCTTGTGGATTGACTGTCGCTGGCGATGAAATTGATCTTATCGGATATAAACCGGTCTCCGACCACTACCGATGGAAAACCCTCTTCGGCAATCGTTTTACAGGTATGCCGGGTTTCCGTGGTGGTGCGCAACACCGCACCGCGGATTCCTTTGCGTACGCACATTTGGGAGAAAGATTCATGCGGTAATACCGCACGGCGAACGTCCAAAATCAGCAGGTCAAAACCGAACTGATCCATGCGTTCGCTCATACCCTGCATCAGCGCCGCGTCAAAGGGCGACCCCAAGGATGATTCGCCGGTGTAGGCGAACGCTATGTTCATGGTTTCTCGCTTACCAACGGCGGGAACATACCGCGAGCGGTTCATCGCCTTTACCACGCGTTGGCGCACGCCCGCTGCCACTGCCGGGTGATTGTTAATCGCCCGGGAAACCGTAGCGGGCGAAATGCCCAGTTCTTTGGCTATTTCTCGAACCGATCCCATGGCCTTCACCAACCTCTCAAATCAAGAATCTTAATGTTCACGTCTGGCCAGAGCATACGCTCTGATATAATTTACTTCCATAGCATATCGTCCGGGGCCGGGAGTTTTACCAGCCACGTAATTACCCCCGACCGCCATATTTAATATGATATAGAATCTCTGGTTGAATGGCGCATTGGGATGTCCAGTGCCCGCAGCCGACGGAACCGTCCACCCGCCCTGCTGGGTTTCATATAAATGCCCATCCACAAACCATTTAATTTGAACCTTACGCACAGCAGGATTGGCCGGATCAGCAACTGGTTCCCACTCCAGTGCATACGTGTGCCAACCGGTTGTCACCTGGTGGCGGGGCAGGGCGTACACCTTGGTTTGGCAATTATCCCGATCAGCGGCATTGCCGGAATGTAAGCTGCCCTGTACTTGATGAAGGCCATTACCACGCGATTCCATGATGTCGATTTCCCCGGATTGCGGCCAGGAACCGAACGCGGACTTTTCCGGCATCATCCAGATCGCCGGCCATAAGCCCGTGCCATGCGGCAATCGGGCGCGGAATTCAAACAAGCCATACTTCTGGCTGAAAACATTACGGGTGGTAATGCGGCCCGAAGTATAATGGACTTTGCCATGCACTTTTTTGCCAATTACCACAATATGCAGTTTGCCATGCGAAACATACACATTTTTTTTTGCGTGCGTATAGACCTCGGACTCGCCGTTGCCCCAGCCGCCACCGCCAAGGTCATAATGCCAGCCCTTCAGGTTTGCCGCACCGCGATTAAATTGATCACTCCAGGTGAGTTTCCAATGCAATCCCGTTGGCGGCGCGACATCCGGAGCCTTGTGAGCCGGTGTTGCACCAGCATATAGCGTGGCTAACAGCACCGTGCCGATTCCAGCAATTCCGTGTTTTAAGTACTTGTATCGCGTGATTTTTTTCATAACAGTTCCTGTTATCAATATTGAGCATTAGGGCTGTATCTTAGAAATTATCCTGGCTTGCCGGCATGCCAGGATTGACGATATTCTGAATCCGTAAACCGCGCGTACCATTGGCAGTTGGCGAGCTGACCGCGGCGCCGGCAATATTGTTATTAATCGGCAATGCTTCGGAGTGGCCATCGAAGAACAGAGCGCTGGCTTCGCCGGTATTTGGTGAATCCTGCAGGTGGCGGTAGCGCATTCCGGTAACATTGTTAATGCCACCCGGAAGGATAATATCCTGATTGGTTGTTTCGCTGGAACTGAAACCATTGGCCGGCACCAGGTAATTCGGGTCATTGACATAAGGGAATGCATCATGGAGGGGAGATGCCAGATTCTGCCCCCAGTCGCTCATGATCATCCAACTACCACCCCAGCTTGAGGTCTGTGTCGAATCACCGACGGCAATGGCCTCACCGGGATTTTGCACATTTGATGCCTTGCAGGACGGATTCGGATGCCACGCTTGCCCCTGAAGATAGGTGTAGAAATAATTTGGGTTGGCGGCGTAGCTGGACCAGTACCATCCGATTCCAGAGGGGTCCCATCCTGGCCCCTGAACGACCTTGATATCCGATGCCGGGCAGACAAAAGTTCCAATGTATGCGGATGCCGAACCAGTCATAACCGGGTAACCTGTGTTCTCAATACCATTCCACTGGACATACCGCAACGGGTCCGCGCCCTGATTGAAGCTGTAAAGGGAGATATTCCAATCAAACGGTGCATACAAGCCATAGGAGGAGTTGTATGAATTGCCGAATGGGATAGCCCCTTCATAAGTATTTTCATATTCCGCCAAGATCTCCCCAATGCTGTGCATATTGGCACCGCATGCGGTGACCAAAGCTTCTTCCTTGGCCCGGGCTAAGGCTGGCAGCAGCAACGCGATCAGCAGCGCAATGATGGAAATGACAACCAGCAGTTCAATAAGTGTAAAACCGTGCGGCCGCTGTTGCGGCCTCAATGACCAACGACCAATGAGTAATGAGCCGGGCGGCTTCGCAGCCCTTAAAATCGTTGGAGTTCCTTTGTTTTGATCATTGGTCATTGGTCTGTGATTTTTGGAACTGGTAACCATGTTGAATCTCCAATCAAGGGGCAAATTGCCCGGCCAAAAAAAAGAGTGCTTTTCTACCGTCCCGACACACGCGGACAGTGTTTAAAAAGGCGGGAGCACGACGGAACGCCCGAAGCGCTCCCGCCACAATTACAAGAATCAAGCCGTTTTGCGGGCTACCCGCTTGCGGCCAATAAGCAACATTCCCAAGCCGCCGAGGGCCAAGAGGCCCACGCTGGCAGGTTCGGGAACCGCGTTAAGCGAAAAATTGGCGTTATCCGTGAAAAGTGCTCCACCCGCGTTGCCCGGGTTATTAAAGAACATCATCACTTGCGCCTGCGTCGCGGTGGTGGGTACCAAGCCGGTTACCGCAAGCTGCGTCCATGTATCCGTCGGGCTGCTGGCGTTGAGATTCGTCGCGCTGACGTCGGTGGCGAGGGTGGTACCCGCCGCATTCTGGAATATCACCCGAATATCGTCGGTTTCCTGGCCATTGAGGGCATTCGTACCGGACATGTTGTAAAACCACGCAGAAGCACTGAATTGGTAGCCTCCGGCTCCGGTGACGGGGACGAATTGGTAAAGTCCCCCGTTGGGACCGGAATAGGTTTTGCCAGCCTGTGTTCCGGCGTAGGCGACCGACGAGGTATAATAGGCTCCATAAGGCGGAGACCAATTATTCCATCCACTCCAACCATAAGTACCGGATGCCGTAGAAATGTCACCCGTACTGGCATTGGGACCTCCTGTAGGACCGGGACTGGCCTCGAAGCCGGGATCATTCAACAAGTTGGTGTTCAGAGCCGGCGTAGCCGCGGCGGTGGAGCAAAACACCCCTGCGGAGCATATCAATCCTACCGCTGACCCAAGAAGAACCGCCGAGATTTTGCCAAACGAAGTAGTCATAAAAGACCTCCCAAAAAGAGAAAAAACTAAACAGTCACATTGACCGTTACACTCTTGATTCACCCTCCGGCACAGGACTCTCCCGAACCAATTAAAGGGTATTAAAATTTCCTTGCACCAGCTTATTTGCAGACTTTGACCTGGATTTCCGCGGGCTGATGACAACAGCTTAAATGTTCGCATGAACCCGTTTCACCGCCAGACGTCATATAGATAACGGTTTATGAAACAGATTCATAAGGAAAAGTATATACGTTATTACCCCCATGTCAAGAAAAATATGAAATATTTTTCATTTTGTTATTTGCGAATAAAATTGGCGTTGAATTGGTGCAACGGCCATCTGAGTGGGTGTCCAAGTAATCCGATTGTCTGATGTGAGTGCATCATGGTTTGTCCGCAAACCGCGTCGATGTACCAAATGGCTTCTGATGTTTCGAGATCTTGGGGCAGGGGCGCTTCCGAGCAGCGGCCAAAGATCGCATTTCGTCGGCAAGTTGCAATTGCGATCCAACTGGACGCTTCCGCGTCGAGCTAAGAGACGACACTGCCAAACGATCCGTCGGCGGTACGTGTTTTAACGATTTCGCCCGGATTTATCTGTGCCGCTGTTTTTATCACCACACCTTTGGCATCCGTGGTGATGGTAAAGCCGCGTTGGAGCACCTGCATCGGCCCGGCAAGTTCCAACTGCTTTTCCAAATCTGCCAATTGGTGCTGCCTTAGCTGCTGCCTATGACCCATTGCGGAAATCAACTGTGTATCTAACCCCATCACTACCGCATGGTATTGTGCGCGGCGGCTTTGCGGGCCGTGGCTCTGTAAGCGCCCCGCACCGTCCGTCAACCGCTCGCGCGCCCGCCGGATATGTTCAACACCGCGCTGCTGCAGGCGCTGCGTTGCGCTTTCCAGCCGCCGCCAGCCTTGCGCAATGGCGTGTCGCGGCTCAATGGCCGCAATCTGGCGACCGGCAATATCGGTTGTTCGCACCGCGCTTCGTACCATGCGGAAAATCTCTTCCGTTAAGGCCGCTTGCCGCCGATCCAACATGTGTTGACTATCCCGGCAGCGCGTGGTCCATTCCCGCAAGAGTAAATTCGCCAGGGTCGCCACCTGATTGTGCAGCACCGTTTTTTCCGGAATAACCATTGCCGCCACACCCGTCGGAGTCGGGCCACGCAAATCGGCCACGAGGTCCGCAATGGTAACATCCGGCTCATGGCCAATGCCTGTAGCAATGGGAATGCTGCTGCGCACAATCGCTCGCGCTACAGCTTCCTCATTAAAGGCCCATAAATCTTCCAGCGACCCGCCACCGCGCACCAGCAGAATTAAATCCACCCCGCCAATCGCCGCCGCGTGCGCATTGACCAATTCAATGGCTTGCACAATATCCGTCGCTGCCGGCGCCCCCTGCACCTGAACCGGGAACAACATAATATGAATATTGGCAAAACGACTTTGGGCGGTGGTTAACACATCATGAAATACATCACCCGTCGCACTGGTGATAACCACAATATGCAGCGGTACCGGCGCAATGGGCCGCTTGCGGGCGGCGTCAAACAAGCCTTCCGCGCGCAGCTTGTCACATAATTGGCGGAACGCCAACTCCAGTTCCCCAGCCCCCTGCGGGATCATGGAATGAACATATAATTGCAATCGGCCCTGCGCTTCATACAGTTTCACTTCCCCCTCCGCTATTACCTCCAGGCCATCCGCCGCGGAAAATTGCAGCTTTTCCAGATCATTACGCCACATCATGCAAGGCAACTCGGATCGCTGATCTTTAAGTTTGAAAAAAGCATGCCCTTTGCTGTATACATTAAAATTTGAAATCTCGCCGCGCACGCGCAACACCGCCGGCAATTGCGCCTGAAGCACACGCCCGATAAGTCCGTTGATTTCGCTGACTGATCTTACCGGCCCCGGCCCGGCGGTTTGCGCCAAATCTTTACTTTGCCCGGAATTTATTGGCACCGCCGCATGATCAGCCGCAGCCGCCACCCGGCTGACATCAGCGGATTTTGCCTCAGCCGAAACGTCCTGGCGCACGGCGGCCTTTATATCAGCCGGCGCTTCCACCCGTTCACTGCGTTTTCCCGCACCGCCGCGTTTGGCGCGGGCTTTACCAGGGGTCTCATATAAAGGTTGGTCAAATAATCCACCGCTCATTACCGGCATCTCCGTTATAGGCGTTTGCATGATAAGCGATTTTCACCGTCTCTCCGAGTGCTTTTCTGACCGCGGTAAACAAAAAAAGAACCGCGCACGTCCCAGAAGAATTTTCGATCACATTTGTTTTAACGTTTGGCCCGGTCCGGTTCGATAGAAGTATTAACATTTTGGTTTTCGGCGGTTTTGACATATCACAGAACCGCATCGATGAACGAGAGTTGAATAACTTAACCTGGCCGCGGGGCGGCTTCTTCATGGTCTGGCGTTGTATATCCAGAGTGAAGAAATGTCCCGCCATATCCGCGGCCTTTTGGAGGTTTTCCCATGAGAGGTTGGAAGACAGTTTCCGGTGACGGCTTCGCGGTGGAAATTCCCAATGACTTCACCGCCGTGCAACGTGATGATGGCCATCTGCTGATTCACGACCCGTCCGAGAGCATTCAAATGGAATTGCAAATGACCGCCGGCAGCCATCAGGCAGAGGGATCTGATCGGCCCGGCGGACAATATAATGAGGCCTTGGCACCGATGAATCCACGCCAGTCGCTGGCACGGTTTAACCAGTGGCTTGGGCGCTATAGAAATATGCGACTGACCGAATCGCCCAAACAGGTTCTCGGCATGCACCATGTCACCTGCACAGCGCAGGGAGCCGACCGCATGGGAATGTTTTCCGGTCTGGTGCGGAAAGTCATGAAAAAGCAGGCCCAGACCGGTGCCCGCTTCTGGGCCGTTTTCCAAGGGCAGGATGTGGTCTTTGCCTCCTGCCGCGGCACCTGTGAGGCCGTTAATTTTCTCAAGCCCATTGAGGACGGCATCATCGCGGCGGTACGCGTCGGCGTACGCGATACTCTCAAGAGTCCATTTATTCAGGCCGTTGTGGACCTCGCCAAAGATATTTCACCCACCGCGGCGGTTGCGCCGGTGGATGATGAAACCATCAGTGTTGGCGGAATGCGGATTCGTGTTTCGCCGCTTCATCACACCTTTACCGAACAGCCGGAGCACCTGGCGGAAAACGTTAAGCGCTTTTTTGATGAATTGATGGTGCAGGATTCGGAACAAGACGGTCCTGCGACCGATGATCCATGGACAATCGTACGCAGCGAATTATTTCCCGTTCTTGTACCGGGAGCCTTGGCCGCCAAACTGCCTGCGTCGATCATGCTTGAAGAATGGATTAATGATCTGACTATCTGTTATCAGGTCAAATCCCGCACGACGCTGGTAAGCATGGAAGATTGCCGCCTATGGGGGATCGATCAGGAAACGCTGCACGAACATGCCATGGGCAATCTGCTTCGCGGCACTCGTGAACTTAATATGACCGGCGGCCGGTGCGATAACTATACGCTCTTCAGCTTTCCAGTGGATCATCCTCTTAACGCCGCTCGGATCATGCTTCCACTGGTGCAAAAACATCTCCGGCCACACCTCGGAAAGAATTTCTACATGGCCGCGCCGGACCGCGATGTGCTGTTGGCCTTTTCCTGTGACGATGAAGAAACGCTTAAATGGTTCCGTCATCAGGTGCAATTACGCTACACCAAGTCCGCGAACCCTTTAAGCGACAAATTATTTCTCATCACACCCGACGGCGTCGTCGGAGATACCTATGGTTCTGAAACGGAGGATCATCAAGAGTAACAACCATCGGCAGCCAACCGTCGAGTAACAACAACGGAAGGCTCCCTCTCCAAGATACCGGCGGACTGTTGGAAGAAGGCCCAACATTACCGCCGGTGTCGTTTTATACACTCTTTGCGAATGTATTGGCACCAACAATCGCCAAACCGCAATTCTCATGGGCTGGCATTCTCGAATCCAATTTGCAATGAAATCGGTTATCCGAATTGCCCGGTCACATACGCCAGTGTTTGCTGGTGCTCGGGGTTGTGAAAAATTTTGTCGGTGGGGCCAACTTCAATGAGATTGCCCATGTAAAAAAATGCGGTCTGATGAGCCACGCGCACCGCCTGGTGCATATTATGCGTGACAATCACAATGGTGATGGTTTTGCTTAATTCATTAATCAGCGATTCAATGGTCTTGGTGGCAATGGGATCCAGCGCCGAGCAGGGTTCGTCCATTAAAAGCACTTCAGGGTCTGCCGCTATCGCCCGGGCAATGCACAGCCGCTGCTGCTGCCCACCGGAGAGCGAAAGTGCGGAAATATGCAATCGATCTTTAACTTCTTCCCAAAGTCCAGCCGATCGCAGAGATTTTTCAACCTTTTCCGCGATGATCACTTTCCCGCGAACACCATGAATCCGCAGCGGATAAGCCACATTTTCATAAATGCTTTTCGGAAATGGATTGGGCTTTTGAAATACCATCCCCGCGCGTTTACGCAATTCCATCACATCGGTACGCCGGTCATAAATATCCGCCCCGTGAATTTTAATGCTGCCGCGAACCTGACAATGCCGGATCAGATCATTCATGCGGTTAAAACAGCGGAGAATCGTTGATTTGCCGCACCCCGATGGCCCGATAAACGCGGTAACTTCCCCGTGCGCAATTTGCAGGTTCACACCATGCACCGCCCGCCCTTTGCCATAAAATACTTCCAGATTCTTTATCTCAATCGCCTGCCGCTTCACCTGCTGATCCGGCGCAACGGGAATCATACGCGGCGGATTGGCACCATGGGCACCATGTTGTGAACCATGCGGACGCGAAACATTGTCAGTACTTATTGGCGGTGTCATAATCCAGACCTCCCAGGGTTTCAGGCATCTTGGCCCACTGCTTCGCCGTCGGGCACAAACCCCAAGGCAGCAACGAGACAAGCTCGTTCTCACACTCCTGATCATTAGAGTATGACATTGCGCCCCATCGGAGCAAGGATTTTCCGCTAAAAAAGGCCGAATTAGCGCAACATTATCTGTTGGATTACGTGTTTTTAGCGCAATACTAATAAATTCGCCAAAAGGATTATTCGTGGATGGGAATTTCATGTTATAGGACGATGTTCCAGAAATCTTCACAGAATTTTAACATGGAGTAAACCGAATCAAAAAATTGATCCCGTAAAAAATACGTCGGTTATGGTCTGTTGGACGTGCAAAAGCCCGTGTCGGTTTTTTGTGACCAACATGTTTTTGAGGAGTCAATATTATGGCAGTTAACAATGAGCTTCACGCCGCAGAAGTGTCGGAGGCGCTGAACGAAGTAAAATTCAGTGGCTTTCACCTGCGGACGATCATCACAGCCGGCATGGGCTTTTTTACATCGGCTTATGACCTGGCGGTTATCGGCACGGCGATCGCGCTGTTCGCGGGACCGTGGATGGCCAAAATGTATGGTGCGCATCCAACGGCCCACCAGAAAATTGAATTCGCATTTCTCATTGGCTTGATTGGTTCCATCTCTCTGTTTGCTACATTCCTCGGCGCTCTGTTCTTTGGAGCCATCGCCGACAAATTTGGCCGCAAGCGGATTTACGGAATTGAGGCGGCCCTGATGGCAATTGGCGCCGTTGGCAGCGCCTTTGCGGGCGGACCAATTGCCATGCTGATCTGGCGCACGGTTATGGGCTTTGGCATCGGTGGTGATTACCCGCTGTCCGCTGTGATCATGAGCGAATACGCCAACCGTGAAAACCGAGGCAAGATGGTGGGTATGGTATTTTCCGGTCAGGCGTTGGGGTTTCTAGCTGGCCCGGTGATTGCCTTGACCATGCTGGCGGCGGGCGTCAGCCATGAACTGACATGGCGCATCCTTTTAGGCCTTGGCGCAATACCGGCGGCAGCCGTTATTATACTGCGCCGGACGATGCCGGAATCGCCACGTTGGATGGCCCGCGCCAAGGGGCAGGGTAAAGAGGCGGCGGCTGGATTGGTGGCGTATTCTGAAGGCGCGGCCGTGGCCGCAACTTCGGACCGTGCCAATGTTATTAAAGAGCCATTGTCTAAATATTTTCCCACCCTTATCGGTACAGCGGGCTGCTGGTTCCTCTTGGATTATGTTTACTACGGCAATACGGTGTGTATGCCGCAGATTATCAATCAGGTCGCTCCGCATGCCACCATCCTTACCAGCACCGCCTGGAACGTGTTGATCTTCGGCATCTTTGCTGTTGCGGGCTATGTGGCCGCGTTTATGACCTGCGATAAACTCGGGCGCAAATTTATACAAATTCTGGGCTTCGCCATGATGGCGGTAACATTCGGCCTTATCGGGTTAGTTCCGCAATTAAGCACCATGGTTGTGCCGTTTATTCTCGTGTTTGGTATCAGTTATTTCTTCACCGAATTCGGCCCCAACGTGACCACTTTCATCCTTGCCGCAGAGCTGTACCCGGTGAATCTCCGAACCACGGGCCACGGCATTTCCGCTGGCCTTGGCAAGTTTGGCGCATTCCTCGGGGTGTTCCTGTTCCCTGTGATTGGTGCCACGCTGGGCTTTCGTGGTTCACTGCTGCTTTCCGCCGGATTGGCGGTCTTGGGCGTGATTGTGACGGTGATTTTCGTGAAGGAACCGGCTGGAAAATCGCTGGAAGAAGCGGGGCGGGAATCCGATTGGGAACCGGCCCAAAAGGTCATCACCCGCGACGCCATGCAAACCCCCGTGGGCGCTTCGGCGTAATGAAATATTGAGAGCGAGGCAGGTTTTCCGGGGGCCAGGCCGAATTCGAGCCTGGCCCTTTTTGCTGCGCGAAGCCAAACAGCTTTAGGCAATTGTTGCTATAATCGCCGATGATCTTCAGCGATCGCCGTCGTGCAATCCGCCCGCGACGTGTCGCCGCAGTTCCAATTGGATGCTTGACGGTGCCGGATCTTTTTACATCCTCCAGAGAACAACGCATCAAAGCCGCCCGCCCCCTGGCAGCCAGAATGCGACCGGAAACGCTGACCGAGTTTGTCGGACAACAGCACATTCTTGGCCCGGGCAAACTTCTGCGACGCATGATTGAAGCCGACCGCCTCGTGAGCCTGATTTTTTATGGCCCGCCGGGCACCGGAAAAACCTCGCTGGCGGAACTTATTGCCGGAGCCACGCGGCGGCACTTTGTACGCATCAATGCCGCCGCTGCCGGCGTTAAAGATGTACGTGATGTGCTGGCGCAGGCCAAAACACAGTTGGAAAGCACGGGCGAGCGCACAATCCTGTTCCTGGATGAAATTCACCGATTCAACCGCACGCAGCAGGACATTCTCCTGCCGGATGTGGAAAATGGCATTATCACCCTTATCGGTGCCACCACGCAGAATCCGTTTTTCTCCGTCAATGCTCCGCTGGTATCGCGCAGCCAGATCTTTCAATTTGAACCTCTGACTTCTGAAGATATCCGCAATGTCCTCAAGCGCGCCATGGATGATCCCGTGCGTGGTTTGGGAGCATTAAAACTCACGGTAGATGCCCCGGCGATGGATCATTGGCTGGAATTATCCGACGGGGACGCGCGCCGTGCGTTAACCGCCCTGGAAATAGCCGTGCTTTCCCAACGCCCCGTTACCACCGTAAATGCCGGACAAAGCGTTCATATCACGCTGCAAATCGCCCGCGATTCCATTCAGGCCAAGGCGATGGTATATGATGATGACGGCCATTATGACTCCGCCAGCGCATTGATTAAATCCATGCGCGGAAGTGACCCCGATGCGACGGTGTATTGGCTTTCGCGGATGCTCGCCGCAGGGGATGATCCGCGATTTATCGCCCGGCGAATAGCCATTTGCGCTTCGGAAGATATTGGAAACGCCGACCCCACCGCCATCTTGCTTGCCGCCG
>JAJZVR010000078.1 GCA_021847065.1 Planctomycetota bacterium | reverse complement strand
TGTCGGCATCGGTCAACGCACGAAGCTTCTGGGAGTATTACACCCGCGCCTATCAGGCCTGCGTGCTTGAAGGTGACGTTTTTACGTTCATGGGGGCGTATAACGCCATCAATGGCATTCCGTGTTGCGCCGACCGCTTCCTGCTGACCGACCTGCTGCGGAAGCGATGGGGGTTCCGCGGATATGTCACTTCGGATAACCCGGCGGTCTATAACATTTATAATCCGCACCATTACGTTCCGACCAAGCATCAGGCCGCAGCCTTGGCCATGCAGGCCGGTTGTGATCTGATCCGCTGCAGCGCCGGCAATGAGATGACAACCAGTCTGGTCCGGGCGGTAGCTTTGGGGCTGGTTAGTGAGGCGGATATTGATCTATCCATCACACGGCTCTTGACTGTGCGAATTCTGCTGGGGGAACTCGATGCCCCGGAAAGTGTACCGTATAACCGTATCAACTTTGATGTGGTGGATTCTCCGGCTCACCAGGCTCTGGCGGTGGACGCCGCTCGACAGTCGATTGTGCTGTTTAAAAATAAACAGCAGTTTCTTCCGCTGGACAAGTCCAAATTATTAAATGTCGCTGTGATCGGCCCGACTGCGGGATTCCATCTCGGCGGCTACAGCGGTCGTCCATCGGTGCGCATTTCGCCTTATAAAGGCATAGCCGCCGCCCTGGGAATTACGGTGCATGATCATAATGGACAGGTCTGGCCTGAGTCACTCAAGAGCGTACAGGCCGGCGTTAAAACGCAAGCGTCAAGCGAAGGCGGAAGGAACATCTGGGGGCTTGACGACGGTTCCTGGGTGGAATATGCGCCGCAGGATTTTACGGACAAAAATCGCATCGCCATCCGCATGGCCAGTATTGGTTCCGGGGCGCTCGTGCGGGTTTGCATTGATAGCCTTGATGGCCCGGAAATCGCCACGCTGCATGTGCCGGACACCGGAGGTTGGCAAAGGTGGAGTACGGTATCGGCCCCGATCAGCGGCGTGAGCGGGAAGCACAATGTGTTCTTCAAATTCAGCGGCAAAAGTGCAGGCCCGGGCAAAGGGCTATGCAATATGGAGTGGTTCCAACTGCAACCATTGACCGCCGCGCCGGCGGTGCACGCTCGCCCGGGTCATCCCACGGTGGTATACCATCCGGGCTGCACTGTCACCGGTCCGAAGGATCAGCGGATGTTTGCCGAGGCGGTGGCCGCCGCGCGCCGGGCCGATGTGGTTATTATGGTTTGCGGTGTGGACCAGTCCGTGGACCGTGAAGCCCATGACCGAAAGGACACCGATCTTCCCGGCGTGCAGCATGAACTTATTAAGGCGTGCTATCAGGCCAATCCGAAAACCGTATTGGTGCTTAACACCAACAATACCCTGGCGGTGAATTGGGAGCAGGCGAATCTGCCGGCTATTGTGGCCGCGATTTTCGCCGGTCAGGCCCAGGGAACCGCCATCGCGGATGTGCTGTTCGGAAATTACAATCCCGGTGGCAAGACTTGCTGCACCTGGTATAAATCGGTGGATCAATTGCCGCCGTTCCACAACTATGACATTATGAACGGCCGCACATACATGTATTTTGAAGGCGAGGCTCTGTATCCGTTCGGGTATGGCTTAAGTTATACCACTTTCGAATTCAGTGATCTGCACGTCGGTTCCACGGAGCTTTCATCCGATCATAGCGTCAAGGTATCCTGTAAAGTTACCAATACGGGTTCACGCGCCGGGGCGGAAGTGGCACAACTTTATGTTGCGGTTCCCAAGTCGCCGGTCAAACGTCCCATCAAGGAATTGGTGGGTTTCAAGCGCGTGGAACTTAAGCCGGGAGAATCGCGCGTCATTACATTTGAATTGCCGTACAATACGCAGGCGTTATGGTACTGGCATGAAAGTAGCCGAAAATTTGTCCTGCAGCCCGGTGCGTTGAAGTTGTTGATTGGCAGTTCCTCGGCGGATATTCACCTGCGGGGTGAAGTTGATCTGCGGCCGGACAAGGAATCGCCGCTTGGCGGTCCAAGAACATTGTGTACAACCGCATGCGAAGTTTCATAGTTTTTGCCAATACCGTCTGACGCACTACCAGCGGCTTTTAGAAGAGAACGCTTGTATTTCTTGCCGCTTCAAAAGAGCAGTTCGGAGATACCTGGTGTTTTGGAAATTAAGGTATTTTTCGGCGGTGTACGGTCGGCTGTTCGTGGATATGCTTATGGTTTGGCGGAATGGAGAAATGATAAGATGACGGACCCGGCACTGGCGGTAAAAGCAATTGATCAACGGCGTTTCCGTCTGCGCGGCTACCGCTGGGTAATTTGCGCCGCGCTGTTCGTGGTCATTGCTTTCAACTACATCGACCGCTTTGTCCTTTCGGACCTTCAACCGACGCTTCATGCCCAACTGCACTTCGGCGACATTGCCTATGGCCAGATCGTGGCCGCTTTTTCCGCGACGTTCGCGCTGGGCTACGCACTGTGCGGCTGGTTTATGGATAAAGTGGGTATACGCCTGGGATTTCTTATCACGGTTGTGGTCTTCAGTGTTGCTGAGGCGGGCATGGCGCTGGCGGACAGTGTCACGGGCTTTATCATCGCCAACGCTATACTGGGCTTGGCGCAGGCGGCGACATTTCCCGGCGCCATTAAGGCGGTCGGCCAGTGGTTCCCGAAAAAAGAACGGGCTATTGTGATCGGAATCATAAACGGAGCCACCAGCGCGGGCGTCATTCTGGCTCCGATTCTTGTGACACTGAGTATTCCATGGTTTGGCTGGCGCGGGGCCTTTGTCGCGGCCGGAATATTGGGATTGTTCTGGGTGATCTGGTGGTTCTTTAAATACCATGATCCGTCGGTCAATCCGCGGGTATCGCAGGCCGAACTGGATTACATCGGCGGTAATGAGGCACCGCCGACGGCTCATATCAGTTGGCTGTCACTGCTGAATTATCGGCAGTCGTGGGCGTATATCATTGCCGTCGCAATGACCGGGCCGATCTGGTGGTTTTATCTGGCGTGGATTCCCAATTTTTTCAATGAACAGCACCATCTGAACATCAAGGCCATGGTGCTGCCTGTGCTGATTATCTACGGCATGGCGGATGCCGGCAGTGTGTTCGGAGGGTGGCTGTCTTCTTGGCTGCTGGCTGGCGGATGGAGCGCCAATGCCGCGCGAAAGACGGCGATGCTGGTTTGTGCGCTGTTTGTCCTGCCCGTATTTATCGCCGCCCGCTGTGACAATGTCTGGCTGGCCTCCCTGCTGCTGGGTATGGCAACGGGCGGCCACCAGGGATTCTCCTCCAATATTTACGCCATGGCCTGCGATACAATGCCGGGAAAAGTCATCGGCTCGCTGGTTGGGCTGGGCGGTCTGGTGGGATCCGGACTTAGCACCTTTGCCGCACTGGCCGTGGGGTGGATTTTGCACGTTACGCATAACAGTTATGCCCTTCTGTTCGCTATTCCCAGTTTGGCTTATCTGGCAACCCTCCTGGTGATTCACCTTATTAATCCACACTGGCGGGCGGCGCATGATGTTGCGGTTTCCACGGCGTAAATCGATCCGGGGTATGTATGACGGTTAGTGTGTGACACATGATAAATATAGCGCTGGTAATTGATGCCATCGGGAGTTACGGCAGCGGCTTGTTGCGCGGAATATCGCGCTTCGCGCATACCCACCCCAATTGGACCGTGGAATATGAACCCTGGATGGAGGAAGAAAATTTACCGCGCTGGCTTTTTCGTGGTAAATTTCAAGGGGTAGTGTGCCGAATTCGAAATCCACATCAGTTTGCGTCACTGCGGCGTCTGCGGGTGCCGATTGTCGATCTGGGGTCTCTGGAGCCGCCCAAGGGTATTGCCAATATCCACAGCGACCATCACGCAATCGCGCAACTGGCTGCGGATCATCTGATTCAGTGCGGTCTGCATACATTTGCCTATTGCGGTTTTGAGTCACAGCAGGCATCGGAAAGACGTGCCGTGGCGTTTCAGCAGTACATGTCTGAAAAAGGGTTCACCCCGCAAGTCTTTATAAGTCAAAGCCGACGTGGGACCGGTGCGCGGCGAGCACCAGGCTGGCGATCAAGCATTGATTATGCCAATTTGTTACCGTGGCTCAAGGCTCTGCCCAAGCCGGCCGGTATCATGGCGTGCAATGACATCTGCGGCAGACTTGTGCTGGCGGGATGCCAACACGCCGGGATACATGTTCCCGAGGAAATTGTACTGGTCGGAGTGGATAATGACGAAGTGCTGTGTGAATTGGCCGTGCCGACAATGACCAGTGTTGATCCGGCGGCTGATAGGATTGGATTCGAAGCGGCGGAAATGCTTGATAGTGTTATTGGCGGCGTAAAAGCTCCAAACAAGCCGCAGTTGGTTCCGCCGGCGGGAGTGGTCACGCGCACGTCCACGAATACCATAGCAGTAGCCGATCCGCTGGTGGCTAAAGCTCTAAGATATATCCGCGAGTATACCGGCAGGGGGTTGACGGTTGACAGTGTGCTGGATTATCTGGCCAATGACAACATGCTGGTATCCCGCTGCACACTGGAGCGGCGATTCAGGTCGGTGGCCGGATTTTCTCCGTATGAAGAGATCAATCGTGTGCGCCTTAATCGCATTGATCGCCTGTTGCTCAACACCCGCTATCCATTGACACGCGTGGCCGAACTCACCGGGTTCGATGCCGAATCCCATCTGAACAGGTTCTTTAAAAGGTATCGTGGTCAAACCCCGGGCCGGTTTCGTCAGCAGTCGACCTGACGGTGTGCTGCGACCATAAGCAGCAGCACTTGGACAAAGCCACTTTGTGCCCGATATTACTTTCGATGTGAATCGTTATGATAAAAAGTGGTACAACACTTGATAAAAAGTGGGACTTGTATTCATCTCTCATTGATGGCAAAGTGTCATTCGACGAACGACTTGCGTGCGGTATGCGGGTTGATGCCGTAAGAAAGGATGGTTGATTTCGTCGCAATGGGAAGCATCCGTGGCCGGGCAATACGTGATTCCATAATCGATGCCAAGGTTTCAGTACGCGCCGAGCGTGGCTTTTGCGGTAAGAGACGGTGAGAAGTGTATTGCAGCGGCCTGACGAAAATAATCACTGATATTGATTAAATTCGGAACTTCCTTTTGTTGGCGCTGGAGGTATAGTTGTGAAGAAAGGGAGTCAAGAGAGATTGACATTCGCTGCCGCGGTATCGGCTGCGGAATAAAGAAGCAGGTTTGGTTGGATCGTTTTCCATGAGTTCATGATAAGGTAATAAGGAGTCCACACATGAAAGAGTTTTTGATGCACGACGAGAAAGACGGCGTCGGCGTCGCAGTTATTGACATCAAGTCCGGGCAGGAGGTGCAGGGGGCGGCACTGCATGGCCAAGCCGCACCGCGGGTGAAGGCCCTGATGGACATTCCGCTGGGCCATAAGATCGCACTGCGCGATTTTAAGCCCGGTGATACGGTCATGAAATATGGTTGTGATATCGGTAAAGTGGTCGCCCCGATCAAAACGGGCGAGCATGTTCATGTTCATAATTTAAAAACGAAGAGGTGGTAAAAAACAATGAGTATTTCTACATTCAAAGGGTATCGTCGGGAAAATGGCCGTGTCGGCATCCGGAATCATGTCGTGATTCTGCCGGTGGATGACATCTCCAACGCCGCATGTGAGGCGGTGGCGAATAATATTAAAGGAACGTTGGCACTGCCGCACGCTTATGGGCGGCTGCAGTTTGGTGAGGACCTGGAATTGTTTTTCCGCACCATGATCGGGATCGGCGCAAATCCCAATGTGGCCGCGTGTGTGGTTATCGGCATTGAGCCGGGCTGGACGCAGCGCATCGTCGATGGAATCGCCAAAACCGGCAAGCCGGTGACCGGCTTTTCCATTGAGCGCCACGGCGACATTAAGACCATCGCGGCGGCTTCCGTACAGGCCAAGCAATACGTTCACTGGGCCAGCGAAATTCAGCGTGAGGAATGTCGGGCGGAAGAGTTGTATATTTCGGTGAAATGTGGTGAATCCGATACCACAACCGGGCTGGGATCATGCCCGGCGGTGGGCAACGTGATTGATAAAACCGTCGCCCGGGGTGCCACCGCCTCTTTCGGCGAAACGTCCGAATTGACCGGCGGCGAACATATTGTGAAAGCCAAGGCCGCAACTCCGGAAATCGGAGAGGCTTTTATGAAGGTCTGGAACAGCTACAACGATATGATTCTCAAGGAAAAGACCGATGATCTTTCTGAATCGCAACCCACCAAAGGCAACATTCGCGGCGGCCTGACCACCATCGAGGAAAAAGCCCTGGGCAACATTGAAAAATTGGGAAAGAAAACCAAATTTGTCGGTGTGCTCAAACCCGCCGAGGTCCCGGCCGGAAAGGGATTGTGGTTCATGGACACATCCTCCGCCGCTGCCGAGGCGGTGACGCTTTGGGCCGCCTCTGGTGCGGTGGTGCATCTGTTCCCAACCGGACAGGGAAATGTTATCGGCAATCCGATTGAGCCGGTAATAAAACTTTCCGCCAATCCCGTGACGTGTTCGACCATGAGCGAGCACATTGATCTGGATGTATCGGCGATGCTGCGGGGTGAAATGTCCGTGGATCAGGCCGGCGACGCCCTGCTTGAAATAATGTTGCGCACCTGCAGCGGTCGGCTGACCGCCGCGGAAGTTCTGGGCCATCGGGAATTTGTTTTAACCAAGCTTTATCGAAGCGCTTAGGATTATGTGTTATGTCAAGAGTTTCCACACCATCTAATGGCGCCGGCGAGGCTGCAAAGCTCTATGCGCCCCAAGCGGTCCAGTCGCTGGCTACGCGTCTGGCAAAGGCGTCAGGTGTCAGTAATTCAGACGCGGAAATGCTGGCCGATGCATTGGTGGATGCGGATATTCATGGCGTGACGAGTCACGGAATATCACGGCTGAATATTTATATCCGTCGCATTCAAAAAGGCCTGATCGATTCAGATGCCGGGCTGACGCTGGATCGGCAGCTGCGCTCGGCGCTGGCGGTGGATGCGGGCAATGGCCTTGGGCAGGTTCAAGCCCTGAAGACCTTGCAGCTTATGATCCCCATGGCGCGGGAAAGCGGCGTCGCCGTTGCCACCATTCGCAATTCGCAGCATTTTGGAGCGGTTTCCTATTATTGTAATAAGGCTGCCGATCAGAATATGATCCTGTTGGCCACTACAAACTGTGAGCCAGCCATGTCTCCGGAGGGCGGATGTCAGGCCTTTTTCGGGACCAATCCGATTGCCGCCTCGTTTCCCACTGGCAAAGGCTTTAATATAAAGATTGATATGGCCACGTCCATTGTGGCGAGAGGAAATATTATCGCCGCCCAAAAGAGCGGGAAGTCAATCCCGCCAGGATGGGCCTTGAATATCGATGGAGAACCCACCACTGACGCCGCGGAGGCGTTGTTGGGAACTGTGCTGACAATGGCGGGGCATAAGGGCTATGCGCTGGCATTGATGGTGGAAATACTTTCGGGTGTGCTGTCAGGCTCCGCCATCGGTGCGGACGTGGGGTCTATGTACAAAAATATGGATCGCAAACAGGACGTCGGACATTTCCTGTGCCTCTTGGATATCTCTGCATTTATGGATGTGGCTGAATTTAAAAATCGTGTGGATGGCATGATTGACGAAATTAAGGCCTGCCGTATGCGCCCCGGCGTGGAAGAAATCCTGATCCCCGGCGAGCGTTCGCACCGACGCGCTATGGAGAACCGGAGACTTGGAATACCCATTGATCCCCCTACCCGGAAGGAATTGCAAGTCCTGTGTGAGGAACTCAAAGTGCCTTTCACGCTTGATGAGTCTGCGGCCATGGAGGTGGTATCATGACAACTGATATTGTGGTGGCGGAAAATATCAACGCTCCGGCGTTGGATGAATTGAAAACGGTATTCAAGGTGATAGTTGATCCCAATCTCTGGAAATCGCCGGAAAAGCTCCTGGCGATGGTTGCGGATTGTCGGGCCTTGATTGTGCGAAATCAAACGCGCGTTTCCGCCGACTTGCTGTCCGGTGCTAAACGTCTGGAAGTTATCGGTCGCGCCGGCACCGGCTTGGATAATATTGATGTGCCCGCGGCGAGCGTGGCGGGAATCGTGGTGGTCAATACGCCGGATCAAAATTCAATGTCCGCGGCGGAATTGACGCTGGCCATGATGCTGGCATTGGCGAGAAAACTTCCGCAGGCCGATCGTAATGTCCGCGGCGGCGGTTGGGATCGGCAGCGCTTTGTCGGCACGGAATTGTACGGAAAGACCATGGGCATTGTCGGATTGGGCCGTATTGGTGTTCTGGTAGCCCTGCGGGCCCGGGCGATGGGAATGCACATTATCGCACATGACGCTTATGTCAGTCCGGATTCGGTGGCCGTGACGGAAACGCACGCCCGACTCGTTGAACTTGATGTCCTGCTCGGCGAAGCTGATTTTGTGTCGTGCCATGTGCCTTTGACCGCTCAAACCGCCCATTTATTTAATTATGAGCTTTTCAAAAAAATGAAGCCCACGGCATTTTTCCTGAATCTCGCGCGTGGCGAAGTGGTCGCCGAGCAAGACCTGATTCGCGCGCTGGAGGAGAAGCGCATTGCCGGAGCCGCAATGGATGTGCGTGAGCAGGAGCCGCCGGCGGCCAGTGGGCTTTCCGCAATGGAAAACGTGATACTGACTCCGCATATAGCGGCGTTCACCCGTGAGGCGCAGGACCGCGTGGTGACCTCGGTTTGCCGGGATGTGGGCTTGGTGCTCTCCGGTGGTAAGGCTGGAAATTTTGTTAATTTTTCCAAGCCGCGCAGGAATGAAAATAAAACTGTTGCATCTGAAAGGATATTGATATGAAGTTATTTCTGGATACTGCTGATGTCGCGCAAATCCGCGAGGTCCGCGCCTGGGGCATTCTTGATGGTGTGACCACCAACCCCACGCACGTTTCCAAGACCGGGCGGCCGGCGGCGGATGTGTACCGTGAAATTTGCGAGCTTGTGGATGGTCCGGTGAGCCTGGAAACCCTCAGCCTCAACGCCGATGAAATTATCAAGGAAGGTCGCGTTTTAGCCAAATTCAATAAGAACGTGGTGGTTAAGGTGCCACTGATGAAAGAAGGCCTAAAGGCCGTTAAAGCGTTGGCATCGGAGGGCATCAAGACCAATGTAACCGTGACCTTTTCGCCGCTGCAGGCCATGCTGGCGGCCAAGTGCGGAGCCACGTACATCAGCCCGTTTGTCGGGCGGCTTGATGCGGTGGGACATGTGGGAATGGACCTGGTGCGTCAGATCAGAACCATATACAGTAATTATGAATTCAAGACGGAAATTATTGTGGCGGCGGTGCGCCATCCGATACATGTACTGGAAGCGGCGCTTGCGGGTGCTGAGATTTGTACGATGAGTTTTGATGTGCTCCAGCAGCTTTATCAACATCCTTTAACCGATATTGGCATTGAAATGTTTCTCAACGACTGGAAAAAGGTGCCAACGTCATGAAGGCTTTACCACTGTATCTCAATGGTCAATGGGTGCACACGCACACGAAGCTGGGGGTTGTGAATCCGGCTCTTGGCGAGCAATTCAGTGAAGTTTGCACCTTGGAACGCGCGGCGGTCGGCCAGGCGATTGGTGATGCGCATAAGGCGTTTCAGCAATGGCGTGAAATCCCGGGTAAAGAACGCGGCGAATATCTGGAAAAAATCGCGGACGAATTGGAACGTCGCGGGGATGATATTGCCCGTACTATTACTTTGGAAAATGGCAAGCCATTGGCCCAAAGCCGCGGAGAAGTCGGCATGTCTGTGGATCACCTGCGCTGGTTTGCCCAGGAAGCCCGCCGTATCTATGGCCGAACGATTCCGCATCAGGTGCGTGGTAAGCGGCATCTGGTCATCAAAACCCCCGTGGGTGTGGTGGCCGCAATCAGTCCGTGGAACTTTCCGCTGGTGCTGGCATTGCGCAAGGTGGCACCCGCACTGGCGGCCGGTTGCGCGGTCATTCTTAAACCGGCCAGTGCCACACCCTTGTGCGCGCTGGCATTGGCCGAATGTATCGATGCGGCAAAATTGCCCGCCGGTGTGTTTCAGTTGGTGCTGGGACGGGCCTCGGATATCGCCCAGGAATTTCTGGACAATCCGCTGTGCCGCAAAATCACTTTCACCGGATCGACGGAAGTAGGAAGGATGCTTATCCGGGGCGCGGCTGGACAAATTAAGCCTTTATCCCTGGAACTCGGTGGGCACGCTCCGATATTGATATTTGAAGATGCGGACATGGATGCGGCGGTGGAAGGTGCCATCATTACGAAATTCCGTAATACCGGCCAATCTTGTATTGCCTCCAATCGTATTTACGTTCAAAAGGCTGTCTACAATAAATTTCTCGAACAATTCACGAAAAAGACGCTGGCCATGAAAGTGGGCGATGGGCTGGAAGATGGCGTGCAGATCGGACCGTTGATCAATGGCGAAGCTTTGAACAAAGCTCTGGAACATATTGAAGATGCCACCCGGCGGGGGGCTAGACTGCTGTGCGGCGGAAAACGTATTGACCGCAAGGGCAGCTTTCTTGAGCCGACGATACTTGCGGACGTCCCGGCGGACGCAATGTGCATGTCGGAGGAGACTTTTGCGCCCGTTGCCCCGGTCTGCCCGTTTAATACCGATGCTGAAGTCATCGAATGCGCCAATGCCTCGCCTTATGGTCTGGCCGCCTATGCTTTCACCAGGAATCTGGATCGGGCCATTCGCCTGATGGAATCACTGGAGGCCGGTACGATTGGTATCAATGACAGCGTTCCCTCCACGAGTCAGTGTCCATTTGGTGGCGTGAAGCAGAGCGGATGGGGGCGCGAGCTGGGAATTGAAGGTTTAGACGGTTTTATGGAAACGAAACATATCTCATTAGGAGTGCATATATGATCAGCCAGACGGTTGAAACACTTCCTGACAAAAAAGTCAGTGGATCGATGCTCCAGAGCAAACCAGTTTCGGTGGGTATGATTTTTCTCGGCCGGAAACGCCCCGGATTCGATATGTCGTGGGGAGCGCAGATGGAGAAAAAAGTACGCGCCTCACTGGCCACGGCTGATATTACCATATTTGAGCCGCCGCAGAAGGCTGTTGATGACAACTCCTTGCGGCAGGCGGTGGCGGCGTGTCAGGCTCGCGAGGTGGAAGTCCTTGTATTATTGCAGACAACGATGGCTGATGGGCGTCTGGCTCCCACGCTGGCCCAGCTCTGGCCGGATCCGCCGGTGCTTTGGGCCACGCCTGAAAATCAGCAGGGAGATATGATAAGCTCCTGCTCACTGGTCGGCGTGCATTGTTGGGCGTCCATTTTTCGCCAGATGGGCCATAGCTATGAAATGGTCTATGGCGATCCGGAATCTCCGGCAACGCAACAGAGATTTAATGGCGCAGTGCGTCTGGCCGCAACGGTTCGTCGGTTGCGAACGGCCCGTTTGGGTGTGATTGGAGGTCAGGCTCCTGGTTACTTTGCAATGGGTGCTGATCCTTTTTCGATTCACAGCGGTCTGGGCGTGCAAATGCAGACTTTCAGCCTCATGGAGTTTGCGGATGTGGTGCTTGGATTTAAGGACGGCGAAGTGGCTGCCGATGTGGCCGCGGTAAAAAATCTGGGGTTAAAACATAAGGACACCAGTGACGAAGACCTGCCGATGGCGTCGCGGCTCTATCTGGCGATGCGCTGGTTCATGGATCATGAGTCCCTTGATGCGATGACGATTCGGGAGTGGCCCGAAATGCCCAATAATTTTGGCCAGTGGCCCTATCTGGGCATTGCCCGGCTGACTGATGAAGGCCGCGCTGTGGCATGCGAGGGCGATGCCGATGGCGCTATGACGGCCTGGATAGGAGAAACTCTGGGCATGGGACGGTGCTATTTGACGGATTGGCTTGAGCACGATGAGGAAACAATCACGGTGTGGCATGGTGGCGCGGCACCAATGTCGCTGTGTGCCTCGTCGGGCGAACCGGGAGCACCGGTTATAGCACGGCATTTCAATATCAAGAAACCGGCTGTTGTTGAGGCCACCCTTCGCACTAGAATGCCGGTCACAGTTTTGCGATTCTGGCGTTGTGACGGGAAATATTACCTGACCGCGCGGGAAGGTCGGACGATTCAACCCCGGCGCCACTTGATGGGTACCAATGGGCTGGTTCAGTTAATGTGTCAGGATCCGCGTCAATGGTTCGAGGAGCTTTGCCATCATGGCATGCCGCACCATGTGGTGGTCTTCGAGGGGCATCATCTGGAATTACTGAAACGCTTTGCCCAAGTCATGCGCATTGAATTTATGTAACGTTACGTCCGGATTGAAACGCAACGCACAATATCACTGCGGCCAGATATTGGTAATGGATAGGAATCGTATCCGCCGCCAGGCGTAACATTATTTGGATTATTCTATGGGCATACACCGCAATTGGGATTGGCGCGGCCATTATTATTTTACTCGGGTGGTTCTGGAAACGGGCAACCTGGCAGGGGGCGGTGGCGGCCTTGGTGATAATCCCGACCGTATCGCTGCTTGGAATCTTTGCGCCCCCCAGCCGTGGCTTGGTTGAATGTTAATTGTTACACGGTCAATGGATCTTTACTAAGGAGATAAGTTATGAAGTTCATGAATGGCAAACAAATCTGTGATCAGGCGATTGCCCAGGGATTTGCCGTCCCGGCTCTCAATACCAACGGTGGAACGTACGATCTCACACGTGCGATCATTGAAGCGGCGGAGGAACTTCAATCACCGCTGATTATCCAGTGCTATGAGCCTAATCTGGAATACCGGGGTTATGAATATTCAGCGATGTTGATAAAGTTTCTGGCCCGGGATTGTACCATTCCAATTGCCATTGCTCTTGATCATGGAA
This sequence comes from Planctomycetota bacterium, assembly GCA_021847065.1. Lineage (GTDB taxonomy): Bacteria > Planctomycetota > Phycisphaerae > WQYP01 > WQYP01 > JAMDCX01. The sequence continues at coordinate 1,444 of JAJZVR010000078.1, read as the reverse complement.
AAACCCCAGCCTCCGTGGATCGGGCGGTAAAGGCGGGTTTTACTCATGTGATGATCGATTACGCTGATCAGCCGCTGCAGGCCAATGCCCGGGGCACGCGGGAGATCATTACGACGGTGCGCCCGCTTGGCGTGAGCGTGGAAGCGGAAGTAGGCCATATCATAAAAAGTTCGGATGCCGAGGGACGCAAAGCGCCCACTGCAAGTGTCCAGGACGTGCGGGATTTTCTTTCCATGGTCGATGTGGATTTGCTGGCCGTGGCGGTTGGCACCACCCATGGCATCTTCAAAGAACAAAAGACTATCGACTTCGACTTGATCGCGCGCATGCGTGCGGCCACCGATGTCCCGCTGGTGCTGCATGGAACCTGCGGTGTTTCCATGGAAGATATCACCCGGAGTGTAAAGGCCGGAATGACCAAAATTAATTTTGGCGAAGGTCTCCGAATGAACTACATCCAATACTTCAACGAGTATACGCATTCCCTGGATCACGAGCATCACGCCTGGAGAATTATGCGGGCTTGCAAGGATCGGACCAAGCAGGATGTCAAGGAAATTATCCGCGCCGTTGGATCAGAGGGAAAAGCACATCTGATCAAATGAGTTTTTCGCTACCCGTCGATGGACCGGTGGTATACTAACCATAAGGCTCGGGTAAACTCTGGAGAGTAACCTATGAAGACGCAAAAAGAAGTGTATTGGTCGTCCCTCAAACAATTAAGTCAAGTTTTAATCCGAAACGGGTGCGCCGGGGCAAGTGCAGTGATCAAGGTCGCAGGTTTAGGCGGCGGTTGGGATGCGTTGCCGCCCTCCGCCCAAGTTGTGGATCTATTACGCCAGCGTTTGCAGGCGGATGATCCGTTGCGAAATATGCTTGGAACGATCGAACAATGAGGCATCCCTGACATGGCGCATATCGGGGAACAGCGGAAAGAGATTCGCTCTGGCAGGCTCAGGTGTATCCAGAGGGCAGTCAAAAGTGATAAACGTAGCACTGGTTATTGATGCGATTGGCAGTTATGGACGCGGATTATTGCGAGGTATCGCGCGATTCGTGCATACGAACTCTGATTGGGCGGTGCGATACGAGGAATGGACGGAGCAGGACGACCTGCCGCGCTGGCTGGCACGCGGCAAGTTTCAGGGAGTGTTATGCCGAGTCCGCAATTCCAGACAGTTTGAGCCATTGCGCCGGCTCGGTATTCCCATTGTCGATTTGGGCAGTTTGATATCGCCGCCGGGCGTCGCCAATATTCACAGTGATCATCTGCGGATTGCGCAAGTCGCGGCGGAACACTTGATTCGGTGTGAGTTGTCGAACTTCGCGTATTGCGGATTTGAAGGGCAACACTTTTCTCAGTTGCGCGTTGCCGCTTTTCAGAAATTTCTAAGCGAGCGCCGTGCGGAATCGTTGGTCTTTGAAGTATCGCTGCGCTCCAGCG
>JAJZVR010000077.1 GCA_021847065.1 Planctomycetota bacterium | reverse complement strand
GGAGAGACGATCTATATTCATCGGCGATGTTTGTAAGGAAAATTGCATGAAGTTGTATCTGATCCGGCACGGCATTGCCGCAGACCCCAGTGAAAACGTTTCCGATGCGGACCGGCCTTTAACGCGCGAGGGCGTAAAGAAATTCCGTCGGGCCGTGGAGGGCTTTATCCGGCTGGACCCGCCGATTGACCTGATCTTCAGTTCGCCTTTTGCGCGGGCCCGGCAAACGGCGGAAATTCTTGCACATCATATTGACGCGGCGCAGCGTTATCCCATTACCGTTCAGATTTCTGACAGCCTGGCACCGCCGGATGACTTGCAGGCATTTCTTTCCAAGGTCGTTGCGGTAAATCCGGCGGCCCGCGGCGTTGCAGCCATTGGTCATGAGCCTATTATGAGCCATTGGATCGCCATGTTATGCGGTCGGGGCCACGGCCAATTTGAAATGAAAAAAGGTGCGATTGCCGGAATAGAACTTTCCGGCGAGGATAAATTCAGCGGGGAGCTATTTATGCTGGCACCGCCCGCACTGCTCCGGCAAATAGCCAGCTAGGAATCTGTGAGGGAACAAAGAAATACGATTTCCCACAATTTGCTTTGTTTTGGATGATCTGCTACCATTTACTCGATCATCCTTCCCGACGATGAACCCCTCAATGTTGAGTTGCTTACGCGGGAAAATTCACCGAAGCCTGCGGTTTAACGTTTGCGGGATCGGATATTCTATTGGAGCGTTATGCCCTTTTCCTCTTTCGGCCTTCATGCCGACATCCTGCGTGGCATTAAAGACCTTGCTTTCACCCACCCAACTCCCATTCAGTCGCAGGCGATCCCGCCGGCGATGGAAGGTAAAGATGTATTGGCCTGTGCCGCCACTGGCTCGGGCAAAACGGCAGCGTTCATGCTGCCGACAATTCACCATTTGATGAATCGTCAGCCCCAACAGGCACGCCGCACGGCGCGGGCGCTGGTATTGACGCCGACGCGCGAACTGGCCACACAAATACTTGAAAATCTCAATACCCTCGCGGTTCACACCCCCATATCGGGCGCCGCAATTATCGGCGGCCTGAGTATGGGACCGCAGGCCCATGCGTTTCGCACGGGAACAGAAATATTGATTGCCACCCCCGGTCGGCTCCTGGATCATCTGCGGCAATCCTATGCCAAATTTGATGGATTGGAAATTCTGATTCTGGATGAAGCGGACCGTATGCTGGATATGGGATTTCTCCCGGATATCCGAAGAATTCTCAAAATGCTGCCAGCCAAGCGGCAAACCCTGTTTTTCTCCGCAACCATGCCATCGGAAATCCGGCAGCTCACTCGTGAAATGCTCAAGGATCCAGTAACCATTCAAATTGACCGGCAAACCACTCCTCCAGCCGCCATTACCCAAGCCATTTATCCCGTCGCCCAGCATTTGAAATCAGCATTGCTGATTAAACTTCTGGAAAACCAGGGATTGGAATCGGTAATCTGTTTTACGCGCACCAAACACCGGGCCAACCGCCTGGCGGCCACGCTGGATAAAAACCATATTTCCTGTGCCCCGATTCACGGCAACCGCTCCATGGCCCAGCGCAGCAGCGCCCTTTCCGGATTCAAAGCCGGCAAATTCCGCGTGCTGGTAGCCACAGACATTGCCGCACGCGGCATCGACATCGCCGATGTTTCGCATGTTATAAATTTTGACTGCCCGCATGTTCCGGAAGATTACGTACACCGCATTGGCCGCACGGGCCGGGCATCCGCCACTGGTGACGCATTTACATTTGTAGCTCCGGATGAAGAATCAAATCTTAGATATATCGAAAAGACGATCGGCAAACGTCTACCGCGCGTGACCTTGCCCGATTTTGATTATGCCCAGAAATCCGTGGAATCTCTGGAAATTCCGATTGAACAGAGAATTGCCGCCATTCGTCAACGTAAAGCCGAAGAGCGGGCACGGCGTGAAAAATCCAATCCCAGCCGCCCCGATGCAAATGGCCCGCGCCCGTTTGGACGCACCGCTCATTCCGACGCGATACCGCGCACTGAGCGTCATCCGCGTGCGGGTCATTTTGAGCAACGCAGCGGCGGTGGAAGGCCCGGACAACAACACTCCGATGCGCCACGCGCCTTTGGTTCAAGACCGGGCGGCCAAGCGGGTCGTTCTGGTGCGGGGCAACCCGGCCGACGTTTTGGTGGCAAGCCCAACCATCCGCGTTCCGGACCGGCACGCGCCGGCGGCGGGGTCCCATTCTGGCAACAGCGCGGGGACACCGGCCAGGGTGGACGCTCCAAGCCTGGTCGCCGCAGCCCGCGTTAAAAACCATTGATTCCCACTACCGTTTCACGGCCCGTTCACCGGCCCTGACGCGGTAATGCGGCATTCAGAACGGATCTGGAAACAATCATCCAGATTTCAAACTCTGGCACTGCGCGATACCTGAACTTTCCGCCGCGACCGCCTGCGCGTCACGTCACGGCCGGTTTGCCGGCATTTTTCGGCAACGCGTTCGCCTCTTGCGCATTTAACTTATCCGACAGCATCATCGCCAGCAGGCCATCGATCAAACCACCACCCTGCGCGGGCGATCCGGAAGTTCCTCCAGCTCCGCTGCCGTTGACCATAATTTGCGGCACCAGCGCCAAATGTCCATTTTCCGCGGCCTCAGCGATGCGGTTCATAACCTGCTGCAACATTTGATATTGGGGCCCGCCGTAAGCTTCCACCTGTTTGGCGGTGGCGGCAGCGTTGGCCAATCCGATCTGCTGAACTTTGGAGGCTTCGCCCTCGCCTTCCTGTTTAAGACGTTCGGCATTGGCTCGGGCTTCCACACGGACTCTTTCCGCGTCCTGTTGAGCTTTGGCCAGAGCGGCTTTACCCATATTCTCATTAATCTCGATGGCCAAGGAGGATTTTGTAATTTCTCCCTGTTGCCCGGCTTTAGCCTCCGCCTCGCGCAATGATCGTTCCTGTTCGGCGCTTAATTGTTGGAGTTTGTAGGTTTCCACCTGTTCACGGGCCACTTGCCGATCACGTAATTGGGCCAGAATCTGCTCGATATGATCGGTTCCCGATGTTTTTGGGGGGTGAGGCGTGCCGATGAGCACCTCCTGCAGTTCCAGGTTGTACATCGCAAATCGGTCACGCATTTCCTGCGATGCCTGATTCTGTATCTGACTGCGATCCTGAAGCAGCTCAATGAGCGTGCGGTTTTGACCGATATTTTTAAAATACGCACTTACCATGGGATCCAGTGTTTGTTCGACGAGCTTTTTAATATCGCCAAAACGCTGAATCACCAGCGGTGCCTTGCGATAATCGATATGCAAAACGACAGATAAAGGAAGTGTTGGCTCAAAGGCGTCACGGGTAATCAGCGAAACTTCCGAAAGATTTTCATCCAGCTTGTGCGACGCGGTAATTTCGTTGGCCCACTTCAATATAAAATTTGTTACCGGTACAAGTACCACGCTGCCGGCATAGACATTAAATGCATATTTTCCGGGCAGCAGCGGCATTTCCCACACACCCTTACAGCCCTGCTTGACAAGCTCGCCGTGCCGGTAAGTGTCGCCGGAAATATCCTCACCTTTTAATCCGGTATAAGAAACCACCACGCCGACAAATCCCACGGGGATTACGGTTTTGGGTTCCATCTCAACCGTGGCAAACAACCGGTTAATATAGTACGTCCCCTCCAGAAGAACCTGATGTTGCCGCCCACGCTTGCCTCCCGCCTGGACAAACGCTTCGGCATTTTGGAAATTATTGTGATCATTCTGCGCATCACCCACCATCGGAGCAATAATTTCCCCGTCAATCAATGGCATTCCGTCATGAATGGTCACAATGCCGATCGTGTCGTCGCTGTCACCAATGACCACCGGCGAGAATCCGTTACGATCCGCAATCAGTTTTGCCATGCCCTGGAACATGGTTTTATCCTGATCACTCAAGCTGTGGCTGTAAATATTAAAACTGGCCCCATCTCCCGTAATAACAACAAATAATGCCAAATTCAAAGCGTAAGTGCCCTCACGCAGGAGCTTGCGCTGCGGGCCTTTCTGGCCATCCCGCAGAAATGACCGGGCGTCCTCAAAGTTATTTGCCACACTATTGGACGCCAGAACCTGCGAAGATTGCAAAGCCTTTCCGTCGCGCGCAAAAACGTATCCAATCCGGCCCTGCGGAACGGTCACAAGCGGCACTTTGTGAATATGGTATTGGAACGGCGTGAAGAAATGCAGACCTCCACGCAACAGATCAACTTGAAAGCCGGCGCGCTGGTCATGTGAAAGGATTCCCGTGGATATCGAACCGCCGGTGCTCCATAATTTTTCGACGATCCCAACCTTGGAATTCGGAACATATACAATCATTCGACTGGCCAGCACAAACACCAGCACCGCAACCAAGACTGCCGCCAGGACAATCATCACAATCGGAACGGTTCCAATACCCACGTCATACTCCTTTGTAATGCTATTGACGCCTGATCATTATCGTGTCAAAAAAAAGACGCTCACATTTCGGTTATTTAACGACGCGATATTGCGGAACCCTCACGTTACCTCGCCCCCTTGCGGGCCACCTGACCAACAGCGACTGAAGTCAAGCCTGAACTTACAAGAAGGTTTATTTATCGCGGCAGACATTATAGAAAATCCAACAAGTCATCCGCTCGCGGTGATTCTCCATACGATAAAAATACCCAAAATACAACCAGACCCGAGAACACATTTGTGCGGGCCTGATTGCGAATGCTAAAGCCAGATGTTCATGCCGTCAATTGAACCTTGCCGGCGCGCAGAGGCAGGTCGACAATGGTGCCCGTTACGCGAAGCGCTTCTTACGCAACAAGGCAATCCCACCCAGCCCGGCAAGCCCCATTGCCAGCATGGCGCTGGCGCCCGGAAGCGGTAAAGCCGTGGGCGTTGGATCAGTCTGAAAACTCAGGGTAGCGCTGTCACCGGAATTCAGCCCAACGGTGAGCGTGGAACCTAATGAATAAGGATTTGTTACCGCGAAATCAACCGGACCGATTGCGACGTTTTCCGTTGCTACCGATCCTGAGATTAATGGACTGAATGTCACCATATTGGATGTGACGGACGTATTATTGGCGGAACTGGCATATTGGAAATAATCCAACTGCTGTCCCTCCGATGCCGTACCGGAAAATGTAACCGATGCCGCGCCGGTCAATGCGGCAAACGGGCTTGATGCGCTGGGCGTAAAGCCATTATCCAAAAGATTAATTGTCAATGTTTGAAAACCGCCGCTGGAATTCGCCACCACAATACTCGCGGCCGCCTTTTCCAGGGGCACTTGCCCATTGGCCGGCGCCGAAGGACTGTTGGATGAGGCGGTAAAGCCAAGTATCAAAAAGCTCCCCACCCCAGAGACCTGGCTTGAATTGATCTGATAATTCTGGCCGCTGGAATCCAATGTGCCATTGACGGTCACCGCATCCGCACCAGAAGTGAACGTTGCCACCAGTGATGCGTTAGCCGCGGATGCCACAAAACCTGAAAGTAATAATCCGCAAACCCCTGCGTAAATCATGCTTGATTTCATCTTAGTTCTCCTTTATAGATAAATTGCATTCAAAATAAAATATCATTGAATCTCTTAGCGTTCCTGATGAAAGCCTGCGCGAAACCCTTTGCGTCCCAGCAGGCCCAATGCCAGCAAACCCGCCGCAAACACCGGCAGCACGGATGGTTCCGGCGTACTGGTAAAGGAAACATTCGACGCTGATATAAAGCTTTGGCCGTTATTGGTTAAACTCAGTGACTGATTCGGTGCCAGCGTGACCTGCAACACCGATGTCAGCGAAAATGGCGAACCAGAAACTGCCAAAGCGCCGGAGGATGCGGTGGACAAGTTGTAATCCGTTAAAGTTGTAGATGCCGAACTAAACGATCCCGTGCTGACAGAAGTCGCAGCGGTCGTACCACCCGATGCGGGTGCCGTTGTAAAAAGCGTGTTTGCGGAATCGGCGAAGGTCTGAAAAGTCATGCTGAAACTGCCCCCTTCAAACGTCCCGCCGTCACTGTGGTTAAATTGCACAGCGTTATACGTACCGGAGCTGGACAGTCCGAAGCCGGTAGCACTTAAAATCACTTCCAGCGTGTCCGTGGTTGAGCCGATATTGGAGAGCGTTGAGTCGGTATAGTACAAAGCTGATGTTGGCTGCGAACTGGCCAAGACACCCAAATCAGCGATGTCAGAAATGTTGTACTGAAAATTTCCCATGCTTTGCGTACCGTTTGAACTCACCGAAGCGTATCCCGACGCAGCAGAACCCGAATACGTTACCGGCGTAACTGGCGAACCCATATCCACAACGGTCAACGCCAGCGAATCAGCATGCACGGTGGTGACAACCGTTGAAATCGTGGCCGCGGCCGCAAAAGCAATCAAGCTTTTGTTAAACATCTTTCTATCCCCTTAAACAACCAAAACAGGTAACAATTCGTCAACGTGCGGATATACAACACCGCAACGTGCAACACATAAGTTGAAGAGGTCAGGAACCGGGAATTGAATTTTCTCTTCTCTCCCGATGCGTGACGCTTCCGACAAGCTAACTATAGAGATATGGATTCAGGAGTCAAAGAAAAAAAGCTAATTTTCATACGTATTGATGGTTATCACACGTAACACCACGCCGATAGCGTCCAATAACCGCGTACTGATCGCAAAACTCATTCCGATAATATAATTCCTTTATGACTTGGATGGAGTTCAGTTTTCCGTTAGCATTTATTTGTTCATTTTGCCACGCGACTGGCGGTACATAAAATCCGGCGTTTTAATTGGTGGCCATTAATGAACCGCGGAGGATTTTATGATGGAACCATGGACAACAACGCGACGGCAGGCCTTACTTTCCGCAGCGGCAGGCGGGATGGCTTCAGCGGTAACTGCGACGACGCGCGCCAGTGTGCCACAAGTAAAGCAAACCGGTTATGTCGATTCGGGCACCTTACCCATGAAGGCATACAGTTTCGATCTGGCGGATGTCACACTTTTACACGGGCCATTTCATGACAACATGATCCATGATCTGAATCATATACTCGCTTATGACTGCGACCGGCTGCTGGCGTCCTTCCAGAAAGTATCGCGTCTGCCGACCAAGGCCCCAACGTTGGGCGGGTGGGATGCTGGAGGACAGGGCGGCACCATCCGTGGGCACTATCTGTCTGCATGCTCCATGATGTACGCGTATACCCGGGATCTTCGCCTGCTGGAAAAAGAGCTCTCCAAAAATACCGTCGATCATTTTCAGCCGGGCAACGCGGCATCGGAACAACGCCACGAGCTATCCGATGTTGAAAACAGCGATACCGGCAATTTTGATGGCCGAGCGCCGCAGAGCATCTGGTATCGGGTGCGTGACAGATTTTTCGGGCCAAGATGCCCTTTGCCCGTGAAAAGCCACGCAGGCAAAGGCACAGAGTCCTAGCGGTGCCATTTATGCCGCCCACTTTTCCGCGGATAAGACTGTCGGACTGGATTGGAAATATATGACCGAATCCGTTGCACCATGGCCCGATCGAAAATTGCTGACACTCCTGCGGCGACTGGCCATTTATCCAACCGTGGCGGACCGTTCGGCTCTGTTTGTCGGCCAGCGCAGCAATCGCCGAGGCTTAAGCGTGGAACCCGCGGATTCCCGAGCCTATGTTCAGGGAGACGATCTACGGCATCTGGACTGGGGGCAGTTGGCAAAATTCGATCAGCTTGTGGTGCGGCTGTTTTATGCCCAGCGTGCTTTGCGTGTTACCATTGCGCTGGATTGCTCGGCCAGCATGACTCTGGGAACACCTCGTAAATTTGACATGGCCCGTTCGCTCGCCGCGTGCCTTGGCATTATTGCTCTCCAAGGCCGCAATGAATTAACGCTTGTGACCGCCCCATCCGCTGTGTCAACGCAACGCGTATCGGATTTCGCGGGTCGCGACTTGATAATGGCCGCTACCCTCGCGAAACTGCGCTCGCTTGAGGCAGGCGGCGCCATGGATTTACCTTCTCTGCTTAACAGGTCCACCCGAAAACCCGCGGACATGCTTATGGTTATTTCCGATTGCCTGCCGCCCCGGGATTTCACCGGGGCATTCGCCGCGGTTGCCGCAGGCGGCACGCGGCTGATCGTGTTACACACACTGTGCCCTGAAGAATGTCAACCGCCGTTCGTCCAACGGGTGACGCTGTGTGATTCGGAAACCGCGCAGCGGCGTGAGGTATCGGGGTCAAAAACAGCCCGAGACGCGTATATCAATGCTTTGCAGCGCTGGCGGAATGATTTATCACAGAGCGTCAAGAGTTGTGGAGGAATATTTATTGACATATCAACAGCTCAAGATATTGAAACAGTTCTCACGCATCATCTCTCCGGTGTTCTGGTTGCACAACAAAGATAAAAATCGCATGGCGGAGAAAAAAAATTAAAATTCCAGTTTTTTGTTAATGACAACTGAGCGATAGTGCCGATAATATCGATGTCGTGATTTTTGTCCTTACCATAATTGAAAGGGGGTGATACAAATGGCGACGAAAAAGAAGGCTGCCGCAAGCAGCAAGAGCACGAAGAAATCTTCACCGAAGAAATCTTCCAAAAAGAGCACGAAGAAATCCGCGAGTCGGCGGTAATTTGTGTTCCCCCGCGGCGCTTCGATTTATTCGGAGCATCTTGCTTGGCCGCGAACATGCGATCTAACGCATCAGCCCGCGAGTTATCGCGGGCTTTTTTTTTGCGCGGTGCCCGCCGCCATCTGGACAGTCAGTCGAGAACAACATACACCGCATCATTCGGATATGCGTCACCCCCAACAAGCTATATGCCACTTACCTTTGCGCGACGGAGCGTCGCCGAGCCAGCAAACCCAGAGTCGCCACCCCCAAGAGCATGAGGATGCCTGCCGCCGGATCGGGTGTGGTAACGATGGTAAATTGCGTACTATTTTGATAATACGCGGCACCCATGACCCCGGAAATCTGCGAAGTGTCTAAGACACCGTTCGCGAAATCCAGTTGGCCGATGTATGTTTGCCCCGGCAGCAACGTATTTGCGGCAATCATGTAACTGCTGGGCAGGCCGCCTCCTGAATTAAAAACGCTTTCATTAATATTGGCGTTGTTCAAGTCAAAACTCAAGTGCAGATCGTTCGACGCATTCCACGAAATGGTGTTGTCGACGTTCGGGTCAATAACCAGATTTCCACCGGACCAGGTGGCACCGCTGATTGCGGGAATATCTGTCGGATAGGTAAGGCCGCTAAGTCCCAGTGTAGCACTATATGTATTGGGCGTGCTGGTATTAATGGTAAAGGCGTAGTTGCCATTTGGAAACGCCGCATCTAAGGCGGTGGTTGATGCGTAATATTGCTGATATTTTATATTGTTATTACCGCTGTTTGGTGTGAAAGTGACAGATCCGGTAGCTCCGGCCGGCGGTGTCAATGTTGAGCTGGTGAGTATTGATCCCGAACTTCCATTACCAATTTCAGCCTGAAATTCATAGGGATTCGAGGATGCGATTGTCGGACTGCTATTTCCCGTTTGCAGGTAGTAAGCCGTTTTTCCCGCAAGATATTGCCCCACATCCGAAACCGTGGCAAAAGCCGATACGCCGGTTCCCGCTAGAACCGCCGCGCTGATAGCCAAAAATGCCGCATGTGAATGACATCGCAACTTCGCATTGTTGAAAATTGTGCCATGAAATTGACTACGCATGATAACTCTCCTCAAAAAAATCCAAAGAGTGGAACACCAAAAAAGATGAGTACTCTCACCTCTGTGGAATAATATATTGCCGAATACGGGTTCCCACAAGACGCCTAAACAGGCGTCAGCAGCTCCGTTTACAGTCAGATGACATCCAGGGCTGCTTTCGGTGATAATCAATTATTGCGGAAGGTATACAACCGAGGTGTTAACCAGAGAGTGCCTTGTGATCGATCCCCAATCACTGCGATTATCCGAAGTTCGTGATTTGCTGCGACTCATGGCGCAACTCGGTAGATTGTCTACCGTGCCCGCACTTTGGCGCACCACGCTTGTCAATGGATTGGCCAATATTTTAAATATGTACGTCGTCGGAATATTTTGTTTTCAAGAACGTCGCGAGCATGACGCTCAAGTGAATCCGGAAGTACCGGAGGTGTGCTGGGCCAAGCCTCCCCACGCTTCCGCATCTGACTCGTTTCCATCGCCATTAAAAACGCACCGCGCGATGCGGGACATCCAGAAATGCTCCGATGGCAGATTGTCACCTGATCGCCGCTTGCGGATGAATTCTGCAATGGGCAGTTTGGAACGCCGCAGCGGCAATAACCAGCGCGTGATTACTGAATTGACTTTCCATGACCCATTTCCGGCGCCGCTTTCAATAGCGACGGTAACATATTTACTGTATTCAGAACGCCCCGAATCTGATTTTTTGCAGCCGGAAACATTGGTTACACTCCTGCACAGTGAACTGCACAGACATTTCGTGCAGCACAGTGAGGCCAATGGAAGCAAATACATCACCGAGCTTCTTCCGGAACGCCAGCAGCAAATCCTCGATAAGTTGCTTTCCGGTGATGGGGAGAAACAAATTGCCCGGCAGTTGGGACTTAGCATCCATACGGTACATTCCTATATCCGGCGACTTTATCACCGCTTAAATGTCTCAAGTCGTGCGGAACTGTTCCGAGCGTGCTATGCACCGGTAAAAACATTGGATGGTTCACCGGTTTTGCCGAGCAATCCACGCAGCAAGCGAAAATCGCAATAGCGTTAAATTCCGGCTTTTTTCACGATTTCCGCACATTTTTCGGATACACGAAGTTGTGGATTTGGTGTTGCCTTGGGTTATGCGTATAATACAGAAGTATTGGTCACGCTGGCGGAAAATAAGCAGGCCCACCAGCCGTCTTTTTTGCGAGGTAATAAACCATGATAGGGCCTATTAACACACTACCATTGGCGTTGGGCTTTGGAAACCTCTTTGACGGGCCGGATCTTTTAATCGTTCTGGCTATCGCGCTGATATTCTTCGGAAATCGGCTGCCCGGCGTCGCCAAAAGCTTAGGTCGCTCCATTTTTGAATTCAAAAAGGGGCTTACTGAAACCCGCGAAGAACTCAATAAAGCGGCCAATGAAGAGCCGCCGATGGAGAAACCTGCTATTCAGGCGCCTCCGCGAAAAGCGGCGGAAAATCCCTATCAAATTAAGCAGGTTACCAATGTTAGCGACGAACCATAACTTTCCATGACTTCATGGGAATGCTCCTTTCGTAAGGGCTGCCACAATGGGCGGACTTTATTCTTTTTGAGTTCACCGTGCAGCCATACCCTGTAAGCCGATCCGAGTAATAGCCGCGATTACTTGGACAGGCTCCCGCATCTGAGAAAATAGCCAAGGCGACGCATCTGAAAGCCGCAATCAACGTGCCAATCCAAGTCAGCTCAAATCAATAAGCTGGAACATTTGAAAAATACCGCCGTATCGCCTTCCGATACTTAGGTGGAATTTCGGCTGCATGAACCGGATTCCCGTATGCCCATTGCAGAGGCATTAAACGCGACGTGCTTTGTCCGGTTGGAATATCTGTGACAATGCCATGGCCAGAATCATCTGCACGATCGCTTGGATTACTCCCATCATCCGCACCGTTTTTTCTAATGGATCCCTGATTCCCCGCGCCGTTGATTTCGGCATTTGATTCAAGGCGCGATTGCACCGCCCTCTTGTCCGCCGTGGCCGATGCAAGATACATTTCCAGGTGCTGATTTATTCGGCGCAGCTGTGGCGCGAAGGTTCCCCGCGATGATGCGTGAATTCCATCCGCGGCGGCAATTAACATGGCACGGGCTTTTTTCCCAAGCCCTGCCAAATCGGCGGCAGACAATATCCGGGCCTCCAAAGCCTCAGCACCGCTTTTGCCGGAACTTCCGCTGATTCCGTGCCCTTTCTCCGCACCGATTTCCCTGGTGATGTCCGCGTTGCTTTCCGATTTTATCAGCAATTGTTTTACCGACGAGTGTATCTGTTGGATAACATGAATTGCATGACGTTGCGCTAAAAATTGGGCATTGCTTTCCGCCGTTGATGGCGGTTCTGCCGCGTTTAACTTGGACTTTGTACTTGCCATGCCCGTGAGCTTACTGGCAAGTGCGTCCCGAGCCCCCGCCGACATCCCCGCCACTACCGCAACCTTTGCCAAAGCATCTGATCCCGAACGTTCCATCATCGCCTTTCCCACCACCGCCGTGATCAGCAGGCTCAAAACCAGCAACCCGTTTAATGCCCAGATTCTTGGAAGGGCCGATGCAAGCTGGAGAACATTCGCATGCCGCAAGCGTTTGCCTTGGCACACATTCGCCGCCGCAATAATAATCCGCAGGTCCGGGGCACTTTGCGATCCCTCCATTCTGCCCTGCTCCAGCATCTCCGCCGCCGTGATAAATAAACCGGGCCGGTCGAATTGATTTTCCAGATATACAGCCGCATCAACGCCGTTGGCCCAAGGCCCGTGCAGCAACACCCCCGCCGTAAAGACACCATTGACCATAGCCATTATGGCCACCATTTCAGGTCCTGATAATCCGTACCAAAGCATCAGCGGGAGAACTGGAAAGCAAAATATTAAACCAAGTGATATTCCCCCCGCAACCCGCCGCCCTAAAAGCCGCCAGTTCAAATCACGTCGCGCCACCATCAGTGAGCGATGTAACGCGCGTCGCGCGAAAATATTGTTTTCCAACAGTTCCATTGCAACCATTATAAAGCGATCCTATCATTATACGGAAACTCATTGAGCAAGGCGTTTCTATCGACATGGAGGCAGGCGATGAATGGCTTGGCGATCCGCGTATATGTCCTCTTGGTTCTGGCAGTCATGTCTTGCGCCGGCTGCAGCCAAACGTCTGGCACCGTTCCCCCAACTTCAAGGCTGCTTCAATTGAGCAGCGGTGACGTTGGAACGGGTGAGAGCATCGCCGGCCCGCCACCCACGGCTTCAGAACCACGGAGCTGGGGCACCCGCACTTCGCCCACATACTACGATGGCCTGAGCGGCAGACATTGGCAGCAATCATCCCAGGGAAACTTTTATAACCAAGCCAATCCGAACAACTGAAAACGACGCGTGGCTTACAGTTTTGATCTGGCAACGGGGCCAAGTGGGCCAAGTTCGGGGGGGTAAGGGGGCCAAGTTCGAAAAGTTGAGGAACATATTGATTTTGGCCCGTGTTGTTCAAGAGGGCCAAGAGGGCCAAGTTGTTTTTGGAGGCCCCTACAGGGCCAGGAGTTAGAAGTCCTTTTCACTGATCAAAGAACACTGATCACGGATCAATATGACAAATGTTAGGATGGCGCGACCCGTCCCGGCGCGCCGGGATAAACTCTGGGGCGGCTTTATGGGGATTTGGGTTTGGCTGTTTGGTAATCTTTTTAATGGGTGGCCGCCCGAAGCATATTATTTGGGGCACCTTTGCTTGCTGGGCGTGGCGCGATAGGTGTAGGTTGCGGCTAATCCCTGAAGGGTTTTGTTGTCAGTTTGCGGCAGGGTTGCCTCAGACGGCTGATCGCTGGTGGTTTCCGTCTGCCCGCTGATTGCCGATTGCTGATCGCCGCGTCCTAACCCCGCGTGGTAGCTTTTCGCCGGGTCTTCACCGCGAACAATTCCGCAAGGTGTTTCTGGTTAAGCCAGAAGGTGTCGGCCTGATACAGGGAACGGGGAAGTCAAAGATTCTGGCGGGAATAAAACAAATGGTTATCAGATGTTGTCGGATAAAAAGATATGTGCCTTGGCCCCATAACCAGCGATTGGGTAAAAAGTGTTATCAGTTTCTCTCGACAAGTCGATCAAAGTAAGGTTGTTACTCGCCGGTGACCTGAGCCTTTGGGTTGCCTGAAATTTGACGCGTTGTACCTGCCGTTTGGAGCCTTCACCATGACTACGAAACGTCCTGTTTTTTCGTTTTTCACACCACATACATATATTCATATATATGACAATATTATTACATCTTCCCCGCACGATGCGCTGCGGTCGATGGGGTGCCCAGCGGCGCACCGCAATTGGACTATTGGATGCGCGATTCTGGCGGCCACGGGAATGTTGGCGGCAGCGGGGAGCACCTACGGGACGTCCATTATGGGTGAGGTGGGTGTAACGCAGATGCAGCAGGTGGCACCAAACTTGAATGGTTCGGGTGTGACGGTAGCGCAGGTGGAGGCATCGGTCAGCAGCACCACCCCAAATGCCTTTGAACCCAATCCTGCCAATGCGGGCATGGCGGCGTCCAATTTCACGTTCTTTGACACCGCCGGCGTTGCGACCGGAAGCTACA
>JAJZVR010000076.1 GCA_021847065.1 Planctomycetota bacterium | reverse complement strand
AGAGCAAATATGGCTGGCCTAAAGGGCTGCTGCCGCTTTCCGGTGGACCCAACTGCGGTCTACTTTCTCTTTTCTACTTTCAGGCAATTGTTGCCGGTGGCTGCCGAGGTTTTGGGTTGCGGGTGACAGGTTTAAGATAGAATGTGGGCGCGGGCGTCGATTTTTTACCGGGTACATAGCGATCCTCATGGCTGAGACGGAACCATTGATGCAGGCATATTATTCACTTTCAAACGGCGGCAAGCCGCCTTAATGATCGATGACCAATGATCAAAAATCAAAAATTGGGAAAGCGCCGTGCGGCATCGGAACAATCATTAGTGGTTCCGGCGTCGTGCTGATGCTATAGGGGCGGGCGCGTGCGGATAATGAAAAAAATTGATGAGAAGCGAGAACCTAGAACCAGGAGTTAGAATAGCTGTGATCCACAGATTTTTTGACAGTATTGGCAGTAATTTTTGTATTGGCGGCGGAATGGTGCAGGTGATCCACAGATTGAGGCATGGAAGCCGAAATCCTCGATGCGACAGGAGGAGCGGATCGGGATTTTCACAAATTGGCACGGTTTTTGGTACGACGATGGACTTCGGATATTATGGCATTAGTGAGGGCTGATTGGCGAAGTTGAGTGGCAAGGCGAGACATTGTTTTACACATCGAGGAATTTATTTACATCTATTTGTGCTTCCCGGAGAATGGCTCTTAATGTTCCTTCCGCCATGTCTCGGGCGTGGTCGGGAGCGTGACTTTACGCCCGGTCCCGGCGTGTCGCCATATCTCGTGGCTTCCCGCCCCGGTGCGGTCAAAACTCCAACCAAGCGATCTTAATTTTGCCGCTACATCACGATATTTAAATCCGGACAGTCTTCCCATTACCGCAGACCCACGGGGACAAGCAGATCTTGCAAGACTGTGGCGTGCGGAATAAGCGCCTCCGGAAGTGGATCACCATGTTCGATGCACGATTCCGCAATTTTTCGGGCCAAGGATTGCGCGATTTCCGCCGCTTCAGTGACCGAGCGGCCCTCCGCCACCAATCCCGGCACGTCAGGACTGGTGGCAACAAATCCCCCATCCTCCAATGGTTCAATATGCAGCCGAATAATCACTTCATCCATTCGTATGGCCTCCAGCGGGATAAACAATACAAGATAAGTATAGCAACATTTTTGCAGTTACACGAAATGTCACCGTCGCACTGTGGCGGAACTATTGGCCGATATGCTGGATGCGGGAATTGTGGCGATGTGAGCGAAAAGGTGATTTGCCGCCCCGCGCTTGCGGCAACCATCCCTCCGCCACGAGCCTGCGGACTTCTTGGTCGTTCACGCCAACACCCCATCTCGTTCCACTTCAGCGTGAATAGGAAGCACGCGATAAAGTCCTTGTTCCCATTGCCGACGCCAGCGGTCATTTCACGACTCCTCTTTCCAAATCACGATAGGCGTTCCGGGCGGCGACGGTGACTGGGTCGGGCGCCAATGGGAACGTGGTTAATATGTGGGCGAATTCTTCTTAGGTTAAACCGTAGAGATGGGCGATCAGGCCGTCGAGTTCGGCGCGGAGGTTGGCGCGCTCGGTGGGGTCGGTGGCGCCCTGTTTATGGCTTTTCAGACAGACTTGTTTGGCCAAAGCGCCGAATTCCGGCGTGGTGCAGATCAGTCGGGTGGAACCGTTCAGGCCTTTATTTGCGTTGGTACAAGATCGGCCATTTTCTTCGCCCATGGTCGGACTGTTTCCTCATCAAGCACCTCGGCTCCCAACAAATCCCTGAAGACTTTCCAGGCGTTTGCGTATGTGCTCTCGATTTCGCCGGTTGCTTTTGGCGGCAGTGTTACGACCCCAATTGGCCAGCCGGCCCGTAAGTTTTGGACATCTTCAATAGCCCAAGAGGCGGCATCGACTTGCTTTTCGATTTCCCGCTGGTCACCGATCTCAAAGGATATCGCCTGTGCTAGAAAATAGGGGCATCCGTTGGCCACACCCAAATCAAAGGTGTGCCTCCCAGTCTTACCTGGCACACTCAGCCGTGGCTTTAGATATATGTTTGCCACCGATCCAAGGCGGAGGTCCAATGCGTCGAGAATTGTCCGCTGCGTCATGCGAAGAAGGTCAATTTTCCGTCGATACCCAAGCTCAGCCGGCCCCGTTTCCGCAAGGAATTTCTGTGCGGCATACACGAGCAGTCGCTCGGGATCCATCAATGATGGCCGCGGCTCGGTGATCTGAATGGAATTTTTCCACTTTATCACAATGTGTCTCACATACTGCTCGTCATCCATTGCTTTCGCGGATCGGGCGAATTCTTTAAGAAAACCAATTCGTTCGCCCCCGAATTTCCGCAATCGCGTCCAATCGGAGATGCAATGAAACCTGGCCCGCCCGGCGGAAAGGACGAAGACCCCAAAATTCATCGACTCGGCCTTGATCGGGTCGGGAACGTACCGGGCCATACAGTAGTATGATAATACCTGTTCGCTCATAATTAGTCTCCTTTGGCAAAGCCATCCACTAGGGCCAACAAACTATCTCTTCGCTTCTCAAGGTATATTGCCAAGGCAACGCGCTCCTCAAGCGACAGCCCCAATGCTCGGGCGGAGCCGCAACGGCCATGGCGATGCACGGATTATCGACTTTTTGCAGCGGCTGCAATGCCTCGGTGATCTCCGTCGTGGTGAAATCACACTTTTGTATTATAGTATCGTCCAATGTTGATTTCGGCGCTCGGTCGAGGGATTCTACCGTCCAATCTGGACCTTTGGGGAAGAAATGGCCATGGTCGTGCGAATATACCAGCCTCGGCGACTGTTTTTTATATAGAAACTGGTGATCGCCAGCCACGAATGCCAAGCCATAGAGCACTGCCAGCAAAGCAAACCTGGTCCGGTTTTCCTGAACATAGGTAAAATTAAAATTCTCTCTGTTTTCTGAAACGTCCTTAATGAACCGAGAACCATGGCAAATTCCCGCCCGGAAATGGTTAAGCGCTGGATCGGCGTGGATCAAGTCCGGGACCAGCTCGACCAAGCTGACTTCCGGAACCGGTGCCCCAAGGGCTTTTCCTAAAATCCCGATAATTTGATCGTTGACGATCATCCGTGAAGGCATGTACCACTTGACGACATAGTCGTGATTGTCAGAGCAAGCCATTAGGGCTGGCTTTGAACATGACTGATATGTGATGCCAAGATAGTGCAACGCTTTTACCGGCGTGGGTCGAACGGCACGTTCAACGAGCATTTTCCATTCTTCAATGTCCGGCATTCCGATTTCCCTTACAACCGATGCTGATAATCACCGTTGCCCAGAGGTGTGTCAAGTGTGATGTTGCATCTCTCCTTATAGCGGTTGAACTCCGCCAAGGCGGCATATTTCGTTTCCCCCGGTACCAGCGGGAACGTGGTCACTATATGGGCGAATTCTTATTCGGTGAGGCCATAGAGATAGCCGATGGCCGCATTACACCGCATTCAGACCGTCAAGACGGGCAATGCGATTGTTCCGTATGTATTGGTATCGTGGTTCCATAACGGCCGACGCCTGCGCGCTAATCGCGGCCAGGGGATTCGGTGCGGGTGCAGCAGAATTCCGGCGTTCGCATTTCTATTTCCAACCGCCATTTTCAGTTCAGCGGTTGCCGGAACCAAAATGTAAATTCCGAGTTGTTAGCAATCGAATCCATCAGTATCTGTTCTGTAACGCCGAGATCGTGAAAGATGCTCGCTATAAACAAGGCTCGAAGCCGCTTCGTAGCATTAAGAATGTCTTTTCCGTTATCGAATGCTTCGCCCTTTGACTGGGAGTCCCAGTGTGTAAAATAATTTCTTGTCGCGACGACCCGTTGCACGAACTGTGGCACGCTGGGGCCAGCGATCCGCGAGAGCAGCGGCTCCGGAACTTGGCCCAGCAAGTCGGCCACGCGCTTGCGCATTGAGTATTCGTTTCCATACCTGAGGCGGCTTTTCAGACTATGGCGGTGGTCATCGCTAAGCCCCGTAGGGATTTGGTCTGTCATCTTTTTGATGGCCGCATCAAACGCGCCCTGATCCATATAAAGGCCACGGTGCGTGGATCGGTGGTAGGCTTCAATCGCATGGACAACCGCGAGAAATCCCACGTTAACCGTAGGTGGCTTTGCCAACATGGATTCGACGTAGATCATCGCCGCAAGTTTGGCCTGCTCGGCTCGAGCAAACCAATTGTTTACTATCGCGGCAAAATCTGGCTGCACAATTTGATAGGGCAATAACATATTAGACGCGAACATTGTTTCCGTCGTTGATTCCGCCCGCTGGTGATAAAGGATTTGGCATTCTTTTTCGGATTTGGAATCTCCCACGGAAAATAAAGGCTCCACAGTCATCCATCGGACGGGCGGAACGTGCCCGATCAGCAGTGCCAAAAGGCTCTGGAGTTCCCAAGCTACGACGATGGAATCGGCAAGGGAGAGGGAGTCCTTGGCGGTTACAGTTAAGTACGCTTGAGGGTGTAACTTCACTTCGTTATTCCGGGAAAGGGTCAGCTTGCCTTCCCAGTTGATGGAAAGCGTGAAGCCTGCGTCTGGAATTTCAATTCTGATCTCTGACGGTTTCCGGTAGTGCAGGTCGACTCCTATCCATTCGCCGCTGTCACGAGCGTCCTTGGAAGAGACGCATTTAATCCGCAGCCATTCGTCCAAGTCGGCGACGCCCAGTGAACATGATTTCACTCGCATCTGCTCAGGATTCGGGACGTGGCACCCGATTATCGCTTTATCGGCCGTAATCGTGACGGGGCCGTCTCCACCGAAACCGGCACTTTGGCTCGTGACAAACGCTTCCACCAGTGTCACAAGGCTCCCCGACATCAATTGGCCATGAACGATGGGGTTCTTTTCGGCAGATCCGTCGAACTTTGCGGGAACCAGCCCCGCAGTGATTTCGATGGTAATTCCCTCTACTGGGTTGTAAATGAGCCGCCCGGATACACCCTGGCCGGTGTCGCCGGGGAGCCAAAATCGGCCCCACTCATTGAGCGGTTTGTCTAATCTGACTTCCATAAAAGTTCCTCCGTATGCTCGCTCTACAACTCGTTATTCCTCCTCCCCGCCCGTCCGATACTTAATATCATAATTGATGATGAAATCCAATTCCTCGCGGTGAAGCCGTAGTGCTTGGCACGCGCGATCATTTCACGCCCCCGTGCCACATCACGGTAGGCGTTCCGGGCGGCGACGGTGACTGGGTCGGGTACCAATGGGAACGTGGTTAATATATGGGCGAATTCTTCTTCGGTTAAGCCGTAGAGATGGGCGATTGGGGCGTCGATTTAGGTGGCCGAACCCGAAGCAGTGGACTCAATCAGTGAACACTGCGCAGACGAAGGGGGAATCAAGCCGGTTGGAGGTAAGTGAAAAGCGGAGTCAGCCATTCGGCGGAGCACCGTGGATGGGCCAGACGGTGGTGGAATTAGGCTTGGAGCGTATCCCGGCGTGCCGGTAAAGGGTGGCCAGCGAAAGCCAATAATGGAGGCCTGAAAGGGGTATATTCGTCACGCCCCCGTTTCACTCGCTGGCAGAAAGAGGCCCTTCGCAATCTGGCTTTAAATTTGTTAGGGCGCACAACGCCGTGTCGGCGCTGCCGGATTGCGTAAATTTATTAAGATTCCGCGCACACGTGCGAAGATCCCACATAGAGAAAACCAGCACCAGAAAGGTTATGGACGCGCCGAATTCCGCCCACTGTCCGACATCTGCTGCCCACGGCCAAGCGGCGTGTAGCCATGGGGTCGATTTGGGCACATGCGTCAGTAAGCCCAATAATTGCAGAATACAAAACAATAAAGTCAAACCAAATCCGTATTGGCCACCCTTTGTTACACCGTGGGCCCCAAGAAACCGCCGATAACTCAGTGGCAACGGAAGCAAAATAGCAAAACAGATCACTTGGTAAAAAAAGGGAACGGGCAACAGCACCAGCACCAGCCAGATTACCCATGGCCAGCGCATTCGGTAAGGTTGCGGCACGGATACCGCTGCCGACCAGAGCACCCATGTGCATAACGCCACGAAAGCCATCAGTGCTGCGATAATCGCCACTAACACTACTGCCCCAAAAGATCGAGTGAAATTATCACCCATGGCTAAGCCTCACGTAGCAATTGCGATCTCTAATAGCAAGTTCAATTATAATCGTGTTCGATGACTATATCCATAGGACTACATCCATAGGACATGTGACGCTCGTGGCTTGACGCTTTAGGTTGACACCACCTTGCGGCGAAAGCCGGTTGCGTCTATGTTCACGCATTGTCGGACGTATTGCACGGGAAGGGGTTATGGCAGTTCAGTTTGTCATTGGTCGTGCGGGGACGGGAAAGACGCGGTATTGCGTTGAAGCGCTTGCGGCGGCTTCGCAGGCGGATCCGCTGGGACCGCCATTGTTCTGGCTTATGCCGGAACAAGCGACATTCATGTCGGAACAACGACTCATGGCTGCTCCCGGAATGGCGGGCAGTTTCCGAATTCGAGTGCTGGGATTCCGACGACTGTGCCGATTTCTTGCAGCCGAATTGAATTTACTGCTGGGGCCGGAAATTTCCCCTGTAGGCCGACAATTGCTGTTGGCCCGGGCCGTACAAGACTGCCGCAGCCAATTGACCGCCTATCAAAAGGTTGCCAATCTGCCCGGATTTCTATCCAGCCTGGATCGCACGCTGCGGGAAATGATTCAGTGTCGGCAAAGTGCGGAGCAACTGCGTGCCGCGGCGAACCGGTTGCGGGTTGAGGCACAACCAAGCGGAACGCACATTGGGGAATCCGTATTGGCGGATAAACTCCAAGATTTGGCGTTGTTGCTGGAAAGCTGGGATCGCGTAAGGCCAGCGGGCAGTATTGACGCTGAAATGTTGCCTGGAATCATTGAAAATGCGCTGGTGAACGACGAGCGACTGAAGGACATATCGCTGTATACCGATGCATTTAGCTCCATAAGCATGATGGAGATACAGCTTTTGTCGTTATTGGCAAAAAAAGCCAACCATCTGGTCATTACCCTCCTGGCTGATCCAACAAGTCCGGTGTTCGGCAATCCGATGGCCGCCCCGGCGCCCATGGGTGTATTTCACCGAACTGAACAATTGTATCAGAGGCTCATGCGCCAATTTCAATTGGCCGGAGCGATAATTGAAAAACCGATATTTTTGCACACAGCGCAGCGCTTTATAAAGTCTCCTGCACTGGCCTGCCTGGAATCACAACTTTTCAGCAGCGGGAAACGCCAATCAGGTGATGTTACTTCAAGCGACGCAATAGAATTGGTTGCCTGCCAATCACCGGTAGAAGAGGTTCTTTGTGCCGGGCGGCGAATTCGGGCGATGGTGGCTGCGGGGATGCGGTACCGGGATATCGGGGTGATTGTCAGTGATTTAACGCGCTATGACCGGCTTATCAACACCACGTTTGCGGCACTGGATATTCCATTTTTTCTCGATCAACGCCAAAGTCTGAAATTTCATCCACTGGTGGACTTTTTGCGAAGCCTGACGGCTCTGATTCAAAACGATTTTTCCCGCGTGGATCTATTGTCGCTGATTAAAACATCATTAACCGGTATCACCGATACGCAAGCGTACAATCTGGAAAACTATTTTCTCGCCCATGGCATTGAGCGTGACAATCTGGAATCTAATTGGGTATGGAAGCAATTGCCCACAGATGAAGAAGAGGATCAGCCGTCGGCAGAAGAATTGACACGTCTCAATGAGGTTAATGCAACCCGCGAACAACTGCGGCGCTGCTTGGAGCCGTGGATTACTCTTCACGCACATGCAGAACAATCTCTACCGGTTGCCCGATTTGCTTCCACAGCAATGACGGTTCTTGAATCCATGCAGGTTGGTGGAATTGTGGAACATTGGATTAACCAAGCACTTGGGGATAAGGCGCCGGAATTGGCGCAAATTCATCAACAAGCCTGGTCGCAATGTTGTGATATGCTCCGACAAATGAGCACACTGACCGTTGAATATACACTGACGCTTCTGGAATTTTCCCAATTACTGCACATGCTGCTGGAAAATTTGACACTGGGGCTGATCCCTCCGGCGGTGGATCAGGTGCTGATCAGTTCCGCGCAGCGGTCCCGCCATCCGGAATTGAAAGCGGTGCTGGTCATCGGGGCGCTGGAAACACTCATGCCAAAAGCGGCGGCGGAAGATGGCATGATCAATGATGCTGATCGGCGGCGGCTAAAGACAATCTTAGGCGATGCGCTGAACCCGGATACGGCGGAAGATTTGATGGAGTCATCGCTTTTTGATTACGTCGCCTTTACGCGGGCAGCCGAGAAATTAATTATCTCTTATCCCGCCGCCGATGCCGATGGGCGAAAAACCTCACCTAGCATTTACATTGCCCGAATCCGAAAGTTGTTCGCCGGTATTTCCGTGCAGCCATTGGAATCAGCCGATATACATTGGCCTGATTTTGCGGCGCTGGACGAATTGATACGCTGGGTTTTTCTGGCCATCGGAGATTCCAACACCGAGCCATCCGAGCGGTTTAACTCCGCTTTGGCCAAAACGGCGCAGCAGTGGCTTGCCAATCATGCGGATCCCGTGATTCGGCAGCGCTGGCAGCAGGCGCTGGCGGCACAAAACAAAGCCGGCATCACGGCCCTGCCAAAGGATATGGGCCGATTCAACCTCGGGCCGCCGGTGTTGAGTGTCAGCGAACTGGAAACCTACGCCACGTGTCCATTGAAGCATTTTTACAGCTACACGCTGCATCTGCACCAGCGGCCTGAATGGCAAATGGATGCGCGCAATCTTGGCATGATGTACCATTATGCACTGGATTTGTTTTACCGTTCGGTCATTGATGGTTCACTTGCATGGCCAGACTGTACGGATGCACAATTCGCGGAGACGCTGTGCAAAGCCGTTGAAGAAAGCACACGCACCTTGTCGGCAGAGGCGATTGCCGACGCTTTAGAATTACAGGCCATTGTCAAACCCATGCGGCGGCAATTGGCCATTGTTCTTGAAGCACAACGACGCGCCGCACAAGGCAATCAACTGCGGCCCGCCGCAACGGAGCTGCGATTCGGCACTTTTCCGCACACCGATGGCGCAGCAGCGGCTTTGCCGGCAATCCCATTGGGTAAAGGGAATCCATCACTGGAACTGCGCGGCAAAATTGATCGTCTGGATATTGATCCGGCAAGAAATGCCATGCTTGTTGATTACAAATCCGGAAGCAAGACGTTTAAATTCGGTCTATTTGTTCATGGCCTGGATTTACAGTTGGTGGCTTACATGCTGGCGGTGCGCCGAGCGGTTATCAATGGCTGCGGCCCAATGCGACCGATTGGGGCCTTTTATTATCCTTTGCGGCCACCGGAGTTGCCGGCACAGTGGGAATCGGATCAAAAGCCTTTGGATGCCACAGATTCGGGATACTATAAAAAGTGTAAGCCCGATGGCCCTTTTGATAACAACGCCATTTCCATCCTGGATTCTCTGGTGGACGCCGGGCAATCCAGCCCATGGTTTAAGATTGCTTTAACAAAGGGAGGTCAACCGCACGGTGGGTCCAACGGAGGTTTGGAACATGAACTATTTTCCGCCATGCTGGATTTCGGATTGGAGAAAATGCAGTCGATGGCTCAACGCATAGGAGAAGGAAATGTTGCCCCGCTGCCGTATAAGGCGGGGAATATAACGCCATGTTCAACGTGTGAATTTAAAAGTATTTGTCCATTTGACCGGCAGCGCGGCCAATACCGCAATATTGATACAAACTCGAAAAAAGCGAAAGCCGCGTTCCAGGAAAACCTGCACGCCGAAAGTGTGGCACAAAGATGAACAGTCAAACCAAAACAGAAAATGACTCCCCCGCCATATCACTAACAGTGGCACAGCGACGTGCCGTCGCTTTTCAATGCGGGGAAATGGTGGTTCTTGCCGGAGCTGGTTCGGGAAAAACCGCAACATTGGCCAACCGTTGCGCGGAACTGGTAACCGAGCCTCAAGATGCCTGCGATGTGCGGGAACTTCTGGTACTGACATTCACGCGTGAGGCGGCTGATGAAATGCGCAGCCGCATCGCGCAGGCCATTCGTCGAGCTGCCGGCCCACACGCCGATCAGCTACGCAACCAGCGACTCAATGCGCAGGCGATATTGGCAGACACCGCGCAAATCAGTACGTTCCATGCCTTCTGTCATTGGGTGGCAAAAACATGGTTCATGTTTTGCCAGGTGGATCCGGGATTTACTCTGCTTAATGAACACGAGTCCGCCATGATGCAAACCGACGCGATACAGCAAGCCGCCCGAACTTTTATGGCGCAGGATCATCCGCAACATGAGGCATTTATCGAAGTCTTTGATCTGTATGCCGGTGCCTCGCTGGCACAACTTGAAACATTGATTTGGCCAGTCCTGCGTACCATGGAAACCGTGGTAGATACGGAAGCGTGGTGCCGTCAAGCGGCAAACACCGGTGACGGAGAAATTACCGAGGTAATTGCGACATTTATCCAGCGGAAATGTCGGCGTCTGGAGGAATTGGCAATCATGCTTTCAGCCAATGCCGAGGAGGCCCGGCTTTTTGATGCCGACGGCAAGAAACTCATGTACAGCGGTATGCTTGCGGCTGGCACCGCGGCTAAAGCTGCCGCGGAAGTATTGCAACAGCATGGTGCGTCGGGATGGCTGGACGCGGGCAACATTCTGGCAGGTGTAACATTTGCGGCATCGATTCGATGGGCTGATACCGAAGACCGTGCGGAAGCGGACCATTTCAAGAAGGGAATATATCACCCGCTCAAAGACGCGTTTGAGGATTTGCGCCAGGAATTACG
Organism: Planctomycetota bacterium; assembly: GCA_021847065.1. Taxonomy (GTDB): domain Bacteria; phylum Planctomycetota; class Phycisphaerae; order WQYP01; family WQYP01; genus JAMDCX01. The sequence goes on along the minus strand of JAJZVR010000076.1, from coordinate 4,080 downwards.
CAGTTCAGATATTGCCCAACTGAAGGCGATTGAAAACATCAGCCGACGGCGCATTGCAACGATTCTGGCGTTTGCCCTGTGCGTGCAACAGCATTACCAGCAGGCCAAGCAATCCCGCCATCAACTCGATTACTCGGATTTGGAACGCACGATCATTGCCGCACTTTCGACGCCGGATAATCCGCTGAAAGCGATGCTGCATCAGCGATTTCGCCATATCCTTGTGGACGAATACCAGGATATCAATCCAGTGCAGGAACGGCTGATTGCGCTACTTTATCGTGGTGATAAACCGGCGGAAGGATTAAAGCCCGGCTCACTATTTGGCGTCGGCGATGTGCTGCAGAGTATTTACGGATTCCGTGGCAGTGAACCGCGCATTTTGCATGATAAGGTCGAACATTTACGACGTGGTGGACAAAGCACGAACGTCATTACCATGCGGGAAAACTTCCGTACATTGCCGCCTTTGGTTGATGCGTTGAATACGATCATTTCGCCAATGCTGCGCATGGTCGAGCGTGATGCGCCGGCCAATGCGATACCCATGGCGGAACTGGCGGAACTTCATCATGGCCGCGCGGCAATGAGGCCCGAAGGTTATCCCGGCATACCGGTGGAATTGCATGTTTTAAGTAAATCGCGTGAGGACACTCCCGCTGCAGTTGATCCAGATGAATCCGACGGCGAGGCGGGCGCGGAATTGGATGATCCGATTAATGAAAGACACGCCGATGAGTTGGAGGCCGCGAGAATCGGAGAGTTGATTCGGGAGATGCTGCAAAGCGGACGCACGGTCGGGAACAATGCGCGGCGAATGGAGTTAAAAGATATTGCCGTTCTGTTGCGTGCGCCAAGCCAGCGCGCGCCACATTATGTTCGAACACTGCTCTCCATGGGTATTGCCGCCAATGCCGCTCTGGCCACCGGCTTTTTTGAATCCAGCGAGGTGCTGGAAGTCCTGGATATTTTAAAGGTACTGGATAATCCGGCACAGGATATTGCGCTGGCTGGTGTGCTGCTAGGCCCGATCGGCGGCTGCACGATGACGGAATTGGCTCTGATACGCAAAGTCGCAGCAAGACATGTTGCGTTTCATCAGGCGGTGGCGGCATTGAATTCGCAAGAACATGCTGATGAGGCCAGACGTGCGGTGAAGGAGAAAATAACCAAGACATTGGCGAAACTGGAGTACTGGCGAGCGGTCATGCGCACGGAAACGCTGGTCAATGGATTGGCACGAATCATGCAGGAAGCGGGACTGCTTAACCGCGCCGCCGCCATGCCCGGTGGGCACCAGCGATTAGCCAATTTGCGCCTTTTGCAGCAGCGGGCGATGGAATTTTCCGGGTTTGAATTACAGAGCCTGTCACGATTTCTCAATTTTTTTGAGCGCTTACGGGAAGAACGTGATTTGGGTGAAGCGGCACCACCGGCGGGCAACGCGGTGCGCATTATGTCGATTCATGGCAGCAAGGGCTTGGAGTTTCCGGTGGTTTTTGTGGCGGCACTGGGAACTGGATTTAACAAACGTGATCTGCAGCAGCGGCTGCTGGTGGATCGGGACAAAGGCATAGGAATTAAGATTCTGGACGATCATGGTGTGCTGGCGCAGGATTCACCGGGGCGAAAGATTCTGGCCGAAGAAAAATGGGGGCGGTTGCTTCAGGAAGAGGCACGGCTGCTTTATGTTGCCATGACGCGGGCAAGAGATCAATTGGTGCTGGTAGGGAGAATGGCAGAATCCGCGGTGGAAAAATGGGGGCAAGTTCATTTGCCGGGCGCGGCGACGTCAGATAAGCAACTGCGGTCATTAAAACCCGCGAGGTGTCCGCTGGACTGGCTGGGGCCAATTTTCAGCCAGTATCAGAATAGCTCGACCGTCGGACCGCTGTTAGCCCTGCATGTAATGCCTGAAAGCCAATTGATGTCTATTAATCCGCACGCCGGGACTATGGTTGGTCCCGCGGAAATGGATGCCGCAAATATTACATCGGAGAATTCAGGCAATCATGGGAACACATCTGAAGAGCAATTAAACGCCATGTTCCGCCGCATCACCAAACCGTATCCATACACAGATTTAACGTTCATGCCCGCGGTTACCAGCGTCAGTCGGCTCAAATCGCTGATTCACGGTGATCACGAATCGCCGGCATTTGTCATGGACGCAGCTCCGCCGACCATACGATTGGATATGACCGCAGACAATTCCGGCATTAAAATGGGATTAATTATGCATCGTGTCCTTCAACAACTGGATTTGATGCACACCACCAATGAAGCACTGCTGCGCACAGGGTTAACGCGTTTAGTAACGAAGGGTTACTTGTCCGTGGAGGAAAGGACGCTGGTGGATGACGAGGCACTGCTTTGGTTTTTTAGTACGCCGCTGGGAGATCGGTTGCGGAGTGCGGCAATAACAAACCACAAAGACCACCAGGTATTGCGTGAATTAAGCTTTCTTTGGTCCATGCCGGCGGCGGAAGCGGCGCGAGGATCTCTTGCCGCGAATTCAAGCGCGGCGGATTTTGTCACAGGGGGCCGGGCAACAGCCGCATCTGCGGCCAAGTCTTCCGAACAGATGCTTATTCGCGGCACGATTGACGCATTGTTAATTGAGCCAGATAAAATAGAAATCATCGATTATAAAACCGATGCCGCGGCATATATTCCAGCGCGGCTGTCGGCGTATCAGCAACAGGTGAGTTATTATGCCCATGCGGCGGGGCATATTCTCACTAAGCCGGTCCGACGAACATCGCTGGTATTTTTTTCAGCCCGGCAGATAGAGTTTGGAGTTTTTTAAGCTCTATGGACGGAGAAACGTACATCTCCCGATACACGAATAAATTTGGCAAAGCGCTGGCAGGCCGGTGCCGCTTGCCGTATCTTAATCCGCCGTATTTAAGATTGGAGCGGTTATGACAACACACATTGGATTGCTGGGATGCGGCACGGTCGGTGCAACGGTGGCTGAAATGCTGCTGACCGAACGGGCGTTGATGGAAAAGCGATCCGGTCAACGTCTTGCTCTGAAGCGAATTTTGATTCGGGATTCGGCTAAATCCCGGAACAACAGCATTCCCGGCTCCCTGTTTACCACAAATCCGGATGATATTCTGAACGATCCGGAAATTACGATTGTCGTGGAAGTCATGGGAGGCGTTGAACCGGCAAAAACATTGTCCATGCGGGCCATTAAATCAGGGAAATTACTGGTCACTGCCAACAAGCACCTGTTGGCGCTGCATGGTGCGGAAATATTCCGCGCTGCGGCCAAAGCTGGTTCCTGTGTCTGTTTTGAGGCGTCCTGCGGCGGGGCCATTCCAATTGTTCTGGCCCTGACGCGCGGACTGGTTGCCAATGAGATTGATCAGGTCGTGGGAATTGTCAATGGCACATGTAATTATATTTTAAGTGAGATGAGCTCTACCGGAAAAAGCTATGCTTCTGCGTTGGCCGAAGCACAGACCGCTGGCTACGCGGAGCCTGATCCGACGCTGGATGTAACCGGTGGGGATAGTGCACATAAGCTGGCGATATTGGCGTCGTTGGCGTTTGGCGTCCATGTGCCGTTTGGGCAGATTCATGTCAGTGGAATTAATACCATTGACGATATGGATTTGCGGTTTGGCCGGGAGCTGGGGTACGTCTGCAAACTTTTGGCCATTGCCGAAAAGCATGGGCATGGTATTTCGCTGCGGGTGCATCCGACGTTTGTGCCGCAGAAACATCTATTAGCGAACGTCAATGGCTCATTTAATGCCATTGCGGTGGTAGGCCACGCCAGCGGCCAGACGATCCATTATGGCCGGGGCGCCGGTGGACGGCCCACAGCCAGCGCTATTATTGCGGACATTGTCGAGGCGGCCATGGGCACCGCTCCTCTGCTTTTTAAGCAACTGCCGCTGTTGACGCGGCGGAGTGCAGCGCGGATTGTTCCCATGCACGATGTTACCTCCCGGCATTATTTGCGGATGATGGTGGATGATAAGCCGGGAATGCTGCATCAGATTACCGGCATATTGGGGAAACGCGGAATTTCATTGGCCGCGATGGTACAACATGAAGCACATG
>JAJZVR010000075.1 GCA_021847065.1 Planctomycetota bacterium | reverse complement strand
GGTACCCACCGAAGAACTTGTAAATTCCGCGACACTACCGGCCGTCCAGGCGCTGGTCCAATTGGCGGCGTTGCTCCAACTGCCATTGGTGCCCGCACCAGTCCAAGTGACGGTGGTGGCATTTTCCTGACTCGGCAACTGAAGTTGAGCCGGGAGCATCTCGGTCAGCGCCATCGCCGCGAAGCTGCCGTTATAGGCATCCAGATCAACTCGGCCCGATATGCCCGAAACGCTCCCCGTATCGGAATATTGCCAGAAAGTCCATGTGCTCCACGGCGATATGCTTTCACCGGGCGCGGAGCCGGGAGCCGGTACGGAATAAATCCAATCCGCCAACCATAATGGGTTGGCGCTAGCACTTGAGTTAAGCATGGATGCGTAGGTGGTGCCGGTGTATACCACTGGTCTGGCTCCCGTGAGATCATATACATCAGTGCACCACGCGCTGACCCACGCTCCAAGTGATGACGCGCCCACATGCGCGCCGTTTCCGGTTTCCAAATCTAGGGCCGGTGCCAGATGGCCGCCCTGGAACGCCCCATATTGTGACGCATAATTGACAAAATATTGGGCCTCCGCCAGCGGCGTGTTCAATTCCGGATGCGCGAAATCATAAGCGCCAATGCTCACTCCCGCAGCCGTACCATTTCGCTCGTTATTCGGGAGGTATGGATCTGTATACGATACGCCTTCGGTAGCCTTAGCCCACGCAAAACTTATGCCTGTACTGGCCACGGAATTCCAGTTGATCGTCCCCTGATAGTTTGACACATCAATGCCCAAAGCCTGCGTTGCTGCGCGCGTGGCCGATGGGGATGCCATGAACACAAGAAAGCTGACGGCCGCGCCGGCGGCAAGCCGACATAAACGGCCCTGCTGTGTAAAATGGCTCTCCGCCCTCGCAATTGTCGGCGCATTATCGTGCGTCAACGCCCTTGGCGCGTTGGCCCGACGCCGTAACTTGGATGTGAATGTACACATATCTTTAACTTCTTAACAAAACATTTTTAACAATACACAACTAAATACGCTTAATTTAGTTGCCGCGGCCTCCACTTGCTTAGTGCACCTCCCTTCTCCACCGATTCGTTTAACACATTTCCTCTCTGCTCTCGGTTGTGCAGGCATAGGAACAACTCTCTCTCATACCTCATAGTATGATACCATTGCGAGGCGGAAGTAAGTCCCTTTTTTCGTCAAACTCAGTGACTATTTTGGTCAAAGCGAGCAGGCTTCATTTATTTATACCTCCAACTCGCCATATCGGCATTTTTTGGAGCGGTTGCCAGCATGTGCCGCGCCATCTCGGGAATCTCCCGCTCCGGCGCAGTCAGAGCGATGGTCGCAGCGGTCATCTTCGGTCCAGCGCTTTTTTAGATAATGATACAAGTCGTGTCGGGCTGAAGAGAGTTGAATAGTAGAGCAAATAAGGCTGGCGCGGGGTTATTGGTGATCACGGACCAATCTTGCAACGAGCAACCCGCTGCGCGGCGCCAAGGAGGACATTTTAACTTTGGTATGAAAGTCGTTGCGGGCAATCACAAACCCCGTTCGCCTCTATCGCCGGCTGGGCGACTTGCAACTCTCCTCCCTCAGACGGTAAGTGTGCCAGGAGGTGCTTGGCGGGTCGTTGCTGCTTCTCGGGTACCGCCCCCGGCCCCGCCGACGCTCTTGCATTGCCATCCCGTTCCGGCCCGTTCAAATGTGAGCGGGCCTTGGGTAGGACAGCGATATTCCGGAGTGTCGAGATAATCTGCGGGCCTGCGAGGCCGCCCCGTCCCACGGGAAGGTGTCCCGGACCGGACATTTTAACTTTGGTATGACAGAGCGTAGCGACCCTGTTGCCAGCGCGTAGTTCTGCGAATAAGCTAGAAGCATGTCCAAGTAATGGCCGGGATTGCTATTACTTTGGCAGGCTCTCCGGAGCTTACTTGGGCAGGAGTATTACATGTCGATGGTTCCGGATATTTTGGCGTTTAACCGGGAATTTGTGGCTTCCAAGGCGTATGAGGCGTTTAAGACCGACAAATTCCCCAATAAAAAACTTGTTGTCATTACCTGCATGGACACCCGACTCGTGGAATTGCTGCCACGGGCCATGAACATGCGCAACGGCGATATAAAACTGATTAAAAGTGCCGGCGCGGTGGTGGCGCATCCGTTTGGTTCCATTATGCGCAGTGTGCTGGTGGCGGTTTATGAATTGGGGGCCGAGGAGATTCTGGTTATTGGCCACCATGATTGCGGTATGACCGGGCTGGAAAGCGACCGGGTATTGAAAAAAGTGCGGCAGCGCGGCATATCGGATGATGTTATTGAAACGCTGCGGAATGCGGGAATTGACTTGGAAAGCTGGCTCAAAGGCTTCAGCCGGGTGGAAGATGCCGTGCTCAAAAGCGTTAATTTAATTCGCAAGCACCCATTGCTGCCGAAGGAAATTGTTGTCCATGGACTGATGATTCATCCGGAAACGGGAAAACTTGAAACGGTGGAATAGCGGCACGGGCATTTCGTGCTCTGTCACGCCGACAAATATATTGGGCGATTTTATTGATGCGGCGCTTAACGAATCGGGCCGGGCAGCATAAACTATATTGATTAAAGACGGCTTGGGCTGCCCGGGCCAATAGGTAATAAAGGATTCAGAAGATGCCGATTGAAATAACCATGCCGAAGCTGTCCGACACCATGACCGATGGCACACTGGTGAAATGGCTGAAAAAAGAGAACGAACAAATTAAGCCTGGCGACGTGATTGCCGAAGTTGAAACGGATAAAGCCACGCAGGAATTGGAAGCCTTTGAACCGGGAACGGTAGCCAAACTCATGGCGAAAGAGGGAGAAAAAGTTCCGGTGGGCGGATTAATTGTGGTATTGGCCAAGCCCGGTGAGGATGTAGCGGCCATCGCGAAAGCGGCGGGTGGAAATGCAGCGGCAGCGTCGGCGACCCCGAAACCGGCGGAAGCAAAGCCCACGACGCCCACACCTGTGGCAGCACCCGTTGCGGCTGCGGTACCCGTTGCGGCGCCTGTTGTGGCACCTGTCGCCGCGCCCACACCGGCTCCCGCAGCGACACCACCAGCCGATGCTTCGCGCCCGGCGCGCAGTTCACCATTGGCCCGAAAAATCGCCACTGAGAAAGGCATTGATATAAATTCACTGCAAGGCACCGGGCCGGATGGCCGCATTATCAAGCGTGATGTACTGGCGGCGGGGACGGGGGCGGTCAACGCGGTCGCTGCAACGGCGGGAAAGACATCCGCCCCGGCACCCATGGCCGCCAAGCTGGAAGCCAAGACCATAGCATTAAGCAATATGCGGCAAACCATCGCGCGGCGACTTTTGCAGGCCAAGCAAACGGTGCCGCATTTTTATGTTTCCATTGACGTGGTGATGGATGCACTGCTGGAATTGCGCAAAGCCGCCAATGAACAACTGGCCCCCACCAAACTGACGGTAACCGATTTTATTGCCCGCGGCGTGGCCCGTGCGGTGGTGCAGGTACCGGGCGTGAATGCCAGCTTCACAGATACCGCCATTATCCAGCATGGCAGCGTGAATCTTGGCATTGCCGTGGCCATTGAAGATGGCCTGGTGGTGCCGGTGATTCGTGATGCGCAGACCAAGGGCATTCGGCAGATGTCGGAAGAAATTAAGCAGTTGGCACAACTGGCCCGCAGCCGCAAACTCAAAGCGGATCAGATGACCGGCAGCACCATTACCATCAGCAACCTGGGCATGTACGGCATACGTGAATTCCAGGCGATTATTAATCCGCCGGAGGCGGCCATTCTGGCCATTGGCGGCACGGAAGCCCGGCCCATTGTCAAAAACGGGCAGGTGGTTCCGGCGCAGGTAATGACCATTTCGCTCTCAGCCGATCACCGGGTCATTGATGGCGCACTGGGTGCAGAATTTTTGAGCAAGCTCAAGACGATTCTGGAAAATCCGCTGGCAATGCTGGTGTAAGTATTGCCAAGTGCCGCGTGGCCGAGCACAATACTGAAACACCTTTGAAGTAATCGCTCTCTGCAAGGGTTCCGCTTGGAGAAGGAATAGCACATGGCCAGCACCGGAGTATCAACGGAATCTTTTGCCCAGGAAAGAAAAGCGGACTATAAAGGCCCCCGGCTGAAGGTGGCGATCATCGGTTGTGGCAGCATTAGTGAAACGCAACTCAAGGCGTTTGAGGCCATGCCGGATGTTGAAATTGTCGCCGGAGCGGATACTAATCCGCCGCGCCTGGAAGTCATGAAGGACAAGTATGGCATTTCCGCGTTGTATGCGGATTACCATAAAATGCTTAAGGAAATAAAGCCTGATGCGGTTACGGTTTGCACCCCCAATGCGGTGCATGCCCCGGCTACGATTGCTTCGTTAAAAGCCGGTGCGCATGTTATTACCGAAAAGCCCATGGCCATGTCCCCTAAAGAATGTCAGTCCATGATGGATGCCGCCGCCAAGGCCAAGCGCAAACTGGCCGTGGGGTTTCAATATCGGTTTCATCCGGCGACACAAATGTTACGCCGAGCGCGGGATCAGGGACAGTTCGGCAAAGTCATGTTTGTGAAATGTCAGGCCTTGCGCCGGCGCGGCATTCCGAATTGGGGCGTTTTTGGTCAAAAACATTTGCAGGGTGGCGGCCCGATGATTGATATCGGCGTGCATGTGATTGAGATGGCCCATTATGTCATGGGTTCGCCCAAGCCGGTGGCGGCCACGGGAAAAACCTGGACCTACATGGGCAACAAACCCAACGATGTTATCAGCATGTGGCCAAACTGGGATTGGAAAACCTATACGGTGGAAGATCTGGCCATTGGGCACATCCGTTTTGACAATGGAGCGGTCATGCAGATTGAGGCATGTTTTGCCGGACACATTGAGCGCGATGTTTGGAATTTTACACTAGTCGGCGAAAAAGGCGGGAGCACCTGGGACCCCACCGCGATTTTCACCGATCGCGCCGGCACCATGACCAATACCACTGCGGCCTTTCTGCCTGAAGGAGATTTTTTCACGCTTTTTAAGCTCAAATTACGAAATTTCGTCGATGGCGTATTACATGATCAGCCGCTGGAAGCGCCTGGTGAAGCGGGCGCCGCGGTACAGAAGATCGTCGACGGCGTTTATCGTTCATCTGAAGCGAACAGGGAAGTGCGCATCAACTGAAATAACCGCCGCCGCACATAATGCCGAACTCACAGAACATTATGGCCACGTCCCCGCTTTACACCCCCACCAAATTGAGTTCAAAGTGGATGGTTGGGGATTGCACATCCGAAGTCACCTTGAAGCCCAGCTTATTGGCCAGCAGGTGTTGAATTTCCATATTATCCGGCAGCGCGGAGGCAAACACACGCGATACGCCTTCCATGCGGGCAATCTTAATAGCCTCTTCGAGCAAAGCTGTGCCGATGCCCCGTTTTTGCCAGTGATCAGAAACAATCACGGACGCTTCCGCTTCAGGGGTGCCGCGGATTTTGGACAATCGGCTCACGCCGACAATTTCCGATGTGCCATCGGCCCGGGTGTATTGGGCCACCAGGGCAATTTCGCGGTCGTAATCATTCATGCACACCCGTATGAGTCGCTCGTGGGAGATGCGATCTTCAAGTTTCATGACGTTGTAAAAGCGGTTCCGTACTGTTTCATTGGACAACGAATGGTGGAATTGAATAATTAAAGGCTCATCCTGCGGCATAATGGGCCGCAGCAGGATGGACTGGCCATCATCGGTAATAACCGTGTGAACATATTGTGCGGGATAGGGACGAATGGCCGGGTGCGGTAATGCGGCATCGGCGACATCCGCCGGATACAGTATGACGCGCGCATCGAGAGCGACAAACTTTTCCGGACTCGCCAGCAGAGGATTAATATCAATTTCCTTGATTCGCGGATTCTCAATAACCAGCGTGCTGAAGCGCACAAGAATGCGTTCCAGTTCCGTTACATCAATGGCGGCGCGACCACGAATACCGGCCAGAGCCTTGCTGATTTTTGTCTGGTTAATCATCTGCCGGGCCAGGGTGGAATTCAGTGGTGGCAAACCCAGAGCCCGGTCGCGGAATAATTCAACCATTTGGCCACCGGCTCCAAACAAAAGCACCGGGCCGAATTGCGCATCAATTGACGAACCGAGGATTAATTCATACGCATCGGTGAAGCGAACCATGGGCTGCACCGTAACGCCCTGAAATTGATCAGCTCGGGCACGGGCGGTTACAGAGGCCTGAATTTTTTCAAAGGCCTGTTTAACCGCGGCGGCAGACATAAGATTCAGCATTACGCCGCCAACATCGGTCTTATGGGAAATGGTTTTTGAAAATACTTTGACTACCACGGGAAAGCCCAGCTTTTCCACGGCCGCCACCGCCTCCTGTGAGGTGGTTGCCACATGCGTGGGCGTAACAGGAATACCGTAAGCTTCCAGCAACCGCTTGGATTCCGGCTCGGTCAATGTGGTACGCCCTTCAGCCTGCGCTTCTGACAATATCGCTTCAATGCTGATGCGCGAGTGCGAATCCAGGGACTGATCCCCGGAGGATCGAGGGGTTTGGTACAGTGCTTTCAAGGTACGATCATATTGCCAGAGATAGTTAAAAGCTCTGGCGGCGGCATCCGGGTAAGCGAAGGTGGGAATGCCGGCACGATTAAGAATTTCTTCACCCGCCCGCACCATCGGGCCGCCCATCCAGCTTGCCAGAACCGGCTTGGATTGAGCCTTGGCGGCGGTGATAAGCGCTTCGGCGGAACGGGTGGCATCGGTCATATCCTGCGGGGTTAAAATGACCAACATGCCATCGGCATTGGTATCACGGGCGGCAATTTCCAGGGACTTGGCATAACGGTCCGGGGAGGCATCGCCAAGAATATCAACAGGATTGCCGTGAGACCATGGAGCGGGCAATAGCGCGTTGAGATCTTTCATGGCCGGTTCGGAAAGTTTGGTCAGTTCGCCGCCGCCTTGAATTAACGCGTCGGTTGCCAGGACACCCGGGCCGCCGGCATTGGTAAGAATGGTAAGATTGCGGCCTTTGGGCCGCGATTGATGCGCCAATACTTCCGCGAGATCAAACAATTCACTGATTTCGTTGACGCGCTGTACGCCCACGCGGCGAAATACCGCATCAAGCACCTCATCAGATCCCGTCATAGAACCGGTATGACTGGCTGCTGCGGCGGCGGCGGCGGCAGTGCGACCGGCTTTAATGACAATGATCGGTTTGGCCAGCGCAACTTCGCGCGCAGCGGAAATAAATTGGCGGGGATTACCGATGCTTTCCATGTAAATCAGAATGGCTCTGGTACGCGGATCATCACCGAGATGGTCAATAAGATCGCCAAAACCCACATCGAGCATGGATCCCAGGGAAACAAAGGAACTAAACCCGATTTGCTCCCGCAGGGACCAATCAAGAATGGCCGTAAGCAGGGCACCGGATTGGGATAAAAATGCGATGGAACCGGGCCGGGCGATGCCATGGGCGAAAGAGGCGTTTAATCCGATTAATGGATTTTGCACACCCAGGCAATTGGGGCCGATGATGCGCATGGAATATCGGCGGGCATGCGCCGCGATTTGCTGTTCCAGCGCGACGCCGGGAGCGCCGAGCTCCTTGAACCCCGCGGAGATAATTATGGCGCCGGGAATACCGGCGATTCCACATTGTTCAACGAGATCCGGCACGCTTTGCGCTGGCGTACAGATAATGGCCAAATCGACGCGTTCCGGCACATCATGAATCGTTGGATAGGCCTTGATGCCCAGTACACTTGGCCGCTTGAGATTAACGGGAAACACCGTTCCGCCAAAAGGCGATGAGATAAGATTCCACAGCAGGGTGCGGCCCACGGAGTTGGGAGTTTCCGTCGCACCAATGACGGCAATATTCTGCGGGTTTAACAGCGGTTGTAATGGCCGACGAACATGGCCGGCGCTGGCAACATTGGATTTTTGATTAGCAGGAACAGTCACGGCGGACTCCTTATACAAATCGCGATTCGGCACAAACGCCGAACCGCAGATATGATTAAGAGCATACAGTTCCGCCCCGCAGTGCGGTATCAGGCACTTGCTGAATTGGGGATAGGGAATTCACCGATAATTTACCCGGAGTTTAGGAAACCTGTTCGGATAACCGCCGAGCTGCATCGGTCACTTACGATCAGTCTTTTCTTGCGACTGTAGATATGCCGCCACGATGCGGATGTATTCGTACGGCACCGTTTCATCCAGGGCAACAAAAACAGGTTTTAAGCGATCCGCACCATGTTGGCCAATGGTTTGCTGAATGCGGCGGAATGTGGCATCGGGTACCCAGGGTGCGATCGAGGCCGGCTTTGCAGTTGTGATATATTCCGCGAGATAATCCGCAACGGTTTTTTCCGTGCGGTCCAATTCACCGGCAACCTGTTTTATGGATTTGCCCAGTTTAAACAACTGAAACGCCGTATCTTTGGCGGCGTTGGGGCGACTGCTGACGGCAGGTTTGGCTGCGGGCGCTGTGCGACTGCCGGTTACATCCGTTGCGATATTGTGAATGCGGCAATAATCCGCAATGACCGGAAGAATCTGGTGGCCAAGCGATTTGAGTTTCGCTTCACCGATACCGTAGATCATCCGCAGGGCGGTTTGTGTGGTGGGACGCACACGAGCCAATTCGCGCAACGTGGCATCAGAGAGAATCACATACGGTGCCACGCCGCGCTGTGCAGCGATGTCCCGCCGCAACACCCGCAGAGAATCAAACAACGCATGATCCACACCCTGCCAGGATATTTCTTTGGCCTGGGACTTACCGGATTGCTGGGTTGATTTTTGCACCAGTTGAATCAGCCGCACCGGCTGTCGCCCCTTCATGACTTCCACGGACGCATGATTCAATTTGAGAATCGGTGCGGTGCGGCCCTGCTGCAAAATCAGATTCTCCTGCACCAGCACACCCTGTCCGACCAACTGATAAACAAAATTACGCAGATCCGCTTTGGCGTGGTCTTTCAGCAGGCCATGTACAGAAAGTTGATCATGTTTGAGCTGCCGGATTTTCTCCGTGTTTTCGCCCCGCAAAACCGCCAGAACATGCCCCACGCCAAAGCGCTGTTCGGTGCGGGCCACCGCTGAAAGAATTTTTTGGGCTATCACCAGAGCATCGGCAACCGGTTCGGTATCACCGAGGCAATGATCGCACGCCTGGCAGGTAAGCTCACCTTCGGAATCGGATCCGGTTTCGGCATCCAACATTGGTGGTACATAACGCTGGCCAAAATATTCCACCAAAGCCTTATGCCGACAAACGGCACCACGGGCAAAGCGGTCCATATCATCAAGATGGCGTAAGGCGGTGGGGACATAATCCGGACTTACAGGTGTGCCGGCAAGCGATGCTTCCGCCGCCGAATTTTCGATCAGTGATTTCCACGTCATAACATCCTGACCGGAATAAAGCAGCACGCATTCCGCCTCCAGGCCGTCGCGACCGGCGCGCCCGGTTTCCTGTTGATACGCCTCAATGGATTTGGGCATTCCCGTGTGCAGAACAAAACGGATGTTGGATCGATCAATGCCCATGCCAAAAGCGATGGTCGCCACAATAAGATCACATTGTTCCTGGGCAAAGGCTTCCTGCACCTTGCGGCGAATCTCCGGCGTCATCCCGGCGTGATAACCCAGAGCCTTCGGGCCGCCGCCCTTATGCCGGACATTCAAAGCGGCCACCGTGTCATCAACATCTCTGCGGCGCAAACAATAAATGATGCCCGCCTCATCCTTGTGGCGCTCCAGCACATCCTGAATCTGCGCCATCAGGTCTTTGCGGGGCAGCACCCGATAGGTCAAATTGGGCCGATCAAAATTTCCCACCAGCCGCACGGGGTTATCAAGTTGTAACTGCTGGGCAATATCCGCCCGCACCGGTTCAGTGGCAGTGGCGGTAAAGGCATGAATGGAGCAACCGGGAAACAATGTTTTAAGATTGAAAAGTCGGCGATATTCCGGGCGGAAGTCATGCCCCCAGTGGCTGACACAATGCGCTTCATCAATGGCAAATGTTTGAACGCCCGAATCCCGCAGCAGTTGCACAAACGCCCCGCCATCGGATGATCCGCCGCCGCTTTGCTGCCCCACAAGCTTTTCCGGTGAGACAAACAGCATGTCCAATTGGCCGCTGCGCAATTGCGCAGCGGTTTGGCGACGCTGATCGGCATTCAATGAAGAATCCATCTGCGCCGCCGCCACACCCAGAGATCGCAGTGAATCGACCTGATCCTTCATCAGGGCAATCAGGGGCGAAACCACCACCGTTGGCCCGCGGCCACAGCGCGCCAGATGAATCGCCGGGGCCTGATAACACAATGATTTGCCGCCACCGGTCGGCATGACCACCACCGAATCACGCTTGTCCAGCACAGCTTCCATGGCCTGCTGCTGCAATGGGCGAAGCTGGCGGTAACCCCAGAGCTCGGCAATGAGAGCCAGCAAATCCGGAAGTGAAACTGCAGCGGTATCAGGCATCTTAGGCATCCCTCTAAAGCGGGAATGTTACCGCCAAAAGAAGCCCAACGCCAGATATGCGAGCGTCCAGCGCGGCCTAACGCGCCGCGATGAAGTGATCGGTCAGGTATAATTTGAAAATTACGCGCACGCGGTTGTGCCCGCGGATCAGACCGAAAAATGCGGTGGGCGGCGTGACGCCGAAGTTTCGCATCAGCACCGTTGATATCGCGTGAATGCTGTAGCGCCCGGGGGCAAGTTTCCGCACATACATATCAGTGCGCAGAGCGCGCGTAATCCCGGCCAGAGTCAGTTTGCCCAAGACCTGTAATTTGAGGCAGGGCGTCGGGGAAGTTTTGTTCCAGAACAGCCTTGCGCCAAGAATACGTGTGAAGGAATAACGAATTGTCGGATGGGCTTTGGCCTTGAGCGCATGCCACATGTCATGATCCATCCCAGAGCTGTTGCCATCGAGAGATGTAACCGGAATCGACAATTCTCCGATGGCCGGTTTTCGCATTGGCAGGCGCAGGGGCGGCGGATCATGGGATCGCGCCGCCTGAATGTGATCAAAAAGCGTGGCCAGAGCCTTGCGGTCAGTGGGAATAATTAACTTTCCCGAGACCTGTTTGCTCTTACAGGACCAACCGCCAATGGTGGCGGTGCCCTTGAGTTGTAATCGGCTTTGTGTGGTAAGCGCAAAGTACAGAGGCGCGGGAGCCTTTGCCGAAGATAAAAAAACCAACTTGTGCCCGGTGCCGGAGGGTGTGCATTGATCGGCTGACACAACGCCGCTCGCCAGGGCCAGAGCCGCCAGCAAAATCGGCGGAACCAACCGACGCATTGAGGCAGATAAGGCCCCTGCGTTGCGAGCGAATAGTTGGTCCCGAGCACAAGTCATAAACAAAAGTCCTTCAATCACGCACCGGCTTTGACTGCCAACGGCCAGGTGGCGGTAACGGTAATGGCATCGCCGGAGCGAATCACGCCGAACATAGCGGTGGGAGGCTTAACGCCAAAATCCGTCATCTTGAGTTTGGCGGTGGTGGTAACGCTTAAGCCGCCACTGGCCAGGGGCGTTACGGTCAGTACCAGAGGCACGGTTTTTATCACACCATTAACCGTTAGTGTCCCCGTGGTTTTGAAAACCGCCGGGGCAGTTTTGCCCGTCGGGCTGGCCAACAGGTGAGCCGCGGTAAGTTGATAGGTGATAAAAGCGTGCTTTTTAATATGCAACGCGCTGTACATCGTGTCATCCATACCGCCGCCTTCGCTACTTTTAAGCGATTTGACGGCAAAGACCAGATGAATGGACTGCAAGTCAATAGCCGCACGACCGCTGCCGGTCCATTGGCCGGCAAAAACAGCATTGCCTGTCAGTGCGATGCTTTTGGCGGTCCAGTCATGCAGAGTGGACGTGCCGCTGATGACAAGACTTCCGCCCGGCGCGGCACGGTAGTGCGTTATGGGCGCGGCGTTCGCCGAGCCTACCGCGGTTAGAGCGACAAGTAAGGTTGTGAACAATGAAGTTACGATCCCGCGCCGGGCCGCCACAAGGCGGCCCGGCGTCAGCAGGTGCTGAAAACAGAGATCTGAAAACTGAAAACGTTGACAACGCATGGTTACACTCCGCTTAAAAGCCAAATGAAACTTCCATCACCACGCCGTTGAAGCCAGGGCCCAGATTCGCCTGAGCGCTGTTCACGTTGCCGACATTGGAACCGAAGCTCTGAAATTGTTCCTGGACATATTCGATCTTGGCCAAGAGAGTCCGGGTCATCCACCAGCCCGCGCCAACCTGGATTCGATCCACCCAGCCATTGGTATCCACACCGTTAACCGAACCGGCAAACGCATAGCTGTATTGGGCCGCCAGGTACAGGGACGGATTGATGTGATAGACCAAATTGGACGATCCATACAGCCAACTCTCCCTCGGCGTGCCGATACCGCTTCGGTTGGCGTCGTTATCCTGCGTCCAGCCGACATAGCTGTAGCTTTCAAACGGCCAGCGCTCATAAGTGATATCACCCTGGGTCGCGAAGACATTGTGGCCGGCCTGCGGAACAACCTGGCCTTGCGTATCTACCGAGTTGCCGAAAAGACTGGCGTACGCCTCGCCGCTGCGGGTGGCCGTAAACAAGTCGATAGTGTCCGCGGACTCTCCCATATCCCCGTAATAGACCGACCCTGACAGGCGCAGATCCTTGGTGGGATAGCCCCAGATTTTGCCGTGGAACGCCGGACCTGCACCGTAATCAAAGTGGCCGGTGGTGCTGCCGTTGGACACGCCGACCAGCCAGTAAAGCGGGCCTTTGACGCTGTAGACTTCGCCGCCGATTTCTTCGGTGCTCGGATCCACCAGCGGGTTGCCGATCAACGGGTTATTCTGCACCCAGGCATCTTTCGAACGATGGTAGTTGTTATCGCCGAAGTCGATGTCGAACGCCCCGACCTTGACGTTGATATAATCCATCATCTCGTTGATCGGGCTGTTGTGAGAAACGCCGGGAATCTGCTTGAACACCATCCAGCCTTCATCGCCGTAGGTTTGGGCGGGGTGTTCCGGGCTGGCGATGTAGAAATCGGCGAACATGTCGAACTCATGCGGAACAGTGGCATACAGGTCCATCATGGCATAAGGCGTCTGGAAATTCGGATTCATACCCGTGGGCGAATGCAGGTTATATTGCTGCAGCGCCTGAAAGCGTCCGACTGTCCAGAAGCCCATATATAATTTCATGTTGCCATACTGGGCGATCTGCATGTGCTGATCGGGCCGCATGTGATCGGGGTTTTCCTTACTGAACGGAGAGAAATATTCCTCCTTCGTTCGAGGCGCAAATAAATTGTCAACCGTTGCGCTGATGGTGTTTGAAGAGCCGGCACTTTGTGTGGCCGCGATATTCTGACTGTTGGCCACCACCTGGCTGTACAGATGTTTAACCGCTTCATCGGTGGCCTGCTGACTGGTGGCAGTGACTTTTGCCTGCGCCGCCTTAAGTTTCGCCTGTTGCTTTTTCAGAGCGACCTGTTGTTTTTTAATGGCTGCTTCCTGTTTTTTCAGCGTCGCTTGTGTATCTTTTATCGCCGCCACGTCTTTGGAAACCGTGGCCAATTGCCGCTGCACCTGCCGGTACTTCTGTTGGAGGTTCTGATAATCCTGCGCAGTCGGTCCGGCCGCGTCGGCTCCCCAGCTTACCGCGACGGGCATGAAGGCCATGGCCGCCGCCAAAACAACCAACTTCCAACCTCTGTGTTCTCGTTTCATGGCTCGGTTCCTTTCCTTAAAAAGCCACATGCCCGGGCGATGTACGCACATCGCCGTAGTAAATCGGGCTAACTTTGTGAAATTTTTCACAAAATAACAACATAAAAAGGGGCAAAATCCGACGACGCAATCTGTGAATTATTTCACAAACCAGGTCGTTTAAAAATGCCGCATCCACTGGCGATCGCAACTTGGCGTGGTCCGCACCCATGCCGGCAATCTGAGCACCTCGAACGGATTCTTCACAAATGCCTTGCGTATTCATAACGCATATCCTTTGCATCAATACCGTATAACATCATCGTCCGAACGCGTTTCGAGGTAAATCGGGAAAGTGCCGCAATCCACCGTAAGGAAATGTTCGCTTCCGGCTCTAACTAATTAAGCTATAAGTTACTAGCTGTTTTAATTATTTTATTTTTTTCGGGACCGGTCGCGATTTGCGCACGCGCATCGCCGTTGTCCAACTGAGGTCCCTTTGAAATCCCGCTCCGCGGCCTATTGGTCAAATTGTTCCAGCGCTTCAAAAACGCTTTCCGCGTCGCTGACGACCTTGGTGGCCATGGCAAAACGGGCAATGCGAACGGTCTCCAGAATCTTTTCGCGCGGGATACCCTGAATTTTGGCCTTGTCGACCGTGGCCCGCACACAGGATTGGCTGGAACTCGCCAATGCCGCAGCCAGGTAAATCAGCGTGCGGGTCTCTTCGTCAAGAGCCGGCGATTCACTGGGCATGGCGTAGGCCCCGGAACGCAGATGCTCGTAAATCATACCGGGATCCACCCGCGCGAGTTTTTCCACCGCGGAGGGAACTCGTCCCATGGCCTGACGAATATGGGCAAAAATCTGTTTCATATCGGGTCGTACGGTTGGTTTCATAATTGCCTTCCTTCTACAAATCCACGAAAACTTTACGCACCCGTATAAGCCTTCAGGCCGTCATTCGGAGATTCTGGTGCGACACGCAGAGTATCTTCGCGCTGAATCGCGACGCTTTCACAACTGAAGCTAAAGCTTTTTCGCATTGCGCTTGCGCTTTGGTCTTTGATTTTCCGGCACATCGGAATCCGCCGGGCGGCCTGCCATCCCCTGCCAATGTTCCGCCACCTGTTGCATGGCCATCTGCAAAAGTTCACGACTGCCGGAAAGCCCCAGCTTACTGATAACATGTCCGCGATGGGCGGCCACAGTGTTGACGCTGAGTTTCAGCATCCGCGCTATATCGCGCAGCGT
>JAJZVR010000074.1:10312-15010 GCA_021847065.1 Planctomycetota bacterium | reverse complement strand
CAATACACCACTGCGGGAAAAGTTGTAAATGCCGCCTTGGTCACGGAGTTGGACTATCCAGGCTTTATCGCTGTGTCCCGCGCGCGTAAACCATGAAACAATGGCGGCAAAGCCTGCCGCCGCGACAGGCCTGTAAACGCGCCGAGATTCAGTAACGGGGGCATGAAAAGTCCCAAGTCAATCGCGTTAAAAGCACCGATATGGACACGAAAGTGTGACATTCACCGTTCATCAAAAGGCAAGAAAGATAAGACCGTGCTGTATGACGCCACTATTTCAAGGCTTGAATCGCACAACGCGCAGTTCCACTATTGGTGAAAAATGTTTGACGTTGGCTGTTGCCAAATGGATGTCTGATTCAACGGCGGTCGCCGCAATCAACGTATCCATGGCGTCTAACCTGTTGGCCGGCCCATACGCCTCCATATATATCGCGGCGCGGTGGCCGATGTTCGCTGAAAGCGGCAAGATCGCAAAGTCAAACTCCGATAAAAAATTGCGAATGCGCTGGTTCTGATCGTTGCCCCGGGAACTTTGCAGGAGTTCCATATAGGTAATCAGCGACGTTTGGCGTAGCCTTGTTCGATCCAGCAAGTCCGCCGCATTCGAGTTGCCGCGCAGATACCAGATTAGAATGTCGGTATCAAAGAGCACTGGGATGCCTCACGCGCATTTTTTTTACATACTTGGCAACATCCGCCATATCGTCACGATCTGCCCACATGCCAAACGACGCATGGTGCTTGACGCTACGCGCGGGTTTCTCTGGTGCTTTTGCAATCTGGCGCATGACGGCCTTGGGTTTGCCACGATAATAAACCGTGACCGCTTCATTCCGATTTAGTGCGTCGATTATTTCCCCGGATCGCTTCCGCAGGTCGACAAATGTAGCTTTCACAAGCACGCCTCATTAACGCAACACTTGTAGTATACACTTCTCTGTAATCCGCGCAAATCAGTCTATCAATGGCCTGCGACGCTGGGCTTCACGGAGAAACAGTCGCACAATTCTCGGCCTGAACGTCCATAACAAAACCGTGCCGCCAAGAACGAGTCCCGTGTGGGACCCGGTTTCCATGGGTACGCAGTGGTCATTTTGCCAGGCCCTTGCCGATCGGACAGGCGTTCGGGCTGTGGCCATCATGCCGCTTGCCATATTTCATGGTTTGGCGACTTGCCGGACCCATGAAGAATTTGCGTGATAATTTCGATGCTGTCGGTGATACTGGTGCCGGAGCGGTTAAAGTAGCGGTTGCCGTCGGCAAAAAATACACTGCCATTATGCACGGCCCGTAATTGAGTCCATCCCGGAATATGTTGTAGAACTTGCGATTCCCGTCGGGTTCTATGAATGTCAAAACCACAGGGAGCAATAATGATGATATCCGGATCAGCCTTTAAAAGCGGCTCAGGATCAATGGCTGCTGAATGCTTGCCAGCGCAGCCCAGTAAACAAACTCCGCCTGCGAGTTCCACCATTTCCGGCCCCCAGTTACCCATGGCAAATAGGGGATCCAGCCATTCCAGTACCACTACGCTGGGTTGGGGCCTGCCCGCGACGGATCGTGCGATTTCGGCGCGGCGCAGAGCGTCCGCTTCAAGGTACCGCTGCGCCTCGATTTGTTTGCCGATGGCGTTACCGACGCGCCGCACATCGCGCTGAATTTCAGCCAGCGTACCGGCCTTCAAAGACACAATCTGTCCGCTGAGCCGCTGGCAGTGTTGCGCTAAGTCATGGTCGCCGGCGGCGCACACAACACAATGTGATTGTGTGATAATCACATCCGGTTGCAGCGATTCCAGCAGTTGAATATCAACGTGATACAACGCCTCGCCAGATGCCAGACGCCCGCGTACCGCCGCGTCTATATCGCGGCTGGACATGGTGATATCAAACGTAGGGCGGGTAATGACCGGCAGAGATTTTACCATCGGTGGATAGTCGCACTCATGCGATCGGCCCACGAGGTTTGCACCTGCACCTAAGGCGCAGAGAATTTCCGTCCCGGCGGATAACAGCGAAACAATTTTCATGTGCAGCCACCAGAGGATGCCGCCGGGGCGCTTCTTGGTTGCAGTTCATCGCGTTGCCGGCGGCTCATGAGTTCAGCAATGCCTTCCGCAGGCTTTTTGCCTTCAAACAGTACGGCGTGAAGACAGCGGGTGATGGGCATGTCAACGTTGTATCTGCGGGCCAGCTCGACCACGCTTCGAGTGGTAGCGACACCTTCGGCAATGCCGGACAATTTTTCCATCGCCGCCTGACATGAAAGGCCCTGCCCGATCCATTGACCAAAACTGCGATTGCGGCTGCCGGGGGAAAAGCAGGTTGTTGCCAGATCACCGAGTCCCGCCAGGCCGCTGAAGGTCAGCGGTTTGGCTCCCATGGCCGCGCCGAGGCGGGAAATTTCCACCAGTCCGCGTGTCAACAGGGATGCTTTGGCATTCACCCCCGCATGGATTCCATCCAATATGCCCGCCGCCACCGCGATAATATTTTTCGTGGCACCGGCAAGCTCCACGCCGATAACATCATCATTGGTATAAATGCGAAGGTTGGAGGTGCTTAACATTTTCTGGGTGTGTTGAGCCAGTGTCGGATCATGCGTTGCCGCGACGATGGTCGCAGGGTGGCCGGAGGCAATTTCGCCGGCGATGGCCGGACCGGCAATAGCGACCATGGGCCGCACGCCCAATATCTGTTCGACAATTTCCGTAGGTCGCAGCAGCGTGTTATTTTCAATTCCTTTCGCCAGACTGATCACTGGAATTCCGGCGGGGATATACGGTGCGAGCCGTTGGAGGGTGGCACGGATAAACTGCGTGGGCACAGCGCAGATAATGAATTGACAGTCGGAAAATGCGGTAAAATCATCCGATGTCAGTTGCAGTTGCCGCGGAATTGGAAAGCCCGGCAGGTAGGTCACGTTTTCGCGCCGGTTGGCCAACTCGGCAATGTGTTCGGACCGGCGCCCCCAAAGCGTTGCGTGCAGGCCATTATGGGCGGCAATGGAACCGAACAATGTCCCCGTGGCTCCATCGCCGATGATCGTCATACGTTGTGCCGCGGTTTGGGTCATGCAACTCCACAGATATAACCAGCTATTTTATTACCGCGCCGCAGGCGTCTTGGCAAGACGCCAATTAAGTATACAGAACGACTGCTGCGGTGACGGTGCCATGAGATAATTAGTAAGCCGCCAAATTGAGCACTATTCCCGATCAGGCGCTGTAAACTGGCGCAGCGGCGAAAAATGACGTGGATAATTGCTTTAGAAGATTTTCCGATATAAGACTGTACCGGCGGCGCGATTCTTTGCGCAGGTCGATAAGGGACAACGCGATAGCCTTGGCGGCTGGAGGATTTTCCAGCAGTGGGAGATTTACCAGAACGTTGAGTTCTGCGGATTCCAATGCCGCCATGGCCGTTGCGGCGGCCACGCCCAAATCAGAAATCAGCATTCGATTGACTTTATCCTGCAGAAATTCCGCGGCCTCGATAATATTGGCCGCAGTGGCCGCCACCGCCTGCGGTATTCGAATCGCCGCCGCGACAACCGCCGGATAAGCCGCGTCGGCATGGCGCTGCAAAACGGGGATTTTCATAAACGGATTTAATGCCTCATACGCCGCCTTATCTTCCTGCATAAGCTCGCGCAGTACTTCACCGGCGCGCGTTAACCGCGTATCGTAATCGGTAAGAATGGCTTCAAGTGCGACAAATCGGGGCTTACCACGGGTGTAGCCGATGACCATTTGCAATTGCGCCGCTGCCAAAGCTGCAACTAATGCGGTCATAGATCCGCCGCCCGGTGCTGGCGTGCGTGCGGCAAGTGCCGCGAGAAATTCCCGCACTGACAATTCTGCCAGCGCGGAGGGTGCCTGTGCAATTGTTGTTTCAGATTGAGGCATGTTGGATATCCTTTACCGAACGATTATTCATTTGCATCATGGTAAAGGTCTATGCCCAAAATAGCTACGCCAGGTACTTGCCGGGATGTAAAGTCAAATTGGGGCAGCTTTCCAGGTCGAAAAACGTGAGGGGTTGCTGCCATAGAAGCATTAAAACGCGCGGGCTTGCCATCACAGCATACCGGCGAACATTTCTTCAGTGGCAATCACCGGTGGGCCGCTGGTAAACAGGCCGTCCACAAAAACAATTTCCGGATTGGCTTTGGGCAGGAACGAAAGCAATCGGACATGACCGATGCCGGTATTGTAAAAGCAGTGCGGCGTACCGGCCGGGATTGTTAACGTCGTGCCTGCAAAAACGGGCCGTGGTTCCTGGCCAACAAAAAGTGTCCCCTCCCCTTCGAGAAACACCAAAACCTCGTCGCAATCATGGTAATGCGGCGGGCAGTGCCCACAGGCTTCATAATGTTCTTCAATAACGGTGCAGTTGTTGCAGCCGCTCTCCGGAGATCCCAGCAGGCGAATTTTTCCGAGTCGCTGCTTTTGTTCCAGTTGCGTAAAGTGTTCTTGCGTTTCCATAAAAAAACCTCCATCAATAAAAGACGATTCCAACAATATTTTTAACCAGCCCGGAACGGTACAAACTATCAGGGAATCCTGTTTGATAAGATTCCCCGAACGGGCTAATGTATTCTTCGGCATAAAGGCGTCGTGAGTTGACCTTAAATTCATTCTAAATGGTTATCGGATGCCACAGCGCGAATCTGCGAATAACATCTGCGAATA
>JAJZVR010000074.1:7348-10212 GCA_021847065.1 Planctomycetota bacterium | reverse complement strand
ATCTGCGAATAACATCTGCGAATATCATCCGATGACAAAAGGTCGCATCGCGCGTTACAATGAATTCGCTTTAGATGCATTTCACAATGGCGAAGTCTGGTGGAAACGGAGACGGTTATGACAGCGTATGTCCAAATAATGCGGCCAACGATTATGGGTGTGGTCAACGTGACTCCGGACAGCTTCAGCGATGGCGGACGATTTTCCACCGCCGCGGGGATTGATCATCAGGCCTGCATTGAGCAAGCCATTGAATTGGCGCGGCAGGGAGCAAGGATATTGGATATCGGCGGTGAAGCATCCTCTTTTCATCGGCCCGGAGTACTGCCCGTGCCGGCGGATCAGCAGATTCATCGGGTCGTACCGGTGATTAACGGATTGAGAAAACGCATTCGTGAACCCTCGGAAATTGATCCCGCGACGATTATCAGTGTCGATACGCGTTGCAGTGCGGTTGCGGAAGCCGCGATTTCCGCCGGTGCCAGCATGGTTAATGATACCTCGGCGGGTGAGCATGATCCGGAAATGTTTCGTATTGTCGCGGAGCAAGGATGCTTTATGGTGTTAATGCACATGTGGGTGGAAAGTCCCCAGCATCCGCCATTGGCGCGGAAAAATGTGTGCGACGATGTATTCGGGTATCTGCGGCAACGCGCCCGAATGGCCATGGCAAAAGGTATTGCCCAGGATCGGATTCTGCTTGATCCGGGAATAGGTTTTGGCAAAGCGATGGAAGATAATTGGCGTTTAATTGCCAATATTGGCCAGTTGGTAGCGGAGGGCTTTCCAGTGGTACTCGGGGCCTCGCGGAAGAGATTTTTATCAACCGCCATCGCGGATTTATCGCTTGGCGAGTGGGATCAAAGGGATATGGCCACTGCGTTGGTGACCGCCCTGGCCGCGCAGCGCGGTGTGCTGGTGCATCGGGTGCATCATGTGCAATTGGCGGCCATGGCGTTGGCGGTCAATGCGCATTTCCCTCGCGTGGATTAAATAACATCTTCTCCGGCGCTTGGCTGGTTGGCCGATTGTGTGGATAATCCCCGGACGAGATTGGTCCTGGCGCGTTGGGGCACCGGGGTATCTCTATGTTTTCGAGGCGCGGTGTCGCGGACGGGATTATTGAATGCAGTTTTTAGTTCATGGCGGTTTGGCGGCGGATGCGGTTGCGGCGATGGTACGGCAGGGGCATCGCGTGCACCAGCTTGCAGAGATTGCGGGGGAAACCTCCGCACCGAGTTCGCCGGAAGAATTGTTACGCGAATTGGCTCACCGGCAGTGGTGCCTTTTGACGGCAGATCGGGATTTTGTACATCAGGTTTATGATCAAGGCCTGAAATTTAATATCTGTATGGTGCTGCTGATTGCTCAACCGGATCAACACGGCACGGCGGTGGACCGCCTTTTTGAACGCTACAAACGACTCTCGCCCAAACGGCTTTACACCGTTACGCCCGGACGTGTGAAGGTACGGCAATTGCCCGGCTGATAAAACAATATGATTGAACTAACTGAACAAAACGCATTAGCCTATTTGCGCCAGCGCGGAAGTGTTTCCCCGGAAGGGGAAGTTCTGGTGCAGAGCTTATCCGGCGGGATCGCCAATGTGGTGCTCAAAATAATGGACATGAACGCCGGCGATCCGGTTGGAACCGATATGCGCACGGTGTCGCAGATTAAACGCGGCGTGCCGGATAAGCGCATGCGGGCCGGGACCTGCTTTGTTGTCAAACAGCCGCTGGCGGAGTTTCGTACCGCTGCCAAATGGGCCGTGGATCGTGATCGGGTGTGGGTGGAGCGTGATGCGCTGCTGATGCTGCGGGAAATTCTTCCAGCCGATACAATTCCCACCGTATTGTGGCATGATCAGGAGAATTGCGTTCTGGCAATGTCCGTGGCACCCGTGGGGGTGGTGAACTGGAAAAAGCAGTTGTTGACTGGACAGGTGGATCGGCGCGCCGCCGAGGCGGCAGCGGGAATTCTGGCGATCCTGCATTCTACAACCATGGACGATGCCAAATGGGCACAGCGGTTTGGTCATTCCAGGGGATTTATACAACAGCGCATCGACCCCTACCTGCGGTTTGCCGGCGAAAAAAACAGATCGGTATCTGCGGCATTGCAGGATGTTGAAACACTTCTTTTGCGTTCACCGATGTGCCTGATTCACGGCGATTATTCACCTAAAAATATGCTCTGGCGGGTACCGGCAGAAGACCAAATAGGGCAATTTGTTATTTTGGATTTTGAAGTCACATTCTACGGCAATCCCGCTTTCGATGTTGCGACGCTGCTTAATCATTTGCTGCTCAAGGGGTTCTATTTTGGAAAGCGCTGGCGCGCTGCGATGATTGCGGCGGATTATTTCTGGCAAACCTATCGCGAAACCGCTCCCAAGACGCTGGTCGCTGCGGCATCGAACCATGGCGGGAAAATTCTCGCGGCTCTGCTTCTTGCCAGAATCGATGGTAAATCGCCCGTTGAATATATCATCGATGAACATCTCAAAAACGTCATCCGCCAATGTGCCACGGAATTGCTGCTATGCGGTGATGATTCCATGGACGCCGCGATTGATCATATTGCCGGATACTTGGATCAGGGATCACCCGACGTATCAAAGCGGTGATTGAACATGCCTGAAAAAACCGGCGGCAGATGCAGGCAATCATAGCGGCGGCATATCTTCCGACCCCGGTCCGGCCAACCGTGTGGAACGCGCCGCTCTACAATTCCATTTTGCGGAAAATTCATGCTCCAACATTTCCGAATCGGGATTTTAATATGCTGAAATTCGGTGCCGAAGCGGATGGGAAAACGGATTATGCACTGGCCTTTAACCATGCGATTCGGGCCTGTCATGC
>JAJZVR010000074.1:4998-7248 GCA_021847065.1 Planctomycetota bacterium | reverse complement strand
CGAACGTCCGTGTGGCGGAGAAAATGCGGTCTCACGCCATGCAGGCGATGGGCCAATAACGCTATATCCACCGAGGCCGGGTTGGATTGTCCTGATACTGGTACCTCGCGACCAACGGATACTTGCTTACGGCAGTTTTCCGGAAAGGACTTGGTGCACGGCTGCGGCCACGCCGGCCTGACTTTGTGGCCGTGTGACATGTTTGGCGGCGCGTTGAATTTCCGGGGCGGCGTTTCCCATGGCGAAACTCAACGTGGCATTTCGCAGCATCGGCAGATCATTGACATCATCACCAATGGGTACGGCAAGTCTGCTGTCGATATTCAGCAGCTTGCACAGCCGCTGCAGGCCCGTCCATTTATCAACATCTTGGGCAAAAACCTCAATGACATGGCATTCAAACGCCGGTGCGCGTAAGGCGAGAAAATTGATATGGGATCCAAATTGGCTCGTCAACTGCGCTGTGATGTCGGCACTTTGTGGTAAATCCACAACGATACCAAGCCGCAATACGTTTGAAAGTATATGTGCGTCCGGATCATCCATAATTTGCGTCGGCATTTTATTGCGTATGAACCATTCCTCCGAGGCCGCATGAATCGGGCCGTGGCTGGTCATGATATATCGCGGGCCTGGTTTGTCCGAGGTATCCACCAGCAGCAGCACGGCGTGGCCAAGATCGCCAAAAAAGTCGATAAGATTTCGCACTGTTGTCGGGTCGATGCTTTGCCGGTGCAACGTCGCGCCGGTGGCCAGATCACAAATGGCGGCTCCCGTAATAAATACGCCCGGTCCCACCAGATTCAACGGTTTGATAATATCGAGGGCCTCACGAATACTGCGACCCGTGCAGATGCTCACTATGCACCCCGCAGCACGGGCTTGTGCCAAAGCGTCAATATCGGCGCTATTGAGTTTGTGCTCCCGATTGATCAGCGTGCCGTCAAGATCGCACACAATCAGGCGATGGTTGTGATTCAATGGGCTTTCTTTTGTAGCCGATGGAATATCTGTATGCAGTGCTGTCATGTCCGCAAGTTTAGGCCATAAGGTGGTACAGAGTCAAAATCAACGGTTAAGATTTGGCAAGCACCAATGGTTGATCAATTGGAAAATGCCAAAAAACGTGACAAATCTGCTATACTTTTTTCCCGGTAAGGCTTTGAAAGGTATATGAATGGATGTGCGTATTTTGGATGTCGGGCAATGTGGATTTGATCACGCCGCCATCCATGATTTTATTCAACATGTTGTTTCGTCCACCGTGGACGCCGCCGGCACACCGGAAGAAACCCAAAAACTCATGGAAATGAACCGGTACCATCTTGTGCTGATTAATCGCATTTTAGATCGCGATGGTTCCAGCGGAATTGAACTGATCAAACAATTGCGGCAAATTCCCGATTGCCCGCCGTTGATGCTGGTAAGCAATCTGCCCGATGCACAAGCCAAAGCGATAGCCGCGGGAGCATTGCAGGGCTTCGGAAAAGCAACAATACATTTACCGCAAACTGCGGAACATCTGCGCGAAGTACTGAAGGCAAGTGTGATGTAACAGGCTATCACAGGCTGGTGGGACAGCGGCCACGTGTGAGTGCAGCGCAACAGAGTGCAGCGTAACAGGCAGCGTAACAGCCTTTACATCCAAACACTCACCGGCTATGCTCCCACACGCGTTATTCGCCGCCGCCGCGTGTGGTCATTGGACGGGTCTAATTTCAAGGATTGTTAATATGTCGCCATGGGATCGTTGGATTCCGGGAGTTTTATCCCGGGCACAAGTGACCGACTTGATTAATGGCAATCACTTGGAAAATTTTGATTCCAAGGCAAGCGATCACTCCTCGATTGATCTTCATGTCACCGGCGAAGTCTACTTGCTCACCGAAGGCTCCGTTAAACCGTCAGGGGGCAACTACCTGCAGAGTTTAAAAACTCATGGACTTGCCAAAGCATTAGGCAGCAATTCTAAAAACAATGGATTTTTGCTGGAATCGCGTAAAACGTATTTATTTAGGTTAAAAGAGCGTCTCGGCACCACAAATGAATTTAAGTCTGCTGACTTTTATGGACAATCAACGGCGAAAAGCTCCATCGGGCGGCTGGACGTGTTGGCCCGGCTTATTGTCGATGGATCGCAACTTTACGAGGGATTCACGCCAACAGCGCTTACGGAGGGAAACGGTTGTCTCTTCTTGGAAGTTACGCCCATCACGTTTCCGATCATTGTTCATGAGGGCGATTCGCTTA
>JAJZVR010000074.1:0-4898 GCA_021847065.1 Planctomycetota bacterium | reverse complement strand
GATCTTCAGAATCTGGTGGTTGAATGCGAAGAGATGTATCCCAAGATAGATCGGTGGATTGGCAAAACTGTAAGGGCAGGGATACAGTCCGGCCAACGCTCCGGGTTTGTTGCCTACCACAAGGGTGTTCCGGTAGTCAGTTCCGTCATCAAGCAGGGGCTGAACGCCAAGTTTTGCCACCTCAAGGTAAAAAAGGGCCTATGGGGATCCAATGTTGGCGAGTTTTTTTTCGCCCTTATGGCTATGGAGGTGCGCGCCAGCGCGCAGCGGATACATTTTACCCTGCCCGAGAGTTTGTGGGAGGAAAAAAAGGCTTTCTTCTCATCGTTTGCATTCCGGGACGTGGAGAAAAGTGGCAGGCAATACCGTTTGTTCGATGATGAACTGCACTGCGCTGCATCGTTCGACCTGGTGTGGAAATCTGTCATGGAGAAACTCCCGAAACTTGCCGCTTCCTTGGAGATAAATGGATCCTCGCAGGATAGCGATCTGTTGATGAGCGTGCGCCCCCGCTTTGCTGATTCTATCTTACATGGCCACAAGACCGTAGAAGTCCGGCGGTCATTTTCTGCTAAATGGCTGGGGCACCGCATCGCGCTATACGCAGGTGCCCCAATCAGTAGTGTTGTGGGTGAAGCGGTAATCGAGCAGTTGGTGGAGGATACTCCGTTGAACATTTGGGGCCGGTTCGGAAACGCCATGGGGTGTACGAAAAGCGAGTTTGATGCCTATGCCAACGGTGCTAATAAGGTGTTTGCTCTATTACTGGGAAGCGTGCGCTCTTACCCGCAGCCATTATCACTGGGAACCGCTCAGACTCTAGTCGGCAAGCGACTGCTTCCCCCACAGAGTTACGCGAGACTTAAGGTTGGTTCTCCTTGGGCAAGGGCTATTCCAATCGCCGGTCTGCTCCATCGTGCCGAGGGGGTATAGGAAACGCAATGACACAAGAAACACAGACGACTTCCACGCACGCATGGATACGCAAAGCCTGGTGCGTTCGTACCGCATTGGGATTGTTAGTTCTCGGCTTTTTCTCCAATCTCCTGTTTTTATACCACAATTGCCCCTTTGATCTTTCCGAAGATGAAAGCCAATACTGGCTCTGGTCCCGCCATTTGGCTTGGGGATATTATTCCAAGGGGCCGGGGATTGCGGGAATTATCTATGCCGCAACCGCAGTGGGGCACTGGTTCGGGCAACATGCCACAATGCCCATAATCCGGACGCCAGCCATCATATTCGCTTTTTTCAGCGGATTGGCCAGTTTTGTCCTGGCGCGACGCATGTTTCGGGATGATCGTGCGGGGTTGATGGTTATTGCACTATCGGCGGGCGTGCCGGTTTTTGCGGTAGGCAGTTTGATTATTACCATTGATTCACCCATGTATTTATGTTGGGCATGGGCATGCGTCTGTCTGTGGCTGGCGGTGGAACCGCGCTATGCCGACTCCGGAGAATTGTTGCCTGAACAACCGCGCCGCGCCGTTGCGGGATGGCTCTATCTGGCGGGCCTTCTGGTGGGGCTGGGAATATTATGCAAGCCGGTGCTGCTGTTGATTCCGCCGTCGGCGGCCATCGCTGCATGGTCCAATGCGTATCTGCGGCGCAAACTGGCAACGTGGCACAGCTTGGGCGCAACAATTCTAGCCCTGGCGGTTCAGATTCCGACACTCATCTGGAATGCGCAACATCATTGGATTATGTTTCGTGCCATTGGTGGCGAAGGGGGGCTGCGGGGGGCTAAGGGAGTCTGGTGGCACTTAAGCCACGCACCGTTGAACGTTACCATGTTTGTGCTTTCACAAGTCGGCATTTTTGCCGGCATTTTGTTCGTACTTCTGGTCTTGGCCTTCATTGAATCCATGCGGGATGTGAAGAAAATAAAAGATCCGGTTGCCCGATCGGTGTGGGATTTTTTAATTTGGATGACGCTGCCGATTTTTATTCTGTATTTTCTATTAAGCTTCTGGAGCAAGGTGGAACCCAATTGGCCGGCAGGGGGGTATTTTACCGGCATGATTCTTTTTGCGGGTATTGCCACACGCTGGTGGAATCAGCCGCTGCCAAAACGTAAAGCGGCGCGGCGCTGGATTATTGCCGGTATTGCCTGGGGATTTGCGCTGTTTGTGTTTGCTGAAAATGTGCAACTGCTGTATCCCGTAATGGCCAAAATTGATCCGAATGGCAGGCATTTCCCCGCCAAGAAATTTGATCCGGCGTTTCGCCTCCACGCTCTGAAAGTCCGTGGTCAAGCCATTCAAAAAATCCGCTTATCCATGTGGAATGGCCACGGCCCGCTGCCGATGGTTATGGATGATCGTTGGGATACCTCCAGTTCATTAAGTTATTATCTGCCGGGGCATCCGTTTGTATTTTGTCTGCAAACAGCCATGGGTGGAAAACATTGTCAGTTTGATCTTTGGCCCGGCCCCAATCAAATAAATCCCCGCACGGGAAAGCTGCGCTATCTTGGCCAAAACGCCGTATTAACCGGATCGTTTTCGCCGCAGGTATTTGATCGGCTCATCAAGCCTGCTTTTGCGCATGTCAGCAAGATGTTCGTCGTGCCACTTTATTATTATGGCGTGGTCGTCAAACATCTGGATGTATGGAAATGCTACGGCTTCAAAGGCATGCCTGGTGTGAAAAATCCCCAGAATTAGTCCGCCGCGCCGGTGCTTTTGCAGTAACGCTGCAATACGTAATCTCCAGCGACTACCGTGTTGGCGGTTTTTCAAGCTGCTCGATGATTTGGCGATATGCTTCTTCCACCGCCTGCGGAATAACGCGCACTTGTCCCACAACGCTCATGAAGTTCACATCCCCGTTCCACCGCGGCACAATATGCGTGTGAACATGCCCCGGCACGCCCGCCCCGGCGCAGCGGCCAATATTGATCCCGATGTTAAATCCCTGCGGATTCATGGCTTTGGTCAGAAGTTGCTGGCCGAGGATTGCAAGTTCAAATATATCAGCGCGTTCTTCCGCGGATAATTCCGGCAAATCCGGTGTGTGCCGATACGGCGCTGCGAGAAGGTGGCCATTAACATACGGATAACGGTTCATCAGCAACATGCCGAATTGACTGCGGCGAACCACAAAATTGGCTGAATCTTTTTCCGGGTGCTGCGCCAAATCGCACAAAAAGCACTCTGCGCTCTGTCCGGTTACGCTTTTAATATAGTCCAGCCGCCACGGTGCCCAAAGCGTATCTGCCATGAAAAGCTCCAAGTTAAAAGTCCATTTCAACACCTTGCGGCATATTCGTCGCTCGGCGCTTTTGAAGCGGACTTCAAGGCGTGTAGAATACCCATCTTTGTTCGGGTAGAAAACTCACTGAAAGGAACAATTAAAATGGCTGGGGAAAAAAATGCTGTAACTTCCGCACCGGCGTGCGCTATTGTGATTTTCGGCGCGACCGGCGATTTAACCGCCCGCAAACTGCTTCCCGCGCTGTACAATCTTACGCGCGACGGCTTATTGTCCAAGTCCACCGTAGTTATCGGTTTCGCCCGTCGGCCTAAAACCGATGAGCAGTTCCGTGCGGAAATGCTGGATGCCATCAACAAGTTTTCGCGATGCAAACCGGCGGATGCCGAGTTGTGGCGTGATCTGGCGCCACGTATTTTCTATCATCAAAGCACGTTTGAAAATGCGGATGGTTATCACAGCCTGGCCGATCGCCTGGCGGATGTGGATAAAAAATTTAATACCGGTGGCCGTCGGCTTTACTACCTTTCCACCAGCCCCACGGAGTTCGGCCAAATTGTTGAACGATTGGGTGATGCCGGGTTGGGCAATATTGACCCGTTTAACAGCCAAGCGTGGCGGCGGGCCATTGTGGAAAAGCCATTCGGTCGCAATTTGGTCACCGCGCGGGAACTTAATCAACACGTTAACCGCGTGTTTGATGAATCACAGGTGTATCGCATTGACCACTATTTAGGCAAGCAAACGGTTCAAAATTTGCTGGTTTTTCGTTTTGCAAACGGCATTTTTGAACCCATCTGGAATCGCCGTTACGTGGATCATATTCAGATTACCGTCGGTGAAACCCTGGGTGTGGAAGGGCGGGGCGGATACTTTGAAAATGCCGGTACCCTGCGGGATATGGTGCAGAACCATCTTATGCAGTTATTGACCCTCATTGCCATGGAGCCGCCGGTAGCGCTCGATGGTGATGCCATTCGTGATGAAAAAGTCCGGGTGCTTAAATCCATTCAACCCTTCGCCCCACAGGAGGTGGCGTTGCACACGGTACGCGGTCAATACACCCCCGGCACGGTGGATGGCAAGCCGACCATTGGGTACCTTCAGGAGCGTGGCGTGGCACCGGGCAGCCAGACCGAGACGTATGCCGCCGTTAAACTCGATATTAACAACTGGCGCTGGCATGGCGTGCCATTTTATTTACGCAGCGGCAAACACCTCAAGCGGCAGGGATCGGAAGTAAGCATCCACTTTAACAGTGCTCCCGGCGTTTTATTTAATGCCCCGGGGGGTAATCTGGCACGCAACATTTTGACTTTGCGGATTCAGCCCAAGGAAGGTATTTCGTTACTGATTAATGCCAAACGCCCGGGTACAGTCACGCGTATTGCCCCCGCGCACATGGATTTTGAATACAACGAAGCCTTCGGCAGCTATTCCCCCGAGGCCTACGAGCGGCTGTTGCTTGATGCCATGCTGGGCGATTCCACGTTGTTTATCCGCCGTGATGAAGTGGAAAGTGCGTGGAGCATTATTGACCGCATCGAAGAAGCATGGGCCACCGGAACGCCGCCTTTGGCTAATTACGAACCTGGATCATGGGGGCCGCAAGCCGCCGATGAATTATTGGCCCGCGATGGCCGTGCCTGGGATTGCCTCGGCGCAGAGTCTGCGCACTGAGTTAA
>JAJZVR010000073.1 GCA_021847065.1 Planctomycetota bacterium | reverse complement strand
ATTATCCTACAAAGCCTTGATGAATGTGTCCAGAACACACATGGTTTGCACGGATGTTAAAATTCCGGATATATACTTCGCATCAGCGCCTTGTGCCAATAATTCACCTGACTTAGCTCGAATTTTGCCATTTGTTCTTCAATTCATGGCCACATCAACCGAAACATGTACCACATGTTTACCGCCCCCGAGAATCACGCCGCGCAGGGGTGAAACGTCGGAAAAATCGCGCCCATAGGCGATGGTGATGTGGCGCTCCGCCGGAATCATATTATTGGTTGGATCAAAATCCAGCCAGCCCAGTTCGGGCACATAGACGCTCAGCCACGCATGAGATGCGTCGGTACCGACCATTCGCGGTTTGCCAGGCGGGGGAAGCGTCAGCAAATAGCCGGAAACATAGCGTGCGGGAAAGCCCATCGATCGCAGGCACGCAATTCCCAGATGGGCAAAGTCCTGGCACACACCCCGGCGATGCCGAAACACATCCGCCACACTCGTGCCCACGGTGGTGGCGGTAGAGTCAAATTTAAAATCCCGATGAATCCGTCGCATGAGGTCTTCCACAGCTTCAATAACCGGGCGGGCAGGTGTAAAAGATTCGGCGGCATAGTGCGCCGCCTCAGAGCATTGTGCAATTTTAGTGGAATCAAAGGTAAATTGTATAACACTGCCAAAGTCCGGAGATGGAATATTCCATAAGCTGTCGCGCGCAAGCTCCCAGGGCTGATTGGAGAATAACATGCCGGTTGAAGGTGCCAATATCTCAACTTCTCCGCGGGAAGTCACCAA
Source organism: Planctomycetota bacterium (assembly GCA_021847065.1). Taxonomy (GTDB): domain Bacteria; phylum Planctomycetota; class Phycisphaerae; order WQYP01; family WQYP01; genus JAMDCX01. The sequence continues at coordinate 14,246 of JAJZVR010000073.1, read as the reverse complement.
CAGTTCGCGGTGCGGCTCCTGAATACTGAAAAAGGTCTGTCGATTGCCAAAGTAATCAAACCGATCCGTGCGCATGGCGGTGGGGGAAATTTCCAAATCCGCAAAACTCCACAGGTGCCGCGCGGCCTCCCGCGGCAAAAGATGAGCAATGTGGTGGCAAATAGTCACCGGTTGCTGATAACGGTAGCGCGTGATATGTTTTATTCTATAAACAGGCATGACTAAATTCCCGCTGGTGTCGTATCCATTCCAAGTCGCTATGAATCGGTGGCAAGCGCCGCCGGAGTGGCCAGTTGGAACCCCAACTGCCGCGATTCGGATATATGTACCAGATACGCCCGGCTGATAACATCCGAAAGCATCCGTAATTCTTCAATCCATATTGTTAACAGCCGGTCCAGATGTTCGCGCCTCGGTTTCTCATCGGCATCTTCGGTGCGGCCCAGCGTGGTAATATCCGCAAGACGCATATCAGTCAGCAACCGCAGCACGATGCGTTCCGGCGCCGACAAACCCGCCCCCCCGCCATCAACGATCAGTAAGGCAAGATGCTCCTGTAATCGCACCAGTTGAAAGGCAGCCGAGCGCGGGTTGCTTTCATCGGCCAAGAGCATATCCAGCACCGGTGGAACCTGCAGGTTGGTGGTGTAGCGGCGGCGATAGGTAATAATGGAATCGGCAATTTCCAGCACCGATTCCAGCAACGGGCCTTCGCGGTCTACCACCGGTACGAGCGTTTCGGAAAGCAGAGTCAATGTGCCGATGGCACGCTCAATGCGACGGCCAATATCTAAAAATCTCCAGGCATAGCTGCGAGTCATCGATTCCATGGCCAGGCCGTCAAAAGCGGCGAGAGTGATAATCAGGCGATCCAGCGCGGGTAAAAGGTCCAACAGCGCCGGATCGGATTTGTCCGCGCGGGGAAAGTCTCCATCGAGACGATTGATGATACGCCAAATATCTAGCGACATGCGATCGCGCACCAGCGCGGCAATGCGATAGATGGATTGCAGCGTCGCCGGAAAGCCGTTGGCGTGTGGATTACGCAGAAGTATTTCAACAAGTTTGCCTTCCGCGGAAAATTGTCGCCCTTCCGGTTCGGCATACATGGTCTGTTTAGCCAAGGCGGAAAACAGTGTCGGCAACTCCGCGGTGGAATCAAAATTCTGATCCATCAATCGGATGACAATACCCCGGGCCAGCCGGGCATTGGCCTGTGCCCGCTCTTCGTAACGCCCCAGCCAGAATAAATTATCCGCCACACGGCTGGGAAGATCACCGCCGGCGCGGGAAATAATCACCGGCTGACCGGCCGGTTGCAGAAAGCTGAACGAATCGACGGGGCCATCCGAGAGCACCCAGGCATCCTTGGAACCACCGCCCCGCTGCATGGAGACAATCATGGAATCCGCTGATCCGGAGAATCTTGCCAAGCCGCCCGGCATTACACAGTAGCCGTTCTCCACACACGTGGCATGCAAACGCAAAACCAGATGTCGTGGCTGAACGCGATCTTCCATCAGCACCGGTGCGGTGGATAATTCAACATAGTGCTCACCGACATAATTGGAGGGCGATGCCATAATACCAGAGCGGAGTTTTTCAAGCGCATCGTGACTTAAATTGCGGGCAAATACAGGTTTATCCCGACTCCCGACGAATGCGGGTTTTATGACCATCCGGGAGAGGTTGTCCAGCACAAACTGCCGGGATTCGGCATTTCCGCACCAGAATGATTCAACCGACGGAAGGATTAAATCTTCATCGAGCAGGCGACGGCATATCGCGGGAAGAAACATCATCAGGGCCGGCGTTTCAGCTAAACCTGAACCCAGAGCATTGGCCACCGCGACATTTCCCGAATAGACCGCCTGCACGAGGCCTGGAATCCCCAGGGCGGAATCCGCGCGTAATTCCAGAGGATCACAAAAATCATCGTCCTGGCGGCGAAGAATAACATCCACCCGCTGTAAGCCACCAAGCATTTTCAGATAGACATAATTATCCCGCACAATCAGATCGGCACCTTCCACCAGGGTGTAGCCCAGGTAGCGAGCCAGATAGGCGTGTTCAAAATACGTTTCGTTATAAGGTCCCGGCGTCAGCAGGACGATGCGCGGATTTTCCCGATTGGAGAGGGATTTAAGCGTTTCACGGAAGCGGCGGAAGAACGTGGCCAGACGGCTTACTCGGCAATCACGAAACACATCCGGCAGCGCGCGTGATACGACCATCCGGTTTTCCAGTGTGTATCCCGTGCCGGAAGGTGCCTGTGTCCGATCCATTAACACGACAAATCGGCCATCCGGGCCCCGCCCCACATCGGCGGCGTAGGTGTGCAGACGCCGCGAACCGGGAACGGCCACGCCATGCAGGGGTCTTAGAAAAAGTCCGTGGCCAAACACCAGTTCCGGAGGAATTATTTTTTCAGCCAACAAACGTTGCGGGCCATAGAGATCTTCAAGAATCGCATCAAGCAGGCGCGCTCTCTGGGCAACGCCGGCTTCCAGATTCGCCCACTCCGCAGCCGAAAAAAGCACCGGAAGTGAATCCAGGTGCCAGGGGCGGTCCATGCCCGCGGGATCACCATAAACATTGTAGGTTACGCCGTTGTCATGAATTAACTGGCGGGCCGTCTCCCAACGGTGATGCAGCTTTGCCGGCCCCAGATCATCAAGCAGATTCAGAAACATCTGCCAGTGTGGCCGCACGGCACCGTGTGAATCCATCATTTCATCATAGAGGCCCGGCGCGGGAGCGTAAGATGAATACAATCGGCCGTCCGACACAGTTGGCGGTGAAGAATTCTGTTCCTGTTGTAGTGTCATACGCCTTTCAAATATACGCTATGGGTCCGCTGAATGTAACTCCTGAACAGTTAGGTACACCGCCGCAGGTCCAATGTCAATGGAAACTCCAGTGACGGATCAAGCTTACGCGGACGAATGACACCCGGAGTATGGCCGAACTTTACAAAACGGGCCATCCGGCGCGATTCGGCTTCAAAGGCGTTTACCGGGAATTGCTCGAACGAGCGCCCGCCGGGATGCGACACATGATAGCTGCATCCGGCAACCGCCTGATGATTCCAGGTATCCACCACGTCAAAGACCAACGGCGTATGAACGCCAATGGTGGGATGCAGGCATGCCGCGGGTTGCCAGGCTCTATACCGCACGGCGGATACAAATTCGCCATTGCGCCCGGTTCCATGCAAAGGCAGCAACACACCGTTGACGGCAATCTGATGCCGAGTGTTAATCATCCCGCACGCCTTAATTTGCAGACGTTCCACCGAAGAATCCACAAAGCGCACGGTGCCGCCACCGGCTGGCTCTTCACCGAGAACATTCCATGGTTCGATGGCCTGGCGGAACTCAAGTTTCATGCCGCCAGCGGCTACCGAATCGATTTCTCCAACCAGAGGAAAACGAAATTCAAAATGCGGTGCGAACCAATCCGGTTTAAGGTCCAAGCCCGTACTGGAGGCATCACGCAGCACTTCGTTAAAATCGTCAGCGACGTAATGCGGCAGCATGAATCGATCATGCAATTCTGTGCCCCAGCGTACCAATGGTGATTCGTAGGGCTTTTCCCAGGATTTGGCGATCAGCGTGCGTAACAGCAATTGCTGGGTAAGCGACATTCGCGCGTGCGGTGGCATTTCAAACCCGCGAAATTCCACCAACCCCAGTCGTCCGCTGGAAGAATCCGGTGAATAAAGCTTGTCAATACAGAATTCAGCGCGGTGCGTATTGCCAGTTAAATCAATTAACAGATTTCTAAATACGCGATCAACCAGCCATGGTGGCGTTGTAACACCTTGCTGACGTTGAATTTCCTTAAGCGCTATGTCCAGTTCATAAATCATTTCCGGACGACCTTCATCCGCCCGGGGCGCCTGACTGGTCGGGCCGATAAACAGTCCGGAAAACAGATAGGATAACGAAGGATGATTATGCCAGTACGCCACCAGGCTCTTGAGCAAATCCGGGCGCCGCAAAAATGGTGAATCGCCGGGCGTGTCACCGCCGATGACAATATGGTTCCCGCCACCGGTACCGGAATGCCGCCCATCGAGCATAAATTTTTCAGTTCCCAACCGTGAGAAATGAGCATCTTCATACAGACCAGTCGTTACGCTGACCGCTTCATCCCAGGAATTAACCGGCTGAACATTGACTTCAATGACTCCCGGATCGGGCGTTACTTTCAGATGTTTGACGCGCGGATCATGGGGCGGCGTGTAACCTTCAATAATCAGCGGCGTATTTAATTCCGCAGCGGTTTCTTCAATACGGGCGACGAGATCGAGATAATCCTCAATGTAACGCACCGGCGGCATAAAAATATGCAGCGTGCCATTACGCGGCTCGACACAAATCGCCGTGCGTACCACGTAGGGTGCGGATTGACCCAATTCCGGCTTCCAAGATGGATTTTCGCGTATGCGCCTGCGATATTCTTCCAGTGCCGGGCCAACGCCCTCTTCCGCAAGTTTCCAATCCTGCTCACGGAAATACGTCACGTTGCCGGGTTCAGGCTGTCCTCTACGATACCGCTGACCGCCATGGACATCGGGCAATTCAGACAGCCGCTCCATCGGGTCGCGCGGATAAACATGCGGATATTGGCTATCCGCCACCCAAGGAAGTGAATCCAACGGAAGCCTTAAGCCCATGGGCGAATCACCGGGGATCAGATATAACCTCTCGGGCCGCAGGAACCAGGCACCGGTTTGCCAAATTCCCTCCCCCGGCGCACCGATAGGGCGCAACGGCAGAACGTACCCAATTACCTTGTCCAAGCCCTGTTCAAATATTTTGGCCATCCGCAGGCGATCTTCCGGGTTCTTGAGATTGTTCTGCAAGGGATCAACATTGACCGGTAATCGCCGTTCTTTCCAGAGGTAATACCAGACATCCTCAAAACCGGGCAACGCATGAGCAAAGGAGACATCCCCGCGGAGTCGATCGGTCAAGGTGCGCAAGAAATTCTGCGCGGTGCGGTCCGTGTGATGATGTTGATCGCCATCATCGGCAATGAGTTTCGGATCATTCCATATCGGTCGGCCATCTTTACGCCAGTAACACGCCAACGCCCAGCGCGGCAAAGATTCACCCGGATACCATTTGCCGATGCCATAATGCAGCAGGCCGCCGCGCGCAAAGCGTCGATGCAGTCGCTTGATCAATTGCCCGGCAAGTTGCCGCTTTTGGGTCCCCTGCGCGGTGGTGTTCCATTCCGGTGCGTCCACATCATCAATGGATACAAACGTCGGCTCTCCACCCGTGGTCAGGCGGACATCCTGCCGTTTGAGAATGGCGTCCACCGTATGCCCCAGTGATTCAATGCTTTTCCACTGTTCGTCGGTATACGGTTTGGTAACGCGCGGATCTTCACGCACGCGGCGCACGGACATACTGAACTCAAACTCCGCTTCGCACTCATCAACGGCTCCGGTAATCGGTGCCGCGGATGATGGCACGGCCGTGCAGGCCAGCGGAATGTGCCCTTCACCGGTGAATAATCCGCTGGTGGCATCCAGGCCAACCCATCCGGCACCGGGGAGAAATACTTCAACCCAGGCGTGCAGATCCGTAAAATCTTTTTCCGGGCCGGATGGCCCATCCAGCGATTTCACGTCCGCGGTTAACTGAATGAGATAACCCGATACAAATCGGGCCGCCAGACCGCAGTGCCTGAACAAATTTACCAGCAACCATGCAAAATCACGGCATGACCCGGTGCGAGAGGTCAATGTTTCTTCCACGCTTTGGACGCCCGGCTCCAGGCGGATGAGGTATTTGAGCAGATGATTGATTTTGGTATTTATTTCCACCAGAAAATCAGCGGTGCGCAGATCTTTCCGCTGACAGGATTTAATCAATTCCGTCAACAGAGGACCGGGCGCAGCAGCTTCAAGGTAAGGGGCCAATTCGCGCTTCAGTGATGGATCATAGGCAAAGGGATAATTTTCAGCTTCCGGCTCAAGAAAAAAATCGAAGGGATTGATCACGGTCATTTCCGCAACCAGATCCACCTCCACTCTGAATTCCCGGGTGAGTTCCGGAAATACCAGCCGGGCCTGATAATTCGCATACGGGTCCTGTTGCCAATTGACAAAGTGTTTTGCCGGAAGCACACGCATGGAATAACTGCGAATCGGCGTGCGTGTATGTGGGGCCGGGCGCAGGCGCACCATCTGCGGCGAGAGCGTAACCGGCCGATCATACCGATAATGGGTAACATGATTCAGTGCGACAAGTATGGCCATGCGTTTGAGACTCCGAGACTAATTTAACCTATTGAATTTACGCCGCGAATCCGCGGCTGCCACATACAGCTTCCCATTTCCAGGAGATGCCTTTTTTTCATCCCTGTTGCTGTTGCTGCTGCTGTTGAACCTGTTCTTCAAGAATCCACGGTACCACGCCACCGCGACCGGTATTGCCAAAAACCGGAACGTTCAATGGAGAAGTTCGTTCGCCGACAAGATTGCCGGAGATTTCAGGCAATTCCATGGTATGCACCTCCACTTTCATCGTTTCGGTGGCGTTGCCACGGTATACACCTTTATGCGGTGGGACGTCCTTGTAATGCCGCCCCACCGCCATTTTTACGAAATTATCCTTTACTTCGCAGTTGTTGGTAGGGTCATAACCGATCCAGCCAATACTGGGAAAGTATAATTCACACCATGCGTGGGTTTCCGCAGCGCCGCGGAACTGCTGATTGCCGGCATGAATAAATCCGCTGACGTACCGTGCCGGGATATGCAACTTTCGGGCCAGCCCGATCATCAGGTGCGTGAAATCCTGGCAAACGCCACGCTTATGCTCCAGCACTTCGGCAATGGTGCTTGAAGCGCTGGTGATGCCTTTTTCATAGACAAACTCTTCGTTGATTTTGTCCATGATATTAAGTCCCACGCGGGCCAGCGATTCGCGTCCACGCGGCTTGATCTTTTCAGCCAGTTCAGTCAATGCCGGGCAGTCCACCACCGGGGCATCGAGCCGCAGCATGTCAAAAAGGCTGTGATCCGTCGGCGGATTTAATGGCCACATATCTTCCGGATGCTGTGTCAGGCGATCACGATCATAGGTCTGCACCACGCTGACAGCGGAAATTTTAACACTCCGGTGCAGGTTGTTGATGGCAAACGTATGCACGGTATTGCCCAGCCAGTCAAAATAACTGCGCACCTGCGAGGCCGGCCCGATACCCAGCACAAACGACAGGCGATGCTGCAGGCGTTCCTGTCGCGGGGCCATGCGCAATTCCATAACCGTTTCACTGATAAGCGCGGAATAATCCAATTCCGTAATATGACTGACCTGAACGAGCATTCACTAAACTCCATACCAGTGCGTCGATCACGCTGCTGGTGTAAACCGCATTTACAATCCCGCATCTATTGCCATAGAACTTTTAACCCATAGCCAGTTCCATGCGGGACGCCTGTTCTCCGGAACGCATCAGCCATTGCTCCTGCACCGCAATGGAAGCATCGGCGGCAGAATTGCGTATCTGTTCAAGAAAGGCCAGGAGACCTTTATCCTGCGTTGGCGCAGCGCGGGAATATTGCAGTTCCGCAAACAGCCGTCCCAGCCGTCGCTGGGCATCACGCCCGGCGTCAGCCGCGAGAACCGAGCGAATCCGATCCACCGATTCGAGAGCATGATGAATACAGAAATGCACGCTGCGCGGAAATGTCGGCTCAAAAAGGATAAATCCAGCCACCAGACCGGGGTCAATTTCCCCGACATTGGCTCTGCGATACGCTTCAATCGAACAGCACGCCCGCAAAACGGCCATCCAGTGGATAACCCGGCCCGCCGGATCCAGAGACGCCAAAGAATCCATCTGGTGCAAGGTCTGGAACTTCGCCAGAAGTATCCGGCAGGTCATATCCGCACGTTCCAGATATTTGGAGAGTTGAATAAACAGCCAGACCTGACCATGGTCAATGGTTTGATCCGCCAGTCCCTGCAACAGCAGCGAACCGGTCATCATCTGCCGGAAAAATTCCTGTGGTGAATCGTCAAAACGGGCCACGGCATCGTCCGCCTTAAGCGACCAGTACAAGGTGTTAAGCTGCTCCCACATTTCGTTGGAGATGCTTTCCCGGATGGATCGGGCGTTTTCCCGCGCTTTGGTCAGGCAACTCATCAGGCTGATGGGGTTGGAAGCATCCAAAGCCATATATTTGGCCACTCCCATGAGTGCCTGCATGGGCGTATGATCCGGGTTTACCAGCTCCGGCAGCATGTGTTCCTGCCAGGTGATTTTAAGCACATCCACCACCGCCTGATGCGAAAGCTCCTGCTCCAATTCCCCCGCGCCGGTTAATGAATCCACGCTGACCATCAGGATGCGGGCGATATGCTCGGCACGTTCAATGTACCGACTCATCCAGTAGCTGGCATCCGCGACGCGCGCCAGAAGAGCTCTTGGCAAGCGCGGGGCAGAGGCCTGTGACGAATTTAATAAAGCAGCTTGGGTCATCGTTTGTTCTCCGGTTCAAGTACCCACGTATCTTTGCTGCCGCCCCCCTGCGAACTATTGACCACCAGGGATCCTTCCCGTAACGCCACGCGCGTCAGCCCGCCCGGCATTACCGTGATTTTTTCCCCGAAGAGAATATAAGGGCGAAGATCAATGCGGCGACCACGCAACGCCCGATCAACCAAACTGGGCTGCTGGCTTAGTTGCACCACCGGCTGAGCGATGAAATTTCTGGGATTTTCAAGAATTTTACACGCAAATTCCTCCCGGTCCGCCGGCTCGGCCTGATGCCCCATCAACATGCCATATCCACCGGCCTCATTGGTGGCTTTGACGACCAGTTGATCCAGATGCTCCAGCACATATTTACGATCATCAGGCCGACTGCAAATGTACGTCGGCACGCTTTGAAGAATTGGCTCTTCCGCCAGATAGAAGCGGATCATATCCGGCACAAATGGATAGATGGCTTTGTCATCCGCCACGCCGGTTCCCACGGAATTGGCCAATGCCACATGCCCCAGCCGGTAGACATTCATCAGACCCGCCACGCCCAGCATGGAATCAGGCCGGAAACACAGCGGGTCGAGAAAATCATCATCCACCCGACGATAAATGACATCCACCCGCCGCAGACCCGCAGTGGTGCGCATATAAATGTAATTATCTTCCACCAAGAGGTCCCGGCCCTCCACGAGTTCCACACCCATTTGCCGGGCCAGAAAGCTGTGCTCAAAATAGGCCGAGTTAAATACGCCGGGTGTCAATACCACAATACATGGTTCCTCAACCTCCGGCGGAGCCAGGTGCTTGAGGCAGCGCAGCAGATTATGCGGGTAGTCCTCTATGGGGCGTACGCGGGCCGCCTGAAACAACGCGGGAAAAACCCGCTTCATGACTGCCCGGTTTTCCAGAACATAGCTGACACCGCTGGGGGTGCGGCAATTATCTTCCAACACCAGATAATTACCCTGGACATCGCGAATTAGATCGGTTCCGCAGATTGAAATATAAATGTCCCGCGGAATATTTACGCCGATCATTTCCCGCCGGAACATCTTGGCCCCATAGATCAATTCCGCGTCGATGATCTTTTCACGCAAAATGGCCTGCTGATGGTAAATATCATGGCAGAATAGATTTAGCGCGGTAATGCGTTGAATCAGTCCGCGTTCCAGATGGGTCCACTCCCGATCCGGAATGATCCGCGGGATTAAATCAAAGGGGAATATCTTCTCCACACCTAAAGTATCTTTGTAAACCGTAAAGGTGATACCCTGATTGCGGAAGCACAAATCAGCCATGCGGCTACGGTGCTGCAACGAGGTCATTCCCAAGTCGTGCAACCGGGAATACAACGCGGAGTAGTGCGGCCTTGGCCGCTCCGGCTTGTCGAACATTTCGTCGAAAAGCCCATCGATCTCATAACCCTGAAACATAGAAGCCAGTCCTTTTTCTACCTCGGACCAGCCTCCGCCGAAAGCATTATGCGCCAGACATGCCTTAAAATGCAACCCCATCCGAAAACGACCGGCGATTTACCACATTTATCTGTAAATTTTAATATTATATTCGCTTTTATAACTATTCAATCTCGACACCCCCCCGCTCGCCAATAGGTCATTGGTCACATTGCAATGCCCCCGCGACACGCAGTATCAGCCCTACGACAACGGCAGCGCTTGAGCCTACCTGTTCAGGCACTGCTTTCTGACAAGGTACGAAGCTGATCCCTTAACCGAGCGGCTTCTTCATAGCGCTCGCCCTGCACCGCTGCGCTTAACTGAACTTCAAGCTGAATTCGCTTGGCCCGCACAACCGTGTCGGCGGAGTTGCTATGCGGTGGCAGTTTACCGGTGTGCTGCGAGTGTCGCTCGTGCATGGAGCGTATCATCTGCGTCAATTGCTTTTCAAAGAGCGTGTAATCATTGGCGCAACCAAACAGGCCGTGCTTCTGAAAGTGCGCCCAAGTTGTGCCGCACGTTGGGCAAGCCACTGACGCGGCCGCCGTGTCGGCATCCTCGATGACACCAGCGGCGGCATCAAGCTGTTTTAATTTCGCCAACTCCGGGTGCATGGGTATTTGCTTTATCGGCTTGCCGGTCGAGGTTTTGCCCACCAGCACCGGTGCTCCCATCAGACCGGCTTCAATGGCGTGTTCCAGACAAAGATGTACTTCAACAACCTTTAATGGCGGACCTTTTGCAACCACATCGGTAATATGGATCAACGCCGGGCGCGAACACTTCATACATTCTTTAACGAGCATTAAAAGGCCCTCCGGACGTTACACCTTACAACCCCTATTGTATCGACTGAATCTTAAATTCAAACTGCGGCAATCGCTTTTTCCAGAATGGCAAGAGCTTGTTGAATCTGTTGGGACGTAATAACCAGCGATGGGCATATTCGCAGGACATTTTTTTGCGTTGCGTTAATTATCAGGCCATTGGCCAAGGCGTGGCGCACCACAGGCATAGCATCGGGGATGCTTAATTCTACACCCAGAAATAACCCGCTGCCACGAATGGCTTTAATCTTATTGCTGATGGCAGATTTAGTGAGCCTCTCGCGAATCATGGTTCCGGCGGCGCGGGCGTAATCCAGCAGGTTCTCCTGCTCAATAACATCAAATACCGCAGAACTCACGCTGGCGCAAATCGGATTGCCCCCCAGCGTGCAGCCATGTGTACCCGGCTTAAAAAATGCCGCCAGACGTGGGTGCGCCAGAATTGCCCCCACCGGTATGCCGCCCCCCAAAGCTTTTCCCAGTGTCATAATATCCGGTGTAACGCCGGATATCTGATGCCCGAACCAATGGCCCGTGCGCCCCACACCAGTCCATACCTCATCAAAAATCAGCGCTGCTCCGCAACGGTCACATAATTCGCGCACGGCTCGCAGGTATCCCTTGGTTGGCTCGTTGATGCCACCTTCGCCCTGAATCGGTTCCAGCATCACCGCCGCGGTAGTTCCGTCCACCACTTCTTCCAAGGCCTCAAGATTATCAAATGGAACATGCACAAAGCCGGGGACTAAAGGTGCAAAGCCATTCTGCGCCGGCCCGGCGGTGGCAGATAATGCCCCCATCGTACGACCATGAAAGCCCTTCTGCATCGTAACGATCTTGGGGCGATTGGAACCCGCCGAAATGCGTGCCAATTTAATGGCGGCTTCCGCCGCTTCCGCTCCGCTATGACAGAAAAACGCCCGGCCATCAAATGCTTTGGATTTCAAGTGCTCCGCGAGCCGAATTTGCGGTTCGCTGTAAAACTGATTGCCCACCTGCCATAAGCTTTGCGCCTGCGTGGTGATGGCCGCGACAAGTTTGGGGTGACAATGTCCCAGAACCGTGCCGCCAAAACCGGCGAAAAAGTCGATATATTCCTTGCCATCCGCATCCCACAGCACAGCGCCCTGCCCGCGCGCCAGCACCACGGGAAGTTTGCCATAATTACCGATAAGTGCCCCCTCGTGCCGGGCTATTAATTCTGTCGCTACGCTCATCGTGCTGCTCCATGGGAAAAACCACCAAAGACCAAAAAGAATACTCTCTGTCAGATCGAACGGCAAATTTTTGCGATGACAATTCGTGCCCCTGAAGCTATCGCATTATTTTATTCTTTAAAAGGGTGGCGGCAATTCGCTATTTCTGATAGCTTCCTGCGCACGAACCTGTTAAACGGAGAAACCCCATCATGGCCCGACCTGTAACACTCTTCACCGGACAATGGGTGGATATTTCATTTGAAGCTCTTTGTAAAAAAGCCAGGGCTTTTGGATATGATGGCCTCGAACTGGCCTGCTGGGGAGATCATTTTGATGTTAATAAAGCATTGGATCAGCGCGCTTACGTAAAAAAGAAATGGGATACGCTTACACGTTATGGCCTGGAGTGTTTTGCCATCAGCAATCATCTTGTCGGGCAGGCGGTCTGTGACAATATTGATCAACGGCACAAATCCATTCTTCCCGCACACGTTTGGGGAAATGGAGATCCTGAAGGCGTGCGGCAAAGGGCTGCGGAAGAGATGAAACGCACAGCGCAAGCGGCAAGACGGTTTTTTGACGCCGCACCCGCGGCGGTCAAAAAACGCCTTAACCGCGCCGTGGTCAACGGCTTTACCGGTAGCAGCATCTGGCACCTTGTATACAGTTTTCCGCCGGTGCTGCCGCGCCAGATCGAGAACGGGTTTTCGGACTTTGCAAATCAGTGGAACCCGATCCTGGATGTTTTTGATCAATATGATGTGGTATTCGCGTTGGAGGTGCACCCCACGGAAATAGCCTTTGATCTTGCCAGCGCCAAGACGGCCGTGGATGCTTTGGGTGGAAGAAAAGCATTCGGTTTTAATTTTGATCCATCCCATTTTGTTTATCAGTCTGTGGACTATGTGCAGTTTATTCGCGAGTTTCATGACCGCATCTATCACGTTCACATGAAAGACGCATGGGTCAGCCCGACTCCCCGGCGAAGCGGTGTATTCGGCGGCCATTTACCCTTCGGCCATCCGGAAAGATTCTGGGAATTCCGATCCCTTGGACGCGGCAGTGTAAATTTTGAGCAGATTATTCGGGCCTTAAATGAAATTCAATATCAGGGGCCACTGTCGGTCGAATGGGAAGACCAGAAGATGAACCGGGATCATGGCGCAATAGAATCAGCGGCGTTTGTAAAAAGACTCGATTTCGCGCCCAGCCCGATTGTTTTTGATGCACAGTTTCATCAAAAGTGATTTGCCGTTAAACTTTGCACGGTTCGTTTGAGCGCCCGTAGCGCAATTGGATAGAGCGCGTGGCTTCGAACCACGAGGTTGCAGGTTCGAGTCCTGCCGGGCGCATTTTTGCCGCAGGCAAAAATAGAGCAGGAGTGCGGAGAAAGTAGATAGTAGAGCAATTTCGGCCGTGCCAAAAGAGTCGCTGCCGCAAACGAACAGTGCACGTCCTGCGGCACCAACATGGATGCACCCGATCTTTCGTGAGCTTGCGGGAGAAAATTCATGAATCTCGGATTGCCGGTAAAGCTGCTGACCGAAGCGACCTGCGTGCACGGGTGGTGAAATGGAAGAGTCAGTTCTTCGGCAGTGCCTGGGCAAATTACGATCGGGCGAAACCCGGCACATTCCACTTGGTTCCACCATCTGAAAGATTGCCCACCCTGCGGCGCGACTACCAGGAAATGCGGGATATGTTCCTTACCGAGCCGAAAGGTTTCGACGAAATACTTGCGACGCTGGCGAGAGGTGAAAAGCAAATTAACCGTACAGTTGAACAAGAGCCGGTCTGATGAATCCAAAAACCTGAAATATCTCCGGTTCTCAAAGCAGGATGAATTGATGCTCGTCTGGCGTGCTGAAAGATTGCAATCCGCCAATCGCGGCATTACACATGCACATATGTATAATATTGTGCGTACGTGGACAACTGTGAATAGCTGCACCATTGCTACCAATGATCCGGCCCCGTCGATAACGATGGGGGTTCTTCGCCCGGTGCCGCACCCCAGTTTTTATTGGGGGATTCGCCGGCGGTCACATTCCAGGTGCCGCCTTGAAATACCATCCGCTCCGACAGCCACGGTTTGTTCAGCGGTTTGCCGTCCAGCGTCGCCGATTGGATATACATATCCTTGCCGCCACCGTTTGCGGTTGTGATGACAAACGTTTTTCCTTTGTGAGGGGTCTGCAAATGGATGGTAATGTGTTTGAATCGCGGCGTACTTAACTCAAAATCCGGAT
>JAJZVR010000072.1 GCA_021847065.1 Planctomycetota bacterium | reverse complement strand
TTTACCGTTCGGCGGTCGATGCCGAGGCAACGGGCGGCGGTTTCGTAGGTGCCGGTTCTCTGGTACACCAGCGTGGTGTAGTAATGAAGGAGTTCCTGTTCGGTCATTAAGCCGTCACTGATGCGCTGCAACTGGTGCGATTGGGCGTTACGCTTAAGCAATTCCGGCGGATGGTAACTGCGCCGCAGCAGAATGTTTTTGACGCATTGTTCCAATTCGCAGAAGTTTCCCGGCCACGCATAATCACGGTGCTGGTTAATCCATTGCTTGACATCGGCATTGAGATTCGCGCGATCTCGTTCGCTGGTGATGAATTTCTGCGTGATAAAGTTGATCAAGTTGTCGACATCACCCGGCGCTTCGACAATTTGCTGTCGTAAGGAGGGCGTGGCGATGACATCGGAACAAAGGCGAAAATAAAAGTCTTCACGGAATTTTCCGTTTTGCATTTCTCGGGCCAGATCACGATTGGTGGCGCCGATGATTTTGCCGCGAAACTTTCGTTGCACGCTTTCTCCCACGCGTTCAAAGCTGCGGTATTGCAGCACGCGCAGCAATTTTACTTGAATCTGCGGATCAGCATCGCCAATTTCGTCCAGAAACAATGAGCCGTGCGGCGGGCATGATTCCAGGCGGCCCTTGCGGTCAGCAAGAGCACCGGTAAATGAGCCGCGGACGTGGCCGAATAATTCCGATTCGATGAGATGCGGCGAAAGAGCCGAGAGAACAGTGGTGGAGAAAAGATTCTCGGGCACATCGGCAAAGCGTTTTGTCGTGGGGTTGAACGGCAAATATTGCGCCTACGCAACGGCCTGGGCAACGCGTTCTTTCCCAGTGCCGGAGGCTCCAATGATAAGCGTGGCAATATCGCCCATTTTGTCATACAGCTCCAATTGATATAAGCGCATATCATGGGTGACAATGGATTCCCACACTTTAGCCCGCAGATCAATCATGCAGGGTGAAAACCCGATAATGGACCGGTAAATTCCCTGAAACGCCCGCGTTACCTGATAACAGCAGGCAAAGAGATGCTCTGCACGGAAGTGACATGCACGGCCTTTGGCCGGGACATCCATCAGGTCATTAAACTTTTCAAGATAGCGGGCATAAAGACCGGCAAATTCAGTGCCGGTTTTTCCCGGCGCCAGGGCGCGGTAGAAATCTCCCTCAAGTGAATAATAAAGGTAATGCACGACCGCATCCTGATATAGCCGCCATTCCTGCACACCGGGTGTAAGCTTACCGGCCATGCGTCCACGCAGAGTGGAGACGAACGACGCCACTTTGTCGCGCGTACGCTTTTCATTGGGGCGTTCGTCCTGTCCGGTGGTTGGGAAGTTCCAGGAAGTATCGGATGCGACATAATCAGAGCCAAGAACAGCACGTTCAAATTCCATCCGCTGCGGCAGAAATGGATTGCAGAACGTGAGTTGCGAAATGGCCTGGGCCAAATGCAGTTCATCAGAATTTAACAATGTCATGCGAGGAACTCCCATTTGTTACGCGATTCGGATGATACGGACATCTATTGTATATCACGCAATCATTTGGTGTACACACATGACGATATTTCGTACTCTCGCCGGACCTTGTATTTTAACATAAGCCCATTTGGGAAAATGACTTAGAGCACTATCCACGACTTTGGCACGCGATTTGATTTATCTCTATGTGTTGGCGATGGTGATTCCTCGCCGATACTGGAGTGTTTCGGATGGCGATCGCAAATTTAAACTGGGCGCTGGGATGGGCGCTGATACTGCTGGGGCTTATCAGCGGCGGGTTGCTGGGATATGCACATTATTTGATGTGAACTTCCAACCCCGGCAAATGTCGCCGCAGCAGTTGCGGGAAGGTATGTACTGGCTGGGAGAGCGACTGTATAGTGCGGCATGTACGCAGGAGCGGCGGACCAGTTTTTTCCGCAGGCGCCGGGCGCGTACATTTTCATTAGAGCCGGGAGAGCGGGCAAGCTCAGCGCTGCACGACGGCCAAGGGGTTGCGAGGAAATAACCTTTCCAATCTGACCTGGTCTTTTGGCCTCTGGCGGCGTTGACCGCTCTTTACATATCGTGCGGATATGCTCCTCGCGGGCGTCTTGCCAGATGCCAAAATCCCGGCGTCATATTTGTAAATCTTATTTCTTGACGGCCTCCTAAGATAAAGGAGGCGTTGCCGAAGTATCTGAACAAATCCGCTACGCGGATACACGGAGCTTTGGAAGTCTGATTTTATAAGGGAAATTGAATGTTGAATTTACAAGGGCCAGTGCGAAGCGGTATTCGCAAGAACCTCGCCGATGGCGTGGCCGTCAGAACAAAGTCAACGCATCGCGTGGAGCAGAAATGGACCCATATCCGAAAGGCGAGAGGTGAATTTGTCAGCCTGCTGCTGCAGCGACTGCGCGGCAGACCCTTTTTCCGGCAATCCATGGTCAGAGCCGCCGAATTAGAGCAGGGGCTTACGCTCGTGCTGCCCGGCATTGAAGCGGCCGGTCCGTTCGCGGACGCCATGGTCAACGGACTCGCCGGTGCCGTTCCGGGTGCGGTGCAAATATTTTACTGGGGCATCCCATTTCCCGAAGGATACCTGCCGAATCTGATGTGGCTGCGGCGCAATCGCGCCAAAGCGGCGGAGCTGGCACAGATGATTCTACGCTATCAGGATCGCTATCCGGGCCGGCCAGTGCATATTGTCGCCAACAGCGGCGGAGCCGGGCCTGCGATTTTCGCCGTTGAATTGTTGCCATTAGATCGCAGAATTGACGGTCTTGTTTTCCTGGGCGGCGCCATTTCCAGCACGTATGATCTGCGCGAGGCGCTGCGACGATTGGACAAGGGAATATTTAATTTTTATTCGCATCGCGACTGGATCGTGCTGGGAATTGGTACGAGTCTGTTTGGCACCAGCGATAGAAAGCCTCAATTTGCTTGCGGTTGTGTCGGATTCAAACGGCCCGCGACCATTGCCGACCCGGAAAATCTTTACGCCAAACTGCATCAGGTAAAATGGAAGCCGGGGCTGATTGATGATTGCGGCCATTGGGGCACGCATGGCTTTTCCGCTTCGGAGCGATATGTTCGACAGTATGTAGCGCCATGGATTGCGAAGAAATAACGTTTTGCAACGTGAGGTCACGGGTCGTCCTTGTCCGGTCGCGGATTTATCAGTCAGAATGTTATCTGCGGGGATGATGGTTTCCGGGCCGTATTTCATACATGGGCAGGCAGGGCGCGGGATCGGCTTTGGGAGGATTGGCGCTCCGCCTGGCGCGCGGCAAGCGTTGCCAGAGCCGCGACGACAGTTTTAATTTGCTCAGAGGTGTTGAAGGCTCCGAAGCTTAAGCGCGTAGTACCGGCTATGCCGCCGAGGGTTACGGGTTGATCGGTTCCAATGGTCTGATGCGCGGCCGGGGCGCAATGCAAACCCGGGCGCGTAAGAATACCGAATTGTTCTTCCAATTCATTGGCCAGCACAAGTGGATCCACTCCTGCAATGCGCACGCTGAAAACACCCACGCGATCCGTAACTGCCTGCGGCCCGAAATATTCCAGCCCGGGCACGCCGGTTACCCCGGCGATAAATGCCTCGCACATGGCGCGTTGATGGGCCGCCAGGGTGTTTATGCCCTGATCCAAAAGCCATTGCACGGCTTCGGAAAGTCCCGCAATACCAATGGCATTGTGCGAACCGGGTTCAAAGCGATCCGGCATAAACTCCGGCTGCGCATCGCGTTCACTCACTGAACCGGTGCCCCCTTCGCGAATGGTGCGTAGCTGATTTTCCATCCCCGGACGAATATACAAAACGCCGGTGCCCAGCGGCCCTAATAATCCCTTGTGGCCGGGGCAAGCCAGAAAATCAATCCCTTGGGCCTGCACATCAATTGGTATATGACCGGCGGTTTGTGCGGCATCCACGAGAAATGGCACACCGGCGGCGCCGGCGATTTTGCCAATTTCGTGAATATGCTGCACGCTGCCGGTGACATTGCTGCCTTGCCCGATGGCAATCAGTCGCGTGCGGGGCGTAAGGGCAGCGCGAATATCCGCAGGATTTACCAAACCCGTACGCGCTTGCACCGCTACACGGGTGTGGGAAATGATGCCTCGGGAAGTTAATTCATTGAGCGGCCGAAGAATACTGTTATGATCCATCGCGATGCAGATGGCATGATCGCCGGACTTTAACAATCCGTGGATCACCATATTCAACGCGTCCGAGCAATTGAGTGTGAATATGAAATGGTCGGGATTTTCGCCATTAAAAAACGTATTGAGTCGCTCGCGGCAGGTTCGAATCACCACAGCTGATTGTCTGGCCTCAGCATAAGCTCCACGTCCGGCCGAAGCGCCAATATTTTCGGCGTAATTCACCATCGCCTTGAGTACCTGTGGCGGCTTGGGAAAACTGGTTGCGGCGTTATCACAATAAATCCGCTGCATAAAATTCCGGGTCATGACACAATTCCTCCCGCGGCCAATATCTCCGGCGCGCGGATATCAGGGCATAATTAACCTGTGCCATGATAGAAGCATAAGCCGCGGGGTTCAATATGACGGAATGTTGATTGCAATAATCTTGTTTTATCCGGTGACACCACTTGTTCCGCGCGCGTTGCGGCGAAGTACCGCCTGCCGCCTCCATGTGGCGCGTTTTAGCCGCGTTCAGAAGCACCGTGGCGACCGGCCTTCATCGTCGGGACTGCTGTGAATTAAGATTTTCAAGCGCCTTGAGCGGATCGTTATCATCCCCTTCGTCATCGAGGCTTATTTCATCTTCGATGGGATGGGCGATGGGAATGTCGCCATCGGGCGCAACATCAACCGTTTCACCGGCTTCCGTAATGGAATGATCTTGCACCGGTTCCATGGCCATATCACCAAGTATGGAGCGAATGGGTTTGATCTGGCGCGGTTCGCCATCAATAACCACAGTAAATGTCACAGGCCCCACGCGAATATGATCACCAGCCACCAAAGTCTGGGAAGAGGTAATCCGCTGGTTGTTCTGGTATGTGCCGTTGGAACTTTCTATGTCTTTGAGAATCGGGGCATTGTCCTGAACCACAATTTCACAATGATTGCGCGATACCGTCGGAAGCGGTATCTGCAAATCAGATTCATCCGATCTTCCAATGGTTGTGCGCTCTTTAAGCAGCGAGAATTCGCGCCTCTGTCCATCCTCTTTGAAAATAACAAGAACTAAATCCATCAGCGGCCTCCGTTTCTGCATATCCCCTAATCTTGGATTTATGCTAAACTAAGAGAATTTATCGGCCACAACGCCATGCATCATGACAAAATTATAGCCGAACTCGCAAGCAAAAACGACAGTCAACGTCCCAAAATTTTTGAATTGGCGTTGCCCCAGGCGGCGCAACGGGACCAGAGCGGCTTTTTTCCCTTGCCCGCAACCGCAGAATTTGATGTAAATTCGCATATTGACGCACTTTATGTTCATATTCCGTTTTGCACCAGCAAATGTCATTATTGCGATTTTTTCTCGCTCGCGGGTCATCTGGATCAAGCCGATGCTTTTCTGGACGCCATGGGCAAGGAATTTGAATTGCATGTCGCGCACTTCGGACAAGCGAGTCCGGAAACTATTTTTATTGGTGGCGGCACGCCCACGCTGCTATCACCGGATGCTCTGGCGCGGCTGATGGGGCAAATTAACAAGGCCATAAAAACAGACCGCCTCACGGAATTCACCATAGAAGCCAATCCCAATACCTTTGACATCGAGCGGGCCAAAGTCCTGCGCGATGGCGGGGTTAATCGTATCAGCTTCGGAGCGCAGAGCTTTTCGACTGCGGAACTGGCCGTGTTGCAGCGCGATCATAATCCGGAGAGCGTCCCCATTGCGATGGATATCGCCCGGTCCGCCGGGATAGATAATATTAATCTGGATCTCATTTTCGGCATTCCAGGCCAGACGCTTGCGAGTTGGGATCATAATCTGGTCCGTGCCATTGAGTTAAATTCGACGCATCTTTCCTGCTATGGGCTGATGTATGAACCCAATACGCTGATGACCGCACGAATGAAACGCGGTGAATTTGCTCCGGCTGCCGATGAACTGGAACTCGCCATGCTGGCGCACACCCGTGCGCGTCTGGCGGAAGCTGGATTTATCCGTTACGAAATTTCCAATTACGCACTTGCTGGAAAAGCGTGTCGGCACAATGTTCATTACTGGCAGGCGCGGAATCATCTGGCGGTGGGGCCGTCCGCGGCGGGTTATCATTCCGGCTTTCGCTGGAAAAATGTCCAAAGTCTTACGCGCTATATTGATGCGCTAAATGCCGCCACACCCGTTGTGCCTGTAACGGAAATCGAACACCTCACCGGCCTGTCCCGCTGGGGTGAAATGGCGATTCTGCAACTGCGACTCAATGAAGGCATCGTGCTGAATGATTTTCAACAGCGCACCGGTATGGATGCGATGGCCATTCTCCACAAGCTCGTGCAACGATACAGCGCCATGGGCCTTTTAGCCGTTCGCGACGGCGCCATTTCACTTAGCGAAGCGGGCGTTGCTGTTTCGGACACCATTTTCGCTGATGTGCTTGAGGCGTTCGCGCAATTTGCCCCACGACAACGGGGAAATTAGTGCTATGGGGCGTGACACTTTAGCGCGGGGATAGCCGTTCACGGATGGTTGTGATAGCTCAGGCACCCTGCTATTCCGGGATAGCGGTTCTATTAGCCTGATGCGGAAGCATCGGGTTGGCAGCGGGGCGGCGTGCCGAAAAATGCGGTGGTCTGCCCGGCGGCACCAGCGCGATGTGTAACGGTAGGCAGAGGATGTCTGTATCTGGACCCTATTTCGCCTCCAACCGTGATGCTTCCGCATCAGGCTACGGGTTGCTCTGCGTAAAATGTCACGCACCCTCTGGTGCTCTGTCACGCGTTGTTGCTTCCTCAGGCTGATGTTATTACAATGTAATATTGTAAAGTGTGTCACTGTGTCAGGAGTCGGACTATGTCATTGATAAAAACCATCCGGAAAGTTGGTAACGGCAGCGCGTTGCCGTTGGATAACACCGTTATGGATCTGGTTGGACTGCATGTTGGCGATCAGGTGCAGATTACCGTGGATGGCCCGCGATTGATTGTCACGCCCGCCAGCGCCGGGATCGGTAAGGAAAGGCTGGAGAAGATCATGGGAGAAATTCGCACAAAATACAGCAAGGCGTTGCGTGAGTTGGCAAAATGAGTCACACGAAGATTATCTTTTTAACCGTTGATGATGTGATGAGTTTGCACGATGATTCCATCGCACATGAAGGCGGAATGGCCGGGTTGCGCGATCACGGCCTTCTGGAGTCCGCGGTCATGATGCCCCAGGCGGCATTTGGTGGACAATACCTGCACCGTGGGATTGCCGCCTTGGCGGCCGCCTATCTGTTTCATATATGTCAGGCGCATGCCTTCCATGACGGCAATAAACGCGCAGCAGTTATCTCAGCGATTGCGTTTTTGAAGGTCAATGGCCATGATTTAACGGCAACCAATGAGGAACTGATTACGCTGGGCCTCGGCGTGGCGGATGGAATGTTGGACAAATCCGATACGACCATCTGGATGCGCAAATTCTCTCGGCGCATCGAAAAATGATTTCTGATTTTGCTGCTCGATTTCCGCAGGGCTTTCCACGGGACAACGCTCCGATTACAAAACCGCTACAATGTTAACAGCCTCGGCAAGATCAGCGGGTAAGGTCGTGGCATGAAACAATAATCCGCTTGGAGCCGACAAATGCGCGCCGGATCAATACGCCTCTTTCAGATATTCGGGATTACCGTTTATCTGCATATTTCCTGGTTCCTGATCGTACTGTTTGAAATGAGTTCCCGCGGCCATTATTACAGCAGTCCAATCTGGCAATTTCTGGAAATCGTCGCGCTTTTTGGCATTGTGCTAATGCATGAATTCGGACACGCTCTGGCTTGCCGGTCCGTTGGCGGCACGGCTGATACCATCATCCTCTGGCCATTTGGCGGTTTTGCCTATGTATCGCCACCGTGGCGACCGGGCGCTATGCTTTGGAGCATTGTGGCTGGCCCGCTGGTGAATGTGATTCTCATTCCCATTACCGTGGGAATCTTCTGGCTGACCGTGGCACCACATGTTGCACTGACATGGAGCAATTTCCTGCATTTGTTGTTTTACACTCCTGCTGCGGCGGGGGACATTGGAAGGTTTTTGTCCCGCGTTGTGCTTATCAACATGGTGCTGTTGATATTCAATTTGCTTCCCGTCTATCCGCTTGATGGCGGAAAAATTCTCTGGTCACTGCTTTGGTTTGTTACCGGTGAGGGATTGGCTTTACGCATCGCTTCAGTAGTCGGCCTTTTGGGTTCCGGTCTGCTGGCAATTTTTGCTTTTAAAAGTGGGCAGATATACATGATGGCCCTTTCGGCCTTCCTGATTTTTGAGGCGGTCAACGCTTATCGCCAATCCACGCGATTAATTGTCATGAACAAAATTCCCCGGCACACGCGGTATCGTTGCCCGAATTGCGACCAGGGTGCCCGGAAAGGCGCATTCTGGACCTGCGCCAATTGTTCAACGCATTTTGATATGTTCGCATCCCATGGCCAATGTCCGAATTGCCATGCATCATTTATGAATACGGAAATTCAGTGTCCGGAGTGCCGGGCCGTTTCACCAGTCTCGGCCTGGTTTGCCGCCGCTACCGTTGACCCCATCGAAGCGCCAAAGTCCTGAACCTTGATTGATCGGTGTCCCATTTGATCCGGATTGTCTGGATGCACTGAAATCGTCACAGGAAAAATCAGGCTGCCAGGCGGCATGATTCTTGCTCATTACTGCATTGCCATGGGATCCACATCCACCACCACATCGGCTTTGAATCGTTGAAACACCCCTCTTTGCCGCAAGTCGGCGAGGACCTGCTGCAAGGGGCCGGGCATGGCGGCGAATAAAATAATTTCCATGCGGTACTTCTCATCGAGGCGTTGCATCGGGGCATTTTGCGGGCCGATGTGGCGTATGGTTTCAGGTTTGCATCCCGGAGATTCCTGAATCATCGCCATTAAGTGTTTTGCCTCACCGTCCAACGCGATATAGTCGGTATCTGAAAGTACCAACCGCACCATGCGGCCAAAGGGTGGATAATTAAAACTTTGCCGATGTTCCAGTTCCTGCCGCACAAACGCGGTGTAATCATGCCGGGCTGCGAACATGACTGCCGGCTCCTGCGGCTGCATGGTCTGCACCACCACCAGCCCCGGCCTTTGCGTGCGGCCACACCGCCCGGCCACCTGACAGATCAACTGAAATGTCCGCTCCGCCGCCCGGAAATCCGGACTGGTCATCGCCAGATCCGCATTCAACACCCCCACGAGTGTTACATTGGGAAAGTCCAGGCCCTTGGCAATCATCTGCGTGCCTAACAGCATATCCAGCTCGCCTTTGGCAAAGCTTTGCAGCGTCTGCTGATAATTGGCGGCATGACGCATTGAATCGCTGTCCATTCGCGCTACTTTCAGTTCCGGAAATTTATTGCGAAGTTCCTCTTCCACTCTCTGCGTACCCTGGCCCAATTGCACCAGGCGCGATTGGCAATTTGGGCAACGCTCCGGCAGCAATTGATTGGTCAGGCAGTAATGACATTGTATATATCGCTCTGGCAGGCCCGGGGTTGCCGCACGTGATTCGACGGCGTGCCGATGCACCACCATCGTGGCGTCGCAGCGGTCGCACATAAGCACAAAATCACACCTTGGACACGCCACATAATGCGCATAGCCCCGCCGATTCAGCAGAAATATCGCCTGTCCCTTATCCGCCACCGTTTCCTTAAGCCGTTGTTCGAGCACCATCGATAATGCATGCAAACCCCTGCGGCGGTGGCGTTCTTCCCGCATATCCACTGTTAAAACCTTCGGCATAAGCAACCCGCGCGGGCGGGATGTTAATTCAATAAGGCCATAGTGCGGATTCTCATGCGCATTGCGCCAGGTTTCCAGCGATGGTGTGGCGGATCCGAGCAACACCGGAACGCCGCTGATCTGCCCGCGCCGCACCGCAACATCCCGCGCGTGGTAACGCGGGGCGCTATCCTGCTTGTACGATGGCTCATGTTCTTCATCGACAACAATTAATCCCAGGTTTGGCACAGGCGCAAAAATCGCCGACCGCGCCCCGATAATCACCTGCGCCCAGCCCGCCGCGATGGAATGCCAATGCTGATGTCGCTGCGCATCAGCCATGCCGCTGTGCAATACCGCCACGCGTTCAAAACGCGCGGTGAATCGGCTGATCAGCTGCGCGGTTAAGGAAATCTCCGGTACCAGCACAATGGCCTGCCGCCCGGAGGCGATTACCCGGTCAATACATCGTATGTACAATTCCGTCTTGCCTGAACCGGTAACACCAAATATGAGCCGAGCGGCAAATTGCGGCGGATTCAATAATGGCAACAGCGCTTCCATGGCCGCCGCCTGCTCCGAAGTCAGTGCAAAATCGTCGCGGGCATGAGCGGGCAATTCCCCGGATGGCGGCAAACCCAGACGGGCGGAATCCGGCCAGATAATACGTTTTTCCAACCGCAGCAGGCCCATGGAAATAAACCGTTTGAGCATGGGTTTGGAAAGCGGCACTTTTGCCAGCAGATCATCCTGGGTCAGCGGCCCCGGTGCCAGAATTTCCCAGACCGCTGAAAATGTCGTCCGCGTGCGGGCTACGAAACCCGCCAGCAGCGTTTCGATTTCCGGTTGCGTATCAACACGATGAACATAGACTTGCCGGGGCAGACGAATATTTTTCTTCACCGCCGCCGGGACAATGGTGGCAAGCACCAACCCCAGCGGGCAGCAATAATACCGGCTGATCCAGCGCGCCATTTCCAGCAAGTCCGATGGAACAGGGTCAATGTCCGGATAAACCGTCAAAATGCTCTTAATTTTCGCGGCAGCCGGGGCGTTAACGCTGACGCGCCGAGAGGGGCTTAGGTCCCAAAGTGAATCTTGCAGCGGCGGCCGGGCGGGCGGTGTTGGAATCGGCATTTCTGCGCCATGCGCGTTGGGTTTAAAAACCGGTGCCTGATCGGTGATTTCCAGAACTGTGCCATTAACTGGCCGATTGCCACGCCCCAATGGCACCTGCACACGCGACCCAACCTGCAAAACCGGGAGAAATTCCACCGGAATGCCATAGGTCAGATCCATATCCAGGGCCTGATCCACTGCAACCGCGGCATAGCGCTGCGTGGAAATATCCGGAGAAAGATTTTGTATTGCATCTGCCGTCATCGGCGATGATTATAGTGGCCAGCGGCCACGACTACGACGCGCCAGGCATTTGTTACTAAAAAGTTTGCGAAAACTTCCCAGTGCCTTTCCAAGACCGCGTCCGCTGCTTGGATAGTGGTCAAGGCATCCCATTGCTTTCATCAGCTTGACTTTCCCAGATGAGATACAACGACATGACGATGCGGGTTGGTCCACAGATTTTCTGGCCGTATTGGCAGTAATTGCGGTATTGGTCATTGGCTTGCGTAACGGGGCTCGGGGGGCCAGGCTCAATGAATAGAGAGCAATGAGACGGTCATATATGGTGACCTTAATGAAACGTAGTGCCGCACACCGCTTAACATTTGTCGCCCGGCACTTCAATGGTCACGGATCACGGAACAATGTTTTGTGGGGACGCCCAACGCCGGGCAGTGGCACTAAACGGGCATACCTGATACTTGATTCATGGAATTTAGGGATGACTTGCTCACGCTTCGGGGCTATGATGAATTGGGTTGGCAAGACAGGTGTATTGGGGTTGTGTTAGATGGCTGCCACATTCACATTCGAACATCATGTTTCATGGAACTTCGCAGCGGAGCCAGTGGGTAGCGTATCGACCAAGACAATGACGCGAAAAGTTCCACCTTATGGCTATACCGTGCATGCCTCCGAAGATAAACCGCGATATCTCATCGCCCGCGAAAAAACGGATGACCTGCCAGGGTATCAATATCCGGCCTTGAAGACATCCAGACTAACCAGTGCTCTGCTACGTAAAGTCTAAGGAGATGACATGCCGCAATACAAGTACTTAATTATCGGGGGCGGACTCGCGGCGGCGACCGCGATTGCGGGAATCCGCGAAGTGGATCATACCGGTACTATTGGATTGATTGGTGCAGAACCGCATCCTCCGTATGACCGGCCACCGCTTTCTAAGGGGCTTTGGAAGGACAAAGCACTGACAAGTATCTGGAGGCCACTGAAAAAAAACGCATTGACGCTGCATTTGGGACGAACGGCCCAGACTCTGGATGCAGGACAGAAAAATGTGGTGGACGATCAAGGGGCAGTTTACACGTATGACAAGCTGCTTCTTGCAACTGGCTGCACGCCCCGTCGCTTGCCGTTTGGTGATGAACACATTATTTATTTCCGCACACTTGATGATTACACAACATTACGAGAACTCGCTTTGAGCGGGGAACGTTTTGCCGTTATTGGCAGTGGATTTATTGGTTCGGAGATTGCCGCCGCTCTGGCAATGAATGGCAAAAAAGTCGCGCTGATCTTCCCGGATAAGTCGCTCGGCTCGAAAATATATCCGCCTGAACTGGTGGAATTCCTGGACAGGCTTTATCGGGAAAAAGGCATTGAGATGTTCGCCGCAAGTAAGGCGATCAATTGCGACATGCGAAATGGAAAGCCGGTGGTGAAGATTCTCTATGGCCCGGGCGCCATCGAGAAAGAAATCAGTGTCGATGGCGTGGTCGCAGGTATTGGTGTGGAAGCGAATGTGGGCCTGGCACAGATGGCAGGGCTAAAAGTCGATAACGGCATTCGTGTTGATATATCGTTGCGCACCAGTAATCCTGATATTTTTGCCGCCGGCGATGTCGCAAGTTTTTTCAACCCGGCACTCGACAAATGGCTCCGCGTGGAACATGAGGATAACGCCAGCACGATGGGCGGATTGGCGGGCGCGGGCATGGCTGGACGCACAATTACCTATACCCATCAACCTTTCTTTTATTCCGATTTATTCGACGTGGGCTACGAGGCTGTGGGCGAGGTGGATTCGCGGCTGGAGATTTTTGCCGACTGGAAAACACCGTTACCGCAAGGTGTGATTTATTACTTGAAATCGGGCCGGGTGCGGGGAGTATTGTTGTGGAACATATTTGGCCAGGTTGACGCGGCACGGGCATTGATCGCCGGAAAGGGGCCATTTACCGCATCTAATCTGAAAGGGCGGATCACCGGTTGACACGCACACGGGGGCGGATTTATCAATCCGGTGAATAAACCGCGTAGGTCAGTTATTTTTCGAGACCGCTTTTTGCCGGCTGATACGCGCCGGGAATGCTGCGGAAGGCGATGGCAATACGGTTCCAGCCGTTGATGGTTACGATTGCCATGGTCAGATCGACCATTTCTTTTTCGGTAAAGTGCTGGCAAACGGATTGATATACGCTATCCGGAACGTGCGTGTCGGCAATCCGTGTAATGGTCTCCGTCCATTCCAGTGCGGCCCGTTCACGATCCGTAAAAAATGGCGTTTCACGCCACGCGGAAAGAGCATAGAGGCGTTGTTCCGTTTCACCGGCAGCGCGGGCGTCTTTGGTGTGCATATCGAGACAGAATGCGCAGCCATTGATTTGCGACGCACGGGTCTTAATTAGCTCCAGCAACTGTTTTTCAAGCCCGGAATGTTTGACATGTGCTTCCAGGACGGCCATCGCTTTATACGCGTCGGGCGATATTTTAATATAGTTCAACCGGCTTTCCATCTTGGTCTCCTTAAATTTTTCGGGATTATACCAAATCCCCATTGTGGGATTTTATGACGACAAAACACGTGGGGCCCGGAATCGGCTAAATACACGGAATTCATTGACGTTTGTTGGCTGACGCCAGCGCGTGCCGACCTGGTGCGCTACGGGAAAAATTCGTTGACGATTATTTCAATTTGTTGAATGATCGAGTCGCTCGGCTTAAGCCGCTTTGCCAGGGCATGCAGTTGCTTAACGTGTTTAGCCATGGCTTCGTTGGACTCAATTTTCGCAGCGACCAGTTGTTTAAGGTGCTGCAACATGGCACCACTCGGCTCCAGACGTTTGGCGGATGCTTCAAGTTCTTTCAGATGCTCCATGAGCTTTTCGGTTGGCTCATATCGCTTCGCCGCCGCCTCAATTTCCTTGAGGTGTTTAATCACGGCTTGATGTTGCGCAATGGCATGCCTGGTGATGGTTGACGTAATGGCCGCCTTGTAGCGTTGAAAATCGCCGCTGTTCATGTTGAACCCCTTAAAACTTAACATGGCACTATCAATGCGGGTCTACTGGTTATACGGTATCGCCGCCGCCCGGCGGGCAGCCGCCAGAACCGGTGCGTAATGCGGCGGGTGGGCAATATTCGGCACCAATTGCATATATACAATTTTTCCATTTTTTCCGACGACCACCACTTGGCGCGCCAGCAGGCCGTTCTGTTTCATCAACACACCATACGCTTTGGCAAATGAATGAAAGCGGTAATCGGAGAGCGTCATAATGTTCTTGACGCCTTTATCTCCGCACCATCGTTTTTGGGCAAACGGCAAGTCCATGCTGATGGTGATGATTCCGACATCCTTACCCAACGTCGAGGCCACTAAATTAAAATGTCGGGTTTCCAGACTGCACACCGGTGTATCCAATGATGGCACTGATGAGAGAATCCAGACTTTGCCGTGTCCGGGGCGAAAATGGAACACCGTCATGTTATTGGCGACAGCCTTAAATGTCGGTGCTATCTCCCCCACCTGCGCTGAATTACCCAACAGGGTCATCGGTTGGCCATTGAGTGTTACCAACCCCGTGCGTTGGGTTACCGGCGAAACTGCACAGCCGCCAACAAACAGAAGCAAGAGCGTCAAAGATGCGAGGATTGATATTCTGGTCAACGTCATACGTTCACTCCTAAAACTTTTTCTGACTGCCACGCCCTTATTATAGTCACGCATTGGGTAAATACCGAATTGTGTTTTTGGACCAAGTAATCATTGGGCGGTTCATTTTCGGGTATAGA
>JAJZVR010000345.1 GCA_021847065.1 Planctomycetota bacterium | reverse complement strand
CTTAGCACGAACAATCATAGCCGATTGCCGTCGACTTGCAACCGCTTTACGGGTTTTTGTGCCAAGGTGGCCTCGAACGCTCCGGAGCCAACCGAACCGGCTTATCTCCCATCCAATTTCAAAAAAAACCTGCATAATCTTCCGCCGACCTGATTTTTGGGTTTTAATCTGGCCTGCAGGTATGCCCCTGCCGGCCGGATATGTAGACTGTCAGAACCATCAGATCGGCGGGGGTTATGCCCTCCAGGCGGGAAGCCTGCCCCACGGTGCGCGGACGGAATTTTTCCAGGGCTTGCCGGGCTTCGGTGCGAAGTT
This sequence comes from Planctomycetota bacterium, assembly GCA_021847065.1. GTDB lineage: Bacteria > Planctomycetota > Phycisphaerae > WQYP01 > WQYP01 > JAMDCX01. The sequence continues at coordinate 2,288 of JAJZVR010000345.1, read as the reverse complement.
CAGCGATGGACTGAAAATTCATGTTCGGCGAAATAATTTTGTCCTCCAATTCCACCATGCGTTCGGCGGCATGTTTTTCGCGGAGGATATATCCGGCATACCGCACCTCAATTTGAATCTGTTCCAGCAATATATGCTGTGATGGGTCCGCCAGCAGCGCCACAAGTCGCGGGCCATCATTGCCGAGCATGGCAGGCAAAGCCGCCAATTCCAGATCAGGGCGGCGCAGCAAATCCAGCGCGGTACCGCCCCCGGGAACGCGGCAGGCTTTGAGTTCATCGGTAAGCTGGCGCATTGCCGCCAATTTATTCTCCAGGCGTTGGAGGCGAGCCGGTTGAGCCAAGCCAAGTTTGGCAGCCAGCGGCGTAAGGCGCTGATCGGTATTGTCGCTGCGCAAAGTGAGACGGTACTCAGCGCGGCTCGTGAACATGCGATAGGGTTCGGTGGGTGTTTTGGTAATCAGGTCATCAATCATCACGCCGATATAAGCCTGATCACGACGGAGAATAAACGGCCCATCACCGCGAATTCTTAACGCCGCGTTAATGCCCGCCATCTGCCCCTGCCCCGCCGCCTCTTCATAACCACTGGTGCCGTTGAGCTGTCCGGCAAAAAACAATCCGTCGGCACGATGGGTTTCCAGCGTGGCCCCAACTTGATGCGTGGGAGAAAAGTCATATTCCACCGCATAACCGTGCCGCAGAATCACCGCTTTTTCCAGCCCCGCAACGCTGTGAACAATTTGTTCCTGCACATCAACAGGTAAAGAGGTGGATATGCCATTGCAGTAAATTTCATTGGTGTCCAGGCCTTCCGGTTCCAGAAAAATCTGGTGCTGGGTTTTGTCCGCAAAGCACACCACTTTATCTTCAATGCTCGGGCAGTAACGCGGGCCGCGACTGATAATCTGCCCGCTGTACATCGGTGCCCGGTGCAGGTTGGCCCGGATCAGGTCGTGAATGGCCGGATTGGTATATGTGATATAGCACGGAACTTGCGACAGACCCGGGAATTGCGATCCCAGGGGGCCTGCCGCCGTGCCGGATAAATCGCTGAATGGAATGGGCGGAATATCACCATGCTGCGGCTCAAGCGCGGAAAAATCGACGGTTTCTCTGGCCACGCGCGGGGGCGTGCCGGTTTTGAGACGTTGCAATTCAAAGCCGAGTTTTATCAGCGCGCCGGATAATCCAACCGCGGCCTGTTCGCCCACCCGGCCACCTTCGGTTTTCTTTTCCCCGGTGTGCATCAATCCGCGCAAAAAAGTGCCGGTGGTAAGAATGGCGCAGCGGCAATTTAATTTTCGCCCTGATTTCAGCACAATGCCCGTTACACGCCATGTCGCTGCGTCGTGATTGTCCAATGGATCAACGAGAATATCCTCCGCGATGTCCGCGATGATCTTCAGGTTGGGGCAATGTTCAGTCAGCAGACGCTGCACCGCCTGGGCGTAACGGTATTTATCCGCTTGCGCGCGCGGTGATTGCACCGCTGGGCCTTTAGAGCGGTTGAGCAAACGAAACTGAATCCCCGTGGCATCTATGGCGTGGGCCATCAATCCGCCAAGGGCGTCAATTTCTCGCACCATCTGCCCCTTGGCCAAGCCACCAATGGCGGGATTACAGCTCATGCGACCGATGGCGGCGGGGTCCATGGTAATCATCGCCACCGTGCCTCGATCACCAAGCAGGCGCGACGCGGCCCAGGCAGCTTCCGCTCCGGCGTGGCCGCCGCCGACAACAATAATGTCAAAATATACAGCTTGATCGGTCATGCTTTGAAAATTAACCATCCTGCGAAACTGGGCTACCGTATTGAGCGTTCGGCTTTCAGTTTCACATACTGAACCCTGAAGCCTTCAAACCATCCTACCGTCAGCGTTGCGAAATTAAATCCGCTTCGCGCTGGCGTTGCGTGGCACGATGCAAAATGCGTTTTTCCTTCCGCGTTAAACTGTGCATGCCCTTTTCGCTGACTTTTTCGAGAATCTTGTCGACCATCTGCTGCTCCTTGAGTGCGCGATGATCGCGCCGACCAATCCAATGCAGCCAGCGTTGCAGCAGTCGCTTGCGTTTAGGGGCAGGCAAATCGCTGATATTAGCGCTGGAGGAAATAAGCTGATCGATCATGCCGGGGCCATCTACCTGCAGTGCCCGGCGACGTTGCAGGGAATCAAAAAACATCATGCCGCAAACCAGCATACCCATAAAATTCATGCTGTAAGCGGACAGCATAAACAGTGGCACCGCCACGACCATACCGGTAATGCAGGTAAAGTCGACGGACTT
>JAJZVR010000071.1 GCA_021847065.1 Planctomycetota bacterium | reverse complement strand
CTCTGGGCGGTAAAACCATCTGGGAGAATCTGGTCTGTGCCTGTGTGTATTGCAACGCCCGTAAAGGTGGACGCACGCCGCATCAGGCCGGCATGCACCTGCTTAAACCTCCCATTAAGCCGCGGCGCAATCCGGTGATTAATGTCCGTCTCGAATCGGATAAATATGCCACCTGGAAACATTTTCTTGACCACGCCTATTGGAGCGTGGAGCTTAAATAACGGCACCCTCAATCAGCCGTTTTGATTAAGCCCGGCCGCCGGACCGCGCGGCTGGGCTATTTTATTGGATCAGCCGCCACTGGCCACAGGTTCATAGAACCCTCCAGCCGGATCATCGGGATCAAGCGATACGGTCTTAAGTTGCGCCTTGCGTTGCATCACGGCGTAAAGAGATGGCAAAACCAACAGCGTGGTGAGAGTCGCACAGACCAGCCCTCCAATGACAGCACGGCCAATGGGGGCGGACTGCTGGCCACTTTCACCAAGGCCCAGAGCCATAGGCACCATTCCGGCGATCATGGCTATACTGGTCATTAAAATGGGACGTAAACGACTGCTGGCCGCCTCAACACCGGCCCCGGCACTGTCCATTCCCCCCCGGCGAAAATGTTCGGCAAAAGTCACCAGTAAAATTGAATTGGCCACCGCGATGCCCACCGCCATAATCGCTCCCATAAATGACTGAATATTCAACGTCGTGCCGGTGAGATAGAGCGCCAATACCACGCCGGCGATGACCGCCGGCATGGTTAAAATAATCGCGACCGCCAATTTGAAACTTTGGAAGTTGGCTGACAGCATCAGAAATATCACCACCATGGCAGCAAGCAATCCCACGCCCAAACCGGATAAAATTTCTTCCATAATTGGAATTTGGCCGGCTACGCGAACAATAGCAGCGCGAGGCGGCTTGCCGACTGAGGCAATAGCAGCGCGAAGCTTGGTGGCCACCCCACTGAGATTATCCGAATTCACATTGGCCACAATGGAAATTTCCCGCTGCATATTGATTCGGTCATATTCCTCAACCGATACGCCGCGCTTCACCGCCACCATATTCCGCAATAAAACCGCCTGGCCATGTAATGCCCCGACCAGAATATTCTGCACCGCCTGAAGCGACTTCATTTTCTGCTGCGGCACCTGCACCTGCATGCGGTAGGAAATACCTGTCAGCGGATCAGCCCAGAAAATCGGAGTTACATAACGGCTTGATGCGGTCGCTTCCAGTACGGAATCCATGATGCTGCGGGCAGTTAAGCCGAACAGGCCCGCACGGGCACGATCAATATTGAGATTCAGAGTTGGATAGTTTACAGATTGCGCAATCTGCACATCTTTAAGAGCATTGATTGCAAGCAATTTGGCTTTGATTTTCCGGGCAAATGCAAGATCATCCGTTAGATGCGGCCCGCTGACATCTACCTCCACCGGGTTTTGTGCGCCAAAGCTCATGACACGATTAATAATATCACTGGGGTCAAAACTGAAGCGCACTCCCGGCTCAAGGGATGCCAGTTTTAGCCGCAGGGAGTTTTCCACACTTTGTATATCCACTTGGGCTTTGTCATGAAGCTGGATATCAATGACTGCATCTTCCGGGCCTGCCGTCCAGAGGTAAATAGGGCCAATGGGATTATCCGCTGGCTGCAGACCCACATAAGAAAGCGTCAATTCAAGATTTTTTGGACCGACTTCCCGCTTGATTTCGGCCAGAACATTACGCGTAATTTTAAGCGTGGTATCAATATCTGTTCCCGTCGGTGCCCGCAGTCGCACTTCAAACTGCCCGTTATACACGGTAGGAAAGATTTGCGTGCCGATGCGCGGTGTTACCAGAATAATGATGGCACCACAAACCAGAAAATAGACCACAAGCAGAACGATCCGCCCGGAGGTAAACCTCTGAACAACGCGTTTATAGCGGCGTTGAAATGCGGCAAAAGAATATTTACGTTCTTTAGGAGCGTGAGTTTTCTGCTCGCCGAGCATCCAGATTGAAAGCATGGGCACAAGTGTGCTGGAGAGCATATAAGAGGCCCCCATTGCAAATGCGACAGACAATGAAAGCGGAATAAACAAGGCCCGCGGTGCGCCTTTCATAAAAAACGCCGGTATAAAAACCGCCACGATACACAGCACCGCCAGAAGCCGAGGCCCATCGGTCTCTATCGTGGAATCCAGGGCGGATCGAGCCACACTTTTTCCGCGCTCCAAATGCGTGTGCATATTTTCAATAGTCACGGTGGCGGTATCCACGATAATGCCTACCGCTAAAGCCAGACCGCCGAGAGTCATAAGGTTTACTGTCTGCCCGGTGATCCACAGGGCCACAACCGCGCATAACAGGGAAATGGGAATGGTGATCAGAACAATAACCGTACTGCGCCAGTCACCGAGGAACAACAGCACCATTAGTCCGGTGAGGACTGCCCCCAATGCCGCCTCGCTTAGCAGATTAGCGATGGATCGCGTGACGTAAGGCGATTGATCAAATTGAAAGCGGATATTCACGTCTTTGGGCATCATGGCCTGAAATTTAGGCAAATTTGCTTTTACGGTATTGACTACCGCCAAGGTTGAAGCCCCGGAAAGTTTGGTCACAGGCATATAAATGGTCTTGTGGCCATTGACCAGGGCATAGCCGACGGTAATATCCGAAGCGTCTTCAACCGTGGCCAAATCACGCAGATAAACCGTCCGTGTGGTGCCGAACTTCAGCGGTATATCCAGCATGTTCTGAATCCGCCCGACCACGGCGTTGGACCTGACCAGAGGCGTTTGATGTCCAATCTGAACATTACCTGATGGAACGATCACGTTGGCGGCTTTGACGGCGGCAACTATCTGATCCGGCGTCAGGGCATAGGCACGCAGGCGATCCGGCATTAAGTTTATAACAATCGATCGTTTACTGGCACCGAAAGGATCCGGAGCGGATACCCCCGACAGGGTAGCAAATAATGGCCGTACGCGGAACTGCACCAAATCCTGTAATTGTGCAAGAGTCCGGGTTTTACTGCTGAAAACCAAATCGCCGACCGGCAAGCTGCCGGTGCTGAAACGCATGATAAACGGTGGCACCGTGCCCGGCGGCATGTATGCTTTGGCCCGGTTGGCGTATGAAATGGTCTGCGCTAATGCCTGCGCCATGTTCGTACCGGCATGAAATTGCAGCCGGACCAGGGTTAACCCTTGAATGGATTTGGTCTCAATGCTCTTAATGCCGGAAACATATAGAAAATTGGCTTCATAGTAGCGGGCAATGTAACCTTCCATTTGCGCTGGACTCATGCCACCATAAGGCTGGGCAACATAAATAATCGGCACGCCCAAATCGGGAAACACGTCCCGCGGCATTTCTTTAATAGCAAGAATGCTTATCAGCACAATGCTGGCAATCAACACAAGGATCGTAATGGGGCGGCGCAGCGCCAGGCGAACCAGATTAAACATACTCTATTTCCCTAATAATCACGGCGATTCGCGACCAGTAAAATGTTTTGGCCAGTATTAATAAACGTTGCGCCCCCGTGGAGCCGGCGCTGGCCGAGTCATCGCTGGCGCTTCTTTCATTACCGGCAGCGTGGCCGAACCCAGAATCGCCTTGTCGCTGACCAGTCCGACAGCTCCGACGATCGCAATCTGCGACTGGTTAAAGTGTGCGATGGCGGCGGCGTAATCGCGCTGGGCTTGCGCCAACTGACTTTCCGCCACGAGCACTTCCAATGATGTCACCGTGCCGGCACGGTAATTTACCTTAATGATATTCAGCGCATATTGCGCGGAGCGTACCTGATCTGCCGCGATGGGAATCAGTTCCGCGTTGGTTCGGCTATCCTGCAAAGCCTTAACCACCGTAGCTTCCACCAGCGTAAGTTGTTTGTTGGCGCGAATCTCGGCGATGCGTTCCCGCGCTTTAGCGGTTTGAATATCTCCAAATGTGCTAAGGCCAAGCTGCCATCCTCCGCCCGCCTGAAAGTTCTGATATCCATGCATCCCATAATTTTGGCTCACCGCCGGCCCCTTGCCGGTGACGTTGTAATACCGGCCATCGATGTCACCGACTGTATAGCCGGTGGTCAGAGTTGGCCCAAGATCGCCCCATGCAACGGCTCCTCCAGCGGCCTGCGCGGCACGCACAAGTTCACGTACCCGCTGCAGGTCAGCTCGATACTTCACGGCAAGCTTCAAAAGTTGGCCAATGGGAATGGATGTTCGCACCAAGCGGTTTGCCTTAAGCGAATTAACGCTGGGAACCAACGTGACCGTGGGGTCCAGATTCAGCGTGATAGCCAGATCGGTTGAATAGTGATAAAAGCGATTCAGGGCCAGCAATACTCCCTGTCGACGGCTTGCCACTTCCGCCTCCGCACTGGCAACATCTGCCGGAATTGCTGTACCGGCTTTCAAACGCAACTTGGCGAAACGCAGGAGTTCCTCCGCATCGGCCTCGGCATCGCGTGCCGCCACAACATCCGCCTGTGCCTGAACAAGTTGATAATATTCAATGGCGCCATTCTCCATGGTCTGTTGTATAACCACAGCCTGCTGAGCACGCGACGCGTTGAGCCGCTTTTTTGCCGCCACGATGTTATAAATGACCCGCCCCGGATTAACCACCCACTGAATAGCCGCAGCGGGCGATATTGAGCGAAAATCAGCAGTTACAATATTACCAGCTGTGGATCGTGCCACTCCGCTGTTATAGTTAAATATCGCCGTGGGAGCCAGTACCGGAAATGCTGCACCAACGCTGGAAGCCAGACGCCCGCGCGATTCCTTCACCTGCTGCCGGGCGATTTTAATATCCAGATTGTTTGCCTGCGCCACCTTTACTACTGCCGCAAGATTAATGGACATCAACTCTCGGTACATGGCCGGTACATGGGCGCGATCAATGTGAAATGTCGGAAACGCTTGTTTGCCGGCGGGCAAAAGCGACACATCCGCATGATTGCTGGCAACCTCAAAGTCCCGCGAACATGCTGACAAACAACATCCGCACAGGAAAATTAGAAACCCGGCAAGGGTTTTATTCATAACGTCTCGATTCTTGAGGACATTTAATTAGCAAATCCAGCGAAATCCGGCACAGGATTCACCCGTGTCGCCACCGGAACGGCTTTCCGCGAAATTGGGATAATCTCACCGCCGGGTTGAACAAAGTTCTGCCCTCGGACGATAATTTTCTGTCCAACCTTTAAGCCAGAGAGTATCTGAACCATCAGGCTGGTTGATAACCCCGTCCTCACCGGGACTTTAACGGCGTTGCCTTTGCGCGCCAGCATAACAAATGTATCATCCCCCGACGTTATAAGTGAGGTCTGCGGAACCAGTACGCCGTCCGTCCGGTGTTCAAAAATTTTGACATCCGCATACATCCCACCGCGCAGAATTCCGGTGGGATTTTGAAGGTCAATTTCACAGCGTAACGTTCGCGTGGCCACATCCAGGGCATCGGCAGTGCGGGTGATACTTCCTTTCAAATGTGTGTTATCATAACCAAATGGTGTAACGAGCACTGGCGTGCCGACATGCACGAAACGCACTTCCTGCTCTGGAACATCGACGAACACGCGGACTGTTTTCTGCTCTACAATTTGAAACAGTGGCTTGAGTGATTTACCTTGCGACGCGGACTGCACAAAATCACCGGGATCAATGCCGCGCATGGTAATGACACCGTCAAACGGTGCGGTAATCCGGTCGTAAGCTAAAAGCGTTTGAACTTTCTGCATGCGAGCCTGCGACACCTGCACGTTGGCCTTGGAAAGAAGCAGAGCCGATCGACCGCTTTGAATCAGAGCCTCAGCGGCAGCAACTTTAGCCCGGGCGACTTCCACGCCAGCCTGCGCGCCGGTTAACTGACTGGTAACCTGATCAAAGGCCTGCTGGCTGATGGCCTGACCTTGGAATAATTGTTTGGAGCTTGCGTAGATTGCCTCCTGCAAGGTCAAAGATGCTTGGGCGCTGGTCAAATTTCCCTGGGCAACCCCCAACCCGCGCACGTATTGATCCAACTGGGCTTGTGCCTGTGTTACGCCAGCGTCTGAAGCTGCCAATGACGCTTTCGCTTGAGCTAACTGCTTCTTGAGTTCCGGCTCTTCAATGACCGCCAATAATTGTCCGGCCTTTACATGATCGCCGATATCCACAAGCACTTTTTCAATGTAGCCCGAGGCCTTGGCGTACATATCGGCTTTGTAATAAGATCTCAGGGATCCAGGCAAATCCAGCACCCGGGCGATAGGCCCGGATTTCACGCTTTGAACCAGTACACGCGGAACGCGGCTGGGATCGCTGATGCTGGCCACCGCTTTGGCGTTCAGCAGGGTCTTTTTTCGAAGGTGCAAAAGCTCCACCGCTCCCACTACCACAATCACGCCTATGATGCCCACAAAAATGACCTTCAGGGAGCGCTTATCGACAAAACCGTTCACAGCTTCTCCAAACTTTCTCTGAACATCCCTGCTATTAACCCGTACCCCACACCGGGGATCTCGTCGCTTCCAAATCCCACCTGCTAAGGCGACCTTCATATCGCGAACTCACTTTTGCAGTGTTTGTGGATATACGCCCACTGGCACGCGATTGTTCACTTAACATTCCAATCGCCTTGATTATATCGATTATTTTATCATTAATGCCCTGTGGTCATCGGTGATTTTTCAGGCTCATATTATGCCTTTCTTCATTGGATTGCCCAACAAACCAGCAACAACTGGCTTGGGCGTTCAGTATTATACACTATTGCAAACGCAATACCCCAGCCAATAGTTGCAGAAATTTCTTATTTATCGCAAATACGAAATATTTGAGAGCTACGGCAATTGTCCAACCCAAACCAACGATTTGGAACTCGTCCCGCGAAGCCGCGCCCGGCCCTGTCTCTTTGATCGGAGGTGGATATCACATCTGGTGGGCCGCGAATCGGATCAACTACCGAAAACACAAAAAAAGGGGCGGATAGATAACTATCCGCCCCTGATGGTTCCTGCTAAAGAAGGTCCGGCCTATCTTGGCCAAACGCGAATTAGAACTTCACCTGAAGCTGCAATTCCGTCACGTAGTTGGCGTTATTCACGTAGGTTTCCGCAAATTGGCTGGTAAATGCCGCCCGCGGGGTATAAATTTCATCCAACTGCAGCTTCACGTTGTCCCCGATAATGTAATAGTTGACACCCGCTTCATACGCGGTCATCGCCGTATTTTGACCAAACTGGTACATCTGGCCATAACTCGCGGCGAGTTCCCACTTGTGCGGCACAATGAAATAACCAGCCTGCAGGTAGTAAGCGAACTGCTGGGCACTGCTGGTGCCGTAATTGGTGGTCAGGTTTCCCGTTGATGGTGATCCACCACTATCATTGATGTCCTGATAAAACATCACAGGACTGAAGGCAAAGCCGCGATAGTGCATCTGCCAGTCAACGGTTGCACGGTAGATATTTCCCGTTGGGATATAATTTGCCATGTAGTTGCCCGTCTGCGGGTTAACCAGGCCGGGAATAACATCAGTAGTCTGACCGGCTGGAAACGCGCCAGCGGCATGGGTCTGGCTGTCAAAATCGAGACCTACACCGAGCATCCACTGCAGGTGCTTGGACCAGCGAAGATCCGGTTCCATACCAAAATCAGAAATCCGGGTGCCAATTTCCCACCGCGTAGCAAAGCCAAGACGGTTATCCAATGCACCGCTGGTTGGTCCGCCAGTGGCATTTGTATTGGCACCGTTATTGATCATGAAATCATAGTTGAACTTGTTTGGAATAATAGAGCCAAACACGCTGGCGCCCATAGCCCGAACCGGGTCAAACGGCCATTCAACAGAGTTGAAATCGACCATTTCCAAACCTGATGAAATGTATTCAACATGGGTGAAGGGCACCAGATACGAACCAGCTTTAACCTGCAGCCATTTTTTAAAACGATACGCGACCCACAGGTCTTTCTCGGCAAAAAAGTCCTGGTTGCTGGTTCCATTGCCACCGGCAAAATCGCTCTGGATAAAGTAGGTTAGCCGTGGGCTGAACACATTACCGGAGAAGATTAACCGCGCGTACCGGAACCCGAAGCCATTGGCATCGCCATTGGCCGGTGTCGGAGTTCCAACCGCTTGTTGGGGCTGATATGCCCCAAACACGTAACGGTACTGAAAATAACCATTAAACTGAAATTTGAAATTCTTGTCCGCTGTTTGAATATAAAAGCCGTTGTCATAGCCAGCCTGTAGCTGGTTATCCATGTATTGCGATTGGGTTTTGGAGTTTTTAAGCACTTCCTGAACAATCGCCTTGACCTGAGCGGCGCTTTCAACGCTGTCGCTGGTCTTTTGTTCCTTGGCCTTCAGTGCTGCGACCTGGGCCTGGAGTGTCTGGAGTTCTGCCTGCACCTGTGCGGGCGTCATCGTGCTGGTGGTGGCCGGGACTGTGCTACCCGTTGCTACCATGGCCGATCCAGCCAGACTGGCTCCCGCCAGCAGCGCGGCCACAAAGGCTCGCTTGCCAAATTGATTGGATATCTTGCCGATCCATGCTTCCATAACCTGTTCTCCTTAAAAAAGAGACTAACAAAACACCGCGGTGGCGATTGGCGACTCCACCGCGACACAACCACGAAGAGCGGGTCATTATGAGGAGTTTTGTTAAGAGTCCATGAAGACTGCGCTGAAGATGTGATAAACCGGAGGATTACCAAAAAACTCATGGCAAAATAACGAAATCCATGCGCAACATTAACACCTGATTGAATATTGACTTGGCTACCTAAAAAATAATTAGCGTTGAAACCCATGAAAATGCCCCATCACCGGCAACCCGATATAATGCAAAATCATCCATGCCAATACCGTGGCAAACGCGAGCAATTGCACCATGGCCATCACCCGGCATAACAAATTGGTCCATAATGCAATGAATTGATCATCCGCGTTTAATGCCGCATAGCGATTAAAGCCGAAGATGCCAGCCCCACCGCACAGCGTCGCGATAAACGCCAGCGACAATGCAGGGCCGTTCAGGGCGGGGCCACCGGACACATGGGCAGGTGGAAATAAAAACAGCGCCGCACCGCCAAGAAAAGTGGCACAACACACGCCACAAGCGACCGATGCAAAGCGCCGCCATGTTTTAGCGGACCAATGACTGAAAAGATGCTTGGACGATATGCTTTCAGACATGGTGAATTCTCCGCGTCGGTGTATCAGGCGTAGCCACCGCCGCCTTTAGAACCATATTTCTTGCGGCGTTCCGCCGCGACCTTGGTTTCATACCCGCTGCGACGATGGGCTTCCAAGGGGTCAGCAGGAAGGTTCCGGGCTTTGCGCCAATCCGCCAGAAGCGGACGAACATCGGTTAAAAAGGCCCCGCGTAAAATATTTTCGCTTTGTACCAGGTCTTCATGGGCTTGTGAAAGGGCCAGTGCCGGGCGATCAACCAGGCATGCTTTGGCATACAACTGTTGAGCTATATCAACGGTTTGAATCATCGCTTCAATCTTAGGCTTAAGGTTGTGGCTCTGATCCACCATATAGGCGATCGGCGGCAACTGACCGGTTCGGAAACGATGGTTTTCTATTTCATGAAATATCCGGAAAATCTGATATGGATCAATGGATCCCATGGTCAGATCATCATCAGCATATTTGCGGTCGTTAAAATGAAAGCCGCCCAGCAAGTTTTCATCCAGCAGCCAGGCCACAATTTGCTCAATGTTGGTGGCCTGATAATGGTGTCCGGTATCGACCAGCACTTTGGCGCGCGGGCCGGCGGAACGGGCAAAATGTGAAGCCATGCTCCAGTCCGCAATATCGGTAGCATAAAATGCCGGCTCAAAAGGCTTGTATTCCACCAGCATGGTCATGTCATGCGGCATGGCGGCATGAACCTGCTTAAGCGCTTCGGTCGCCCAATGCTTACGCGCAATGATATCGGATTGACCGGGATAATTGATTCCGTCGGCAAACCAGAGCGACAAATAGTGACTGCCAACAGACCGGCCTATTTTTAACGAATCGAGAATGTGTTCTGTGGCCGCAAGCCGAATAGCCTCCGAACGATTGGTAATACTGCCCCATTTATATTCCTGATTTTGAAACACATTGGGATTTATTGAGCCAATCGCCACTCCGTGCCGCGCGGCCAAAGCAGATACCTCCGTGGCATCCTGATTTTTCTTAAAATCCCACAACACGTGCACGGCTACGGTCGGGCATGAACCAGTGAGTCTATGCACATGTCCCGCATCAGCGAGTTTCTCGTCAATATCGCCGGCGGCGGAATCCTGGAAGAATTTTCCAAACCGCGTTCCGGTATCGGCGAACCCCCAAGAGGGTAATTCAATTTTAAACGCGTCCAACAGGGGGAAAAGAATATCACTGTGCGCCATGATCTGGTTCAACCTTTTCCTATACTGCCTCTATTTATATCCAATGGATCTCCGGCAGCAAGCAAGTCATCATGGCGCCGGGCCGAACGATCTTCACCGCGCCGCCGAGGGCTCGGAGAACATGGTGGCTGCCGTGACTTTAATGACATGGATCACCACGCCCGTGCTGCTGACAACTTCACCTTTTACGCCAATATATGATCCCAGCAGTTTGGAGATGTCAATTTTTGACGTTGGCTCCAAGTATGCCACAACCCGGCCCGTGGTGGGATCCACCAGCGCGTAATTTTTCAAAACCGTGCTGGTTTTAAGTATGCCGTATGCGATATATGGCGCCTTGGCTTCAGCCTTGGCGAGTTGTTTCTGCGACTGTTCCCATTTTTGTTGATAGGGTGCCAACACTGTTTTCAGCGGCTTTTGTTTTTGCGAAGCAGCCACGATTTCTTGAATCGCAATCTGCTTTTTAAGCAATTTAACCCGGGCGTTGCTGCCATCAATAACCGAGTGAGGCATATTGGGACGCTGGATTAAATTTTCAAAAGAAGTCAAAAGGGGTTGCAAATCGCGCTGCATGATGGGCTTATCAAATTGCAATTGCATCTGCCGGTTCAAATCTCGGTAGGTACTGAACGCATCTGGGCTGAACTTCACCGCAACTGGTGGCACGGCGGGCATGTTGACAACCGTGGCTCCCGCCGGGGCGGTCGTTGCGGCCTGCGTCGTGCTAACAACCGAAGGCGTTGACGGCTGAGGTGCCGTGGATGCCGGAGGTGAAACCGGCACAACAGCCGAAGCCGGTCCGGAACTAGTGGCCATCGGCGGAACCGGGGCAGAAAGACCAGTTGCCGCGACATTGTTGCTGGTACCCGCAACGGTGGTTCCCGGAGTGCTTGGAACTGTGGATGTGGCCGCAACCGCCGCCGGGGTTGATCCGGTGGGCAATCCCGGCCCCTTAAAGCCGGGCGGCATTTTAAGTTCCGGCGTGACATAAGTGCTGCCCGCCGGTGCGGGAGCCACAAATCGGGCCAGCACATAAAAGCCCGTTCCCTTGGGTGCGCGGATAATATCATAATTGGGAGTCTGTCCCGTAATGGAAACCTTCGAACCGATATTCAAAACATCAACGACGGCATAATTGCTGGCCGGTGTTAACGCGCTGGCGGCTCGAACATTAACGAAACTGCCGGTGACAGTACCGGTCGTACCATCGGCACCAAGTTTCACAAATTGTCGGGCAATGTAACACCGTGCGCCAGCGGGGGCCGCGAAGCGATACCAGCCGTTGCGTTCCCCGGTAACTTGAATCAAATCTCCCCGGGCAAGTTGGCCAATGGCATAATAAGACAATCCCGGACCACTGCGGATATTAACATGTGTCGCATTAATCTGGCCCACAAATGCCGTAACGCTGATTTTTGTATTCTTCACTTTCTTTTTGACTTTGGGACTTTGCGCCACCGGAGTTTGCGCCACGGGCACAGGCACAGCTGTAACCGGGGCGGTTGCCGGAGCCGTTGCGGCTGCAGCCGCCGGTGCTGTGGTGGCCGGGGCGGAAGGCATTGTTGCTGGTGCCGCCGCGCAAACCGCAGTTCCAAAAGCCATGGCAAAAGCCAAACCAACGGATATATTTCGTGTACCGATAATCGCCCGTGGGAACATAGATGACCTCCTACAGTCCTTTGTGAGGCTCAATATACAGAGTCCCTAACTCCTGTGAAGCTATCATCCATAAGCCGAATCGTCAAGGCAAACGCTTATTTAATGCAAACCATGACGGTAGCGAGTATAGTAGCCGTGGTAAGGACTTACTGGTGGCGGTAAGATACTATCTGACAGAAACAGCGGAGTAAGCAACATGCATCGCGTGACAATTTATATCAAACCTGATTGCGAAATATGCGATACGGCCTGCAAGGCTATCGAACTTTCACTGCCCAAATCCGTTCCTGTGGTGATTGAAAAAATTGACATTACCGGAAATGCGGCGTTGCTGGAAAAATATGCCAACGAAGTACCGGTGGTACTCGTAGATGGCAAGGAGCGATTTCGCGGGCCAGTTGACCCCGATAAATTGGGGAGCCTGTTTTATAATGACCCGGGCAATCGACTTGCCGGGATAGAATAATCGCACCGTCGGCAAGATACGGGAAAGCTTTTATGAATCTGCAGAACGTTATTTTTATTCGTGTCCGTTATGTGGAATGCGATCCTATGGGGTATCTGCACCACTCCAATTATCTGCCCTATTTTGAAATGGGCCGCACCGAATTATTACGCCAATTGGGCATTACCTACCGCGATCTGGAGGAGAGGGGATTTATTTTTGTCGTGGCCCGAATCAGCGTTAATTTCAAGCGCCCCATTCGCTATGATGATGAGTTGGAACTTGTTACCCGAATTCAGCGGCAAACCCGTGCCCGCATTGACCATGTATATGAACTATTCAATCGGCAGTCCCGGCTGCTGCTGACCACCGCTGAAAGCACCATTGCCTGTGTTAACCGCAAAGGCGAGCCAACGGCCATTCCCGACGATCTTGCCACCCCACGCGAAGTTTTAAATCAAAGCTCGCACACCGCGCTGCAATAACAGGATTGCACTTGATGGCTCAAAGCGCAACGCCTTATGAGATCATTGTCCTCGGAGCTGGTGCTGCAGGGATGATGGCGGCTATTGCTTGTGGTGAGGAATTTCTCGCACGGGGCCAAACCTTGCCACGCATCGCTGTTCTGGAAAAAAACCGGCAGCCGGGAATCAAAGTGCTGGTATGCGGTGGCGGGCGGTGTAATTTGACCAATGCCGGCGATATAGATTTTCTCATCGGCCAATTTGGTCGCAATGGCCGATTTCTTACCCCCGCGCTGCGAACCCTGGATAACCTCGGCCTCCGATCCTGGTTTGCCAGCCGAGGCGTACCCACACATGAAGAGCATGACGGAAAAATTTATCCTGATTCCCACAAAGCCAGTTCTGTCGTCGACGCCATGGTGCAACGGATGCGGGAATTAGGCGTGGAAATCCACGCGCCATGCACCGCCGAGGCGGTAACATGGAATTCATCGAGCAAATTGTTTAACATTACCACCAGCACGGTCCAGACATTTACCAGCCAAATTCTGCTGATAGCCGTTGGCGGTCAAAGCTATACCCGCATGGGGACCACGGGCGACGGATATAGCTTTGCGAAGGCCTTGGGCCACCGCGTTATCACCCCCCGCCCCGCCATTGTGCCGCTGCTTTGTAAAGAACCATGGGTTACTGAACTTAAGGGCCTTGCGGTGCAAGATGTCGCGGTACGCATAGAGGCTCCCGGCCCGCTGCCGCGCCTGGCCACCGGTAAACCCGAACCGAGCATCAACGATATGATGTTCACACACTTTGGATTATCCGGTCCGGCGGTGTTGAATATTTCAGAAATAGTTGCGGAGTTGCTGGAAAAATTTCCCGAAATGACCCTGCGTGTAGATTTTGTGCGCCACCTCGACCATGAGGAATTAGCCGGAGTGTTTAGACAATGGCATTCCACCGAAGGCAAAAAACTGGTGCGATCCAAACTGGCGGAAATTATTCCGCAGCGTTTGGCGGAGATGTTCTGTTACTTGGGCAATATAGATCAACGGCAAGTCTGTGCCAACCTGACGGCCAGGCAAATTCAGCAACTCATCGAGCGGCTCAAAGGCACCGAATTCACTATTTATGCCACCCGCGGTTTTAAGGAAGCGATGGTCACCGCCGGCGGCGTACGCCTCGATGAAATCAACCCCGACACCATGCAATCCCGCATAAATCCCCGGCTATTCCTGGCCGGCGAAGTACTGGACCTGACCGGCCCCAGCGGCGGATATAATCTACAACTCGCGTTTTCCACTGGCTACCTCGCCGGCGTGAGCATCGCCCACCAGCTACACGAAAACGCTTATGGTAATTCCTGAGGGCGCAGATAGACTCGCCCGGCAAAAACGTTTGGAACGGGAGACTCAGGCCGCCGGGCGACTTTCCGACCTTTTACGGCGCTTCAGCGCCAGACCCGCGAATCCTATCGCAAACAGCGCCAGTGCCGTCGGCTCGGGCACCGCGGTGACCAGAATTTCACCGGCATGGCTGTAATCCAGAACGTAGCCGGGGGTTACATCGGTGAATGTCCCGGTTAATGCGCCGGTGTAATTGATGATGTCATAAGGCGTGGTAAACGCGCTGCCAGCCAGCTGAGAAAGCGACAGCGCCGAGCCGGAATCCAGTTGCAAGCTGCCATCCACGGTCAGCAAGCCGCTGGTGCCGTTGGAGCCAAGTTGAATATCCAGCGTGCTGCCGGATGCAAGCTCAGCATTGATTGGAGTGCTATTGCCAGTCATGTCGATGGTGCCGCCGACCATCGCCCGGAGAATACCATTATTGACTGGAAAGTAAAGGGCTGCCGTATCACCCGAGTAAGCGGTAATCGACCCGTTGTTCTGGGAAAGGCCGATGCGGGCCTGTGCCCCGGAAACGGCGGAGGCCCCCACGTTGATCGCTCCATTGTTGACCTCGAAACCCACCGCATTCGGGGAAGCTACAGCAGGGGCCAGCACATTAACGACCGCCGACTGTGTAAAATTTACAGCGGCCGAACCGCCTTGAACGGCGGTATATGGGGCGTACAGGTTAATCACACCATCATACCGGGTATGACATGTTTCAGGTTGATTGATTCTGTGAAAGCGAGTTCCGTTTTGCGCAGGGAATTTGTTATGCTTATGCCACTGGGTACGGGACGAACTGAATTCGGTCAATCGCATAGT
>JAJZVR010000070.1 GCA_021847065.1 Planctomycetota bacterium | reverse complement strand
CCGCTGGCACTGATGGTCAGTAACGACCAACTCGCGTTGATGATCTTATGCACCTGCTCGGAAGCCAATATCCGCGTGCCCGAGGATGTGGCGGTGCTCGGCGTGGATGATGACGAACTCATGTGTTCCATGGCCAATCCCACTCTCTCCAGCATCCCCTTTCCGGCCAAACGCGTAGGATATGAGGCGGCGGCGGTGCTGGAAGCCATGATGGCGGGGGAGTCTGCTCCGGATGAGCCGGTGGTTTTGCCTCCGCTACCCATCGTGACGCGTGGCTCCACCGAGCGCCTTGCGGTTTCCGATCCGGATGTGGGCAAGGCGCTGGAATTGATTCGCGCCAATGTCGGCAAGCGGTTCAAAGTTATTGACCTTGCGGATAATTTGGACATTTCGCGGCGCTCATTAGAGCGGAAATTCCAACGGGAATTGTCGACCGGAATACAGGCGGAAATTCGTCGCTCCCGGGTGGAACGGGCACAGCTGCTGCTGCGGGAAACAGACCTGACCCTGCGTACAATCGCCGTCAAGTGCGGATTCGCAAATCTCACCCGTCTGGGAGTGGTGTTTCGACAGTATACCAACACCAGCCCGGCCGCATATAGAAAGCAGTTGAAAAACGTTCAGTAATTATAACGCATACGGTCACCATGCCATCCCGGCGCGTGGCCTGTCGATTTAATCGGCACGGCGTTTGCTGTTCCCCGGTGCCGATAACATCGGCGCCGTCCGGGGCTGCCCAGCGGAATCCCGAACGACACAACGGAAGCGCCCGCAAACTGCTGTAACGTACCAGTGTCGGCACCAATCGGAGGCGACAACCGTGTGCCCCAAGCCGCATGCCGCCGCTGCCAACGCGGCAACGCAAAGAATTATCCCGGCTGATCAGCGTAACTTCCATTTCCGAAGTATCGGCCGATAACTTCTCCAGCGCCAGCGCCGTATAAATACCGCGTACCCGTTGAACTCTCATCGTGGCCCGAAAATTTGTAACCGTTCACGGGCGGCCGTTTTTTTCGTTGCCTTTTTTGTGGTGCATCCCGGCGCGCCGGGATTGTCTGCCGTGGTAATGAATGCAGGTAGGGGGACGGCTTTGAGGCAGACCGTCCCGGCGCGCCGGGACGCACGACAAAAAGATGGACGGGTTTGGGGCAGACTGCGGCTAACTATTGCGGCCACTGTATGGCCAATCCCGGCGCGCCGGGACTCTTTGGCACAAGCCTGCCGCGACGGGGTTTTCCAGCGTGTAGCGGATAAAAAACTCCACATATACAGGCCGGCGGCACAGGTGGTCAAAAGACTCCTGTTCCCATAGAGTGCCTTTATTACCGGACAAAGCGTTGATTTTCCAGGCCGTATATCCTTTCCAACTCTTGATTACCTGTGAAAGATTGTGGGGCGGCAGGGGTGTGACAACGACGTGAACGTGGTTGGGCATTACGCACCACGCATGGAGAAAATAGCGATCGGCGTGGAAGTGGCGAAGGGCGTTGTGAATCACTTCGGCATTTTCCGCTTTAGCCAGGCAACAGGATCCGAGCGTTATCCTTGTTTCGGATTGCCGGGCTATTTCCGAGGGATCGAGGGATTCATCATCTTCGGATGGGATGGCGGGTGGGGCCGCTGGAGAAGAAGTTGCAGACTGGAAAGTCTGCACCACAAGTTCAGGAGCCATCTTTACGGCAGAATGGAAAGTCCGCGGCGCAATGTTTTTATCAGGGTCACGGGCCTGGGCGATTGGGGCGGCTACGGCTACTCTTTCGATTGCATCAAAGAGTCGAAATGTTATGAAATATGTTCCACCGGGCTTGTAGAGATG
This sequence comes from Planctomycetota bacterium, assembly GCA_021847065.1. Lineage (GTDB taxonomy): Bacteria > Planctomycetota > Phycisphaerae > WQYP01 > WQYP01 > JAMDCX01. The sequence continues at coordinate 13,369 of JAJZVR010000070.1, read as the reverse complement.
GGGTAACGCACCGCGGGATTTGGGCCTGATGAATTGTTGTCGACGGGGGTTGACGAATCTTGGGGGCGGGGAATTTTCAGGCATTGGGAGGTGCCTTTCTCTCTTGAAAATAATCTTCTTGGTGGGAAGCATAACGGCAGACTGGAAAGTCTGCACCACAAGTTCAGGAGTGATCTTTACGGCAGACAGTCCCGGCGCGCCGGGATGCACCACAAATTAATGGCCGCCTGCCTGCGGGTAGGTAGACTCACCCGTGAACGGTTACGAAAATTTGAATCCGCGGCAACGCATGGCTATAATTTGGATAACATTATCCAGAATATAGGATGGCAATCTGGATAAGGGATGGCGGATACTATTATGGAAAAGCTCAATGAGAAAAGTCTTATGAGCCAGGCACCCAAAGATCGCGCAATCCGCATCCCGTCGGGCTTCCGTTCCCTACCCGGCCTCAAAGGCACCGATACGGCACACCATCTGGGCTATCTCCGCGACGAGCGATTCGTTATTGCGGCATTTCATCCAGAGGCCGAGGAAGTTATATGGAAAGATGGCCGCCACTCGGGATTCGGAGAGGGCGGAGCGGATTATTATTTTCGTACGATACTGGCTCTGGCGACGGGGCTTCAGGTGGATTTAACCGATCAGACGCATATCGGTAATGACGTGCTGGTCCTCGACCGGCGAGAGGAAGCAATCTACATCGCTCCTCGAACATGTGCCGACGAATTTCTTTCCACGGTCATGGGCATCGATCCACCGCAGCGGCGTTGCATGTGCGCCCGTCCGCTGGGTGCCACGGCAAATTGCAGCGCCTGTCCGGCGCACCGGGGAAAGCCACCCGCCGACACCACCGCAGAACGCCCGGAAGATCACGGGAGCAGTCAGCCTGATCGACTGTAAAGGAATGCACAGGGACTATTTTTTTCTTACACCGCGCCCGCCCTATCGTCTGGACCTTACCGTGTGGACCTTGCGCCGCCGTCCGGACAATATCGTCGATCGCTGGGACGCCGCCACGTACCGCCGTGTGCTGTCGCTTGCGGACGGGCCGGTTGAACTGGCTGTCACGCAGTTAGGCTCGGCAACCGCGCCAAAGCTGCGGGTTGCCGTCCACGGATTGCATCTGAGTGCGGTGAGAAAAGCTATAATGACCTCGATCCTCAATCGCCTCCTGGGCCTGCAAGTTGATCTGGCGCCGTTTTACCGCTTTACCAAGGACCATCCGATATTGCATGACCTGGTCCGAGAGTTCCGCGGCATGAAACCACCACGGTTTACCGGCGCTTTTGAGGGCGTCGTGAACGCGATTGCCTGCCAGCAATTAACGTTGACGGCGGGCATCCGCTTTTTGAATCGTTTAGCCGGGAACTACGGAGCCGCAATACATATCGGCGACGCCATCGGCCATGCTTTTCCCCAACCCGGGAGCCTGGCCGCCGCCGCGCCTGCGAACCTGCGGGAACTTGGCTTCAGCAACAATAAGAGCCGGGCAATCATCGAACTTGCGCAGTCCATTACAAATGGTCATCTGGATATGGATCAGCTTGAGGTGATGCCGGACGCGCAAGCGATTGCCCATTTGCGGAATCTGCGCGGGCTTGGCCGGTGGACGGCGGAGTATGTACTGCTGCGCGGGCTTGGCCGGGTGCATATTTTCCCCGGTGATGATGTGGGTGCCCGCAATAATCTCCAGCGTTGGCTTCATATCACCGAGCCGCTGGATTATGAGGGTGTCCAGCGGGCGCTTGGCTCGTGGGGCAGATTCGGCGGGTTGATATACTTTCATTTGCTGCTACGGAGTCTGGCGGAGGCGGGGCATTTATGAGTCAGCGCCTGTTATTTACGGTCGGTGTGGTGGCGATGCCATCGGCGTATGATCGCGGATGCGGAAGTGGCACGCGGCATTTCCGCGCGGCATATCATGGGTGAAACATCCGCCAAACCGCACGAACTGACCTCGTTTGCCGTAATTCACAAAGCCAAAAGCCCCCGGCCCATCATTACTTATCCCTTAATTTAACATAGCGGCAATATCCCCGGAGGGATCGCCAATGGGCAAAAGCCCGAACTGCCGTGTGAGTGTGCGCGCCACATTCACTGATAAAAACGCCGGCAATGTGGGTCCCAGTCTGATGTTTTTCACTCCGAGATAGAGCAGGGCCAGAAGAACGGTTACGGCTTTCTGTTCATACCATGCAATATCGAAGGAAATCGGCAGATCATTGATATCCGACAGCCCAAGAATTTCCTTGAGTTTCAACGCCACCAGGGCCAGCGAGTAGGAATCATTGCACTGGCCGGCGTCGAGCACGCGCGGAATTCCGCCAATATCACCAAGATCAAGTTTGTTATACCGGTATTTCGCGCAACCCGCGGTAAGAATTACAACATCCCTGGGCAGATCCCGGGCGACCTGGGTATAGTAATTCCGCGCCGGGGACCGCCCATCGCAGCCGGCCATCACCACAAACCGCTTAATGGTGCCGGATTTTATGGCGGGGAGGATTTTGTCCGCCAGGGCTAAAATCTGATGATGTCCGAAGCCGGCGACTATATGGCCCGTTTCAATGGCTTGCGGGGGCGGGCATGTTTTTGCCAGGGAGATCACGGAAGAAAAGTCCTTGATTCCGCCGCGTGGATTATCGGGGATATGCGCGACGTCCGGGCAGGCCACCACGCCCGTTGTGAACAGACGACGAGCGTAAGAAGTTCGCACGGGGGTCAGGCAGTTTGTGGTCATGATAATCGGGCCGTTAAACGACTCAAATTCAGAGGGCTGAAGCCACCACGCATTGCCATAGTTGCCGGCCAAGTGCGGAAACATTTTGAAGGCGGGGTAGCAATGCGCCGGCAACATTTCACCATGGGTGTAGACATCGACGCCCGTGCCCGCTGTCTGCTCCAGCAGTTGCTGTAAATCCTTCAGATCATGTCCGGATATGAGAATTCCAGGCGCAGGACGCACCCCGATATTGATCCGGGTTATTTCAGGATTGCCGTACGTTGTGGTATTGGCTTTATCCAGCAGGGCCATGACAGCGACGGCCTGGCGGCCTGTTTCCATGGCCAAGTCCAGGAATCTGGCAAGCGGCGGGCGGTGCAGCAGTTCAGCCAGCGTGTCGTTCATAAAATCCACGAGGGACTGATCGTGATAATTCAGAGCGGCGGCATGGTAATAATAGGCCGCCATTCCCTTGATGCCGCAGGTAATAAGTTCCTTCAGCGAGCGGATATCGGCATCAGGTTCCGCCATGACGCCAACGGGGCCCGCTGTCACACACTCGCCCGCGGTTGCGGCAAGCCGCCGGGCTTTGGCCCGCACCTTATCGCCTAACGCGGCCACGCCCAGATCGTCAAAACTGACGTTGGTGATGGTGGTGAACAGAGCATCCACGAGGAGCCGGTCAGCCTCCTTGTCCCGCACACCAACGGCGCGCGCCGCTTTTGCCGCCGCCGCCATTTCCTTGACGTCTGAAATGAGTTGGTCCATAGCGGCGCTGATATGGCCGGTTTTTCCGCAGGCACCCGCGGCACCATCGCAGCCGGTGTTTTTTAGAGCTTCCTGACATTGATAACAGAACATGGGCATGACACAATTCTCCATAAGAATAAGAGGATGACAGATTTCACATTATTGTTTCGCGGCCGGGATTTTTTGCAGTTCGCGGATATAGGCCACGATGTCATACAGCTTCCGCGTATTGAGAGCCGGGTTTCCGCCCAGCGGTGGCATGGCGACATGCGTGGTATTCAAGGGATTGGCGGCGGAGCGTCCGTGCTTGATGAAGGCCACGAGTTTCGCGTCAGTTAACCCGGCAACAAACTTGCTGGTTTGCAAATCCTTTCCAAGATGCGGAAGCCCCTGGCCTTGATCGCCATGGCAGGTTGAGCAATTATCCGCAAATAACTCTTTGCCCCTGGCGGCGTCGCCTGCCATGGCCGCGGGCTTTGCGACAGCCGGTGTGGCCGCGGGCGGGTTACCAGCAGCCGGCGGCGTTTGCCGGCTATTGGATGAACCACCCTTGCCGCATCCGGCAAGAGCCAATGCCCCCGCGATCGCGGCGCTAAACAGCGCTGTCCGCATCGTGATGTTCAATTTACTTAACATGGAAGTCTCCTTGTTTATAAAATCTCAAAGTTACGCCGTAAAACATGGTGCTCCGTCAATTCATCACCAACCGGCAGACAGAGCATCAGCACTTACTGGCTTTTCACCGGTTGATTGTGCCGGGCTTTACTCCATTCAAAATGGCGAATCGCGGAATATGTCATGGCATTACTTTCCGGCCGCGTGGCCTGCGGAAGCGCCAGTTGGGCTTGTGATGGCGTTGCTCCCGCCGCAATCCCATAGCCCATTGGGCTTAATATGGCGGTGCTCTCAACGAACCATGCGGTCTGTGCGTTAATCCATTTTTTTGTGGCGTAGCTTTTTACCCAGGCTGCCGCCACGTGCATTTTCCGATGCGCGTATTGCCAGGCCAACATGCAGCCGATGTCATCAAAACGCGCATCATGCGGTGAACCGTTGCGGGTGTACGCCGCGGCGGCGGCAAAATGCGGATCGCTGATAATCATCCCGCACCAGGCGCAAGGATCGTATCCATAATGAATTTTCGGCGGCGACAACGCCGCGGCCCGCTGCGCGCAGCCGCCAAGCCCGAAAACGGCGGCCACGGCCGCACCGGCGGCTGACACCATCGCCTGTCGCCTGTTGATTATGGTATTCATGGCACCTCCGCATGATGAAAAGTCCACCACGTTAATCCCAACGGCACGGCGATCCATAGCCCCAGCACCGTAAGAAAAATACCCCACAGACCCGAACCGTAATGATTCATCGCATAGCGACCCGCCGGCCCCAGGACATGCAGCGAGGCGTGGGAACTATAGAGCGTGGCCATTTTGAATACTTCCAACGGATTGCTGACCGCCAGATTAAACAGCGACCAGATATGCAGCCGGAATATAATGGCCGATCCCATCAGCCCCAGATCACTGCCAAAAGCCAATATCAGCCAAGCAATAATGGCGATTCCACCAGCGGCGGAGCTTTTTGCATTAAGCACTGAAATCAGTAATCCTACGCTTAACATAGCCGCCGCAAGCACGCACGCCAGCGCCACGAGCGTCAGATAGCCACCCCCATTATTTTGTCCGCCCTCTAACAGGATCACAATGCCGCTGATGCCGAAGCCAATGGTCAGAGTTATTGCCAGAGCAATGGCCAATCCGATAAATTTTCCCAACAGCACCTCAACACGTGTTACCGGCATGGCCAGCAGTTGCGCCAAGGTGCCTCGTTCTTTTTCCCCCGCAAAACTGCTGGCTCCGGCACTAAGCGCCATTAACGGCACAACGAGCATCACCAGATTCACCAGCCCGGCGGCCGTGCTGCCGAAACCGGCAAAGCCATATTGATCCGCCCCGGCCAGCGCCAACCAGGAAATCGCCAGCGTCAAAACCGCAAAGGCCACGCTATACAATATAAACCAGCGGTTGCGCAGCGACTCCCGCAGTTCCTTGCGAATCAAGATCAGAATAGTTTCAATTTCCATTGGCGGTCTCCTTTATTGACAACCCGGATTCATTTTCTCGATGAGACCGTGTTTCCATATCCGTTACATTTATCCCATGCTCCAGGAAAATGCGCAATGGATCGAGAGGCAAACCAGGGCTTAATAATACTTCCATGGTGTTAAGTTGGACCTTCACCGTATAGCCATGCGCCGCCAGAAGGCGTTGTGCCGCTGCGACGTCTCCATTGGCAAAGTGCAGACGCATCCATTTCTTAAAGCCCAATATTTCGCCCAAGGCGGTCGGCGCGCAATCCGCACGTATCCGGCCATCGCCCATCACCAACACGCGGTCGGCCAACAGTTGAACCTCGTCGACACGATGCGACGTAAACAGCACGGCGAGGCGCTTATTACGCTGGCGATGCAATAGTTCCAGCAATCCGGCCCGCGCCTGGGCATCGAGGTTCGAGGTAAATTCATCCAGAAGCAGAAGAGCCGGGTCCCCCAGCAACGCAATGGCCAGCGCCAACCGCTGCTTCATTCCGCCGGATAACGCCGCAACAGGTTTCTTCGCGTGGTCCGCCAGCCCGACCGAAGCGAGCAATGCACTAACGCTCTCCAGATCGGCGCGCTTAAGCTGGGCGTAAAAACGCATGGTTTTACGAGCGTCCCAATCGCTGTAAAAGCTCAACTCCTGTGGGACATAACCAATCCGTCGCCGAACCGCACGGGCATCACGCAGCGCATCCATCCCGGCAACTTGGATGTCCCCGGTATAATGCAGAAGTCCCAAAATACATTTAATGGTCGTCGATTTTCCCGCCCCGTTGTCACCCCATAGCGCTACCACTTCACCCGGCCGAACGTCCAACTCCAATGCTTTAAGCACCTGATTGTGGCCGAACGCTTTTGCCAAGCCGCTGATGTGGAGAACCGCCGAGACCTCCACCGGCGGTGCGACCAGGTTGGCCATAGCAAGGGTATCTGCCGGGTGGACTGGTGAGGCTGCGGTTTTGCGATCCAATCCCACCAAGCCGAGCAATAATCCGCCGATACCCAGCAGTATCCACGGCTCCATATCGGCCACTTCCGAATGCGGCGGAATGAGCGCTGGAGCATGAACCGCCACTGGCTGCATGAGTGGATTCGGATCGGTAAGCACCGCGTGCGGCTGAATCTGTGGAAACGCATTGGCCGCCAGATTAACGGCCTGCTGGGCGGGGCTGTACAGAAAGAGGCGCAGACGATGATGCTCATCCATTAAATTATCAAAAAAGTTTTGGATCCGATAGGGGATCGCGCCAACATCGCTTTTTCCCAGCGCGTAGCCGGTGTAATTGCTCCAGAAGTTACCGCGCCCATGCGATGAAAATCGATAGTGCCGCAGTTGGCCTCCTCCGTCCTTGTCCACCTGCTGCGTATTATTCATGAACGTATTTTCTGTGAACACATCATTTTGACCGGTGGGGTCCAGCATCACGCCAATGCTGTTGTACGCCAGCACATTACGGCGAAAGGTATCGACTACGCCCAGCGACGATGGCGAACTATTCATATAAATACCGATGCGATTATTCAGAAAGCGGTTGTCCCGCACCAGCAGATCATTGATGTTTTTTACGCCGATGCCGTAACCGCTGACTCCACGGTTATTCATGGACACGTTGCGCTCAAAGACAATGTGCCAGCTATACATAAGAAACGCCCCGACAAAATTATGCGTCAGCGTATTATCGGTGATGGTGATATGCCGGTCGTACATCAGGTGCAGACCGTAGCGGCTATCAGTCACAGTATTGCCGATGACTCGCACATGCTTGGAAAACCATATCACCTCATCCCGCGCGTTGGTGATCGTATTGTCCTGAATCAGACAATCGTTGGAATACCAGAGGTGAATACCATCACCCCGCACGGGCAAGGGTAGATTCTTGCCGCGTATATTATTGTTTACGATCCTGCTATGGGGAGCCAGCTTTAATAGCACGCCGAACAACACATCCCGCAGTGCGTTGCTCTCGATGTCGGCATTTGCACCGTAAACCTTAATTCCGGCGTCTTCACGATCCAGGCTTCGGCCGGAACCGCGGACAGTAAATCCGTGGAATTCCACGTCAGCCGCTTTGATTGTGACCACGGTTCCATGGTCATCGCCGGTGACGCTCGCGCCCGGTTGAGCTAAGAGGCGCACAGGTTTTGTGATCACCAGCGGTCCATGATAAATCCCCGCCGGAACATGAATCACAGCTCCCGGCCTCGCTGTGGCCAGAGCGCGACGCAAGCTCCATCGCGCCGCGGCGGGCGTTGCCCCAGCCATCCCGGTGGCGCCTGATGCGGCCATCGCTACCGCCAGTAAGATTACTGCGCGGCACAGCTGAAACCAAAAATCACATAGCCCCCGGCTGCCTGTCCCGATATCGCTGATGCGAACACAGTTATCGGGATGCCGGGGGTGGACTTCCGCAGACAGTTGGCTGTGACACGGCGAAGCATCGTCGCACGCCGCGAGGAGGGTGGCGGATTGCGACACAGTTATGGATGAAGGGTTTCTCATGCGTGAACTCCTAAGAGGTCCCGGCCGGCGGTGCGGCCTGCGCGAATCCCTCCAACAGCCGGTCGCGCAAAGGCTTAAAGGCCCGGCGCTGATACCACAGGCCCAGCACAATGAGAATGCTGGCGGCAATGCTCAAATACAATCCCGCCAGTGGCACCGCGACGGTCACAAACTGGCCGACATGCCCTTCACCAAGCACGCGCGGCACAAACGGTTTCACCGCAAGGTTCAGCGGGGCGTTGGGATCCAGATGCAGGCCAAAATCGGCCAGCCAAAATTGCAGATCAATCAAAAATCCAATCGGAAAAAACAATGCCGGCACCGTGAGTAATGCCGTCCACGGGCTGTGAATTTCCACCGCGGCAATCACCAATAATGCCAATGCCGCGATGATGAATACCGCGGTATGCTTTTCCACACTGGCCGCATCTTCCAGAGGCTTCATTCCGATATACTCATTGAGCAGATCAATTTCATGCACCCGGCCGGACAAGCGATTGACATAAGAAACCACCGTTAATCCGTGTGGGTACTGCGGCGCATACATCGTATCCTGCCAATAGGGCGTAAAGATCGATGTCACCAGCAGAATCGCCGCCATGACAAAAAGCATGGACGGTAACCGGAACCGCCAGGGGTGGGCTTGGACAAGTTCCGGGGCCGCCCTCGGCCCCAGAACTTTTACGGCTATCGCGTTCATGGTGCATCTCCTTGTTAATGCGCGCCGTCGGCGGCCTTGGGCTTGACCACCAGATAGCCCGTCATTTCCAGGTGCAACGCCGAACAGAACTTGGTGCAATAGAAGCTGAACACGCCGGCGCGATTTGCCACAAAATGGAACGTTTCCGTTTCACCGGGGTTAAGGGTGAGATTGATGTTGTACGCGGAAACGGCGAATCCGTGCGAGGCGTTGGGTGTTCGTTCAATGTTGGTGACATGCCAGGTAACGTGGTCACCCTGGTTGATCTTTACAATTTCCGGGGTGTAGTGGCTGCGAACGGCGGTCATGAATATTTCAACATTGTCGCCGTGGCGGACAATGCGCTCGTTCCCCGGCATTGGAGCATTGGGATCCACGCTCTGGGTCAGCGGATTCCATCCAACCTTCGGGTATGCCTTCCACGCGCGAATTTTGCTGTACGCGATGATCTGGGCATAGTGGGTTTCCCCCACACACAGCGGCGTGTCGGAAAGCAGCCGCATCTTGGGGCCGCTGATATCGATGACCTGCTGATCTTCGGGGTAAAGCGGGCCGACGCAATCAAAACGGTCGATGGACCATTTATTCAGCGACACCAGATATCGACCTGTTGGGTGTTCCGTGTCACCGCCGATAACGGTCAGGTGGCCCGGATTGTAATTTACGGATAACTTTTGAACCAAAGACCATGGTTTCACGTTCGGGTGCAACTTCTCGTAAGGCCCGCCCAGCGACCATTTGGCGATGGCACTGTCAACAAACAGCGTGGTGTAGGCATAGCCCTTATTATCAAACTGCGTGTGCAGCGGGCCAAGACCAATTTCAATACGGGCCTTGATGGTTTTACGCATCGGCAGGATCGGTACGCCGTACGCATCATGCCGCCATGTTGCTGGGCCGGCCGCGATTGCCGCTTGAATATTTTTGAAACTGTATACGCTTACATGAGGATCCAATTTGCCGTTGACAATAATGTATCGGCCGTCGGGTGCCACATCGCAGCCGTGCGGGCTTTTGGTTTCCGGCGTGAAAAATAGAATTCGATCGGCGATGGCCGTCTTCATGGGAATAACCGGAAAGCCGTTGACGCGGTTAAAGTGGCCGGCCTTGAAATCTTTGATCGCCTGTGTCAGGTGGATAATATGCAGATAATCGGTGTCACGACGCGTTGCTCCGGCTTCAAACGACGGCGCTCCGTTCATGTCGTCGCCGTGGAACCGCGCCACATTAAATGAATTGCAGAAGATCCAGCCGTGACTGACCCGCTTTCCTGAAATAGCCAGGTCCTGCCAATAGGGCGGCAACTCCACCGCAAAGGAGCGTTTGGGATCAATACGGCCGGTTTTGCGGTCGAACCGCCAAAAGGTCATCTCCCCGCGATATTTTTGATCGTAGGATTTAATCGGCGCGTAAGCCTCGCCCAGCGGCGCCGAATACTGACTGGTTTCAATGACATAACGGGTATTCGGCGTAACAAATGTAGCGCCGTGGTCATTATAAAACAGTGGATTTTTTACGATCTGCTTGCATGCGAAATCGCGCAAATCCACCACCGCCACGCGGCCGTTAGCCTTGTCATTGCAGAACAACCATTTGCCGTCATAATCTCCGTGGGTTTGGCTTAAGTTCACATGGTGCAAATCGCCCCAGTCAAGTTTCTCGCGCGGTCCCATGCTGGATGCGGGAATATCCCCTCCACGGAGCACCTTGTCGCCGGCGCCGCCAAAACCCCAGCCGGCCATGGAATCAGGCGTAAAGACGGGAATCTCCTGCAACAGTCGCATTGATGGGATGCCCCACACCAGCACCTGTCCGCCCTGCCCGCCCGAGGCGAACATTAAATATTTATCCCGCCTGCCCGGCGGCTCAAACGTCTTGAGAGCGCCGACCACATCCGCAGGCGTCAGCTTCCGCTGGGCGATAATTTTTGCAGCCTGATTGGATTCGCCCTTGTACGCCGCATTGTGGTTGCTCCGTTTCGCACAACCAGCTGGTATCAGCAAGAGCACAGTTGCCAGTAGGCCGATCTTCCAATTCTTCAAGACGTTCATCGTTGATACTCCTTCACACATCCAGCCGGGCCGACGCAGCCCGATTTCCGCCAAAAGCCGCTATGTGGATATTATTATCCACTTATGATATTGCCGAGTCAAGCAGTTTGTGATTTTTTTCACAGACTCCCGTGCCGGGCCTGCGCCGGTTGACAACCATGGAACGGTTAACGCGTGGTTACCGTAACTTGCGGTCACGTCCGACCGCACCGGCCAGGAAAGATTCACGCCCCGGCATTTTTATGATAGCCAATTAACGCTTATCCTTTGATTCCGGTGGTGGCAATGCCTTCAATGAAGGTGCGTTGGGCGATAAAAAACAGAATGACCACCGGCAGAATGACCAGCACGCTGGCGGCCATCAGAAGATTCCATTGGCTGCCGCCTAACTGGGATTGAAAGGCTTCCAGTCCCAGGGCCAAGGTGAATTGGTGGGAATGCTGGAGATATACCAGCGGGCCGAGAAAATCATTCCAGACACCAAGGAAGGCAAATAATGCCACGACACTTAGCGCCGGGCGGGCCAGGGGGAGGATAATGCGAAAAAATATTCCCAACTCGGAGCATCCATCAATACGGGCTGCCTCCGAAAGTTCATCCGGAATCGTGATGAAAAATTGCCGCAGCAGGAAAATGCTGAACGCCGATCCAAACCAGTATGGTACCCACAATGGGCGAAAGGTTCCCAGCCACGCTACGCCGGTATGATCTCCCAGCCATTTAAAGATAATAAACATCGATACCATGGTGACCGGAAAGGGGATCATCATGGTGGAAAGCATTAAGGCAAATAATATCCCGCGACCGCGGAAGCGAATCTTGGCAAATCCGTAGGCCACAAACGCGCTGGAAATGGTGGTGCCAAGCACAACGAGTACCGCGATGGTCAGGCTGTTGCGCGCCCAAAGCAGCATGTGGTATTGCCGCTCGGAAAACAAGTTGACATAATTTTGCCAGCGGAAGGGATCGGGAATAAGGCTCGGAGGATATTGCGTGGCGGCGGACTCGGTTTTGAAACTCGTATCCAGAAGCCAGAGAAAAGGCACCAGCGCAATAAGTGACACACCAATAAGCAACGCATGTGTCATCAGTCGGCGGCCAATATGAGGCGGCGGGCCACCGGCGGAACCGGACGGTGTGGTACGATCCACAGATTCTCCGGCGGCAGCGGGAAAATTCCCCTCCAGCAGATCCTTGGAGACCATGTTGACCGGTAGTTTTTCAGGCATATATTACTTTCCCTGATAATGTACCCAGTGTCGGCTGCTCCAGAAGGCGATGGCTGTGAGTATCAACACGATCAATAATTCTACCCAGGCCATGGCGCTGGCGTAACCCATGTGCAAAAAGCTGAAGGCGTTATCGTAGAGGTACATGGTAAATAAATAAGTGACACGGTCGGGGCCGCCCTGGGTCATGACATACGGCACGGTAAAGTTCTGGACCACGCCGATAATAGCCATAATGAGATTAAAAAATATAACCGGTGATATTCCCGGAAGCGTCACATGCCAAAGCTGCCGGGCCGGGCTGGCACCATCAATTTCGGCGGCTTCGTACAATTCCTTGGGGACATCCTGCAAACCTGCAAGGTAAATGACAACGGTGTTACCCAATCCCCAGAAACTCATGATCGCCAAAGATGGCATGGCCCACTGCGTGGTCGTCAGCCATCCCGGTGGATGGGCCACGCCCATATAGCGAAGGAGGGTATTGATCAAACCCAATCGTGAATTAAATAACCAGAGCCAGACCATCGACGATGCCACCAGCGGCACCAGCGATGGCAAAAATATAATGGCCCGGTAAATGGAGATACCACGCACGCGGCTGTTAAGTAATAGCGCCGCCGCGATCGCGATGATCATTCCCGCGGGCAGCGTTAACAGTGCGTAATAACCCGTATTGCGCAAAGATTCCCAAAATACCGAATCGTGGAGCATCGCATGATAATTTCTCAAACCCACAAAGACTGGTGGTTGCAGCAGCGGATAATCGCAGAAACTTAAATAAAGCGACAGGCCAATCGGCAATGCCATGAACACGGCGAAGCCGATGAGCCAGGGCGAAAGGAACGCCAAGCCCTTGGCCGTCTGTTTTATCTCGTTTCTCCACCGGATCATTCAGCAGATACCTCCATTGATCAGCGGTACACTCCCGTTGGGGCTGCACGTTTGCATATTCATTTTTCGGCCCGCCGCAATTTCTGCACATGTTCATAACTGTCATATTCACGCTGGAGACGATTTTGCGATTTCTGCAGCGCTCGGGTGGGCGTTCGTTCCAGCAATGCAACGGCTTGGGCCTCGGTATTAAGTTCATCAATAACCTGGGGCATAATCGGGATTTGAGGCAATCCGCGGGCGTTGGGACTGCTGGCAAGTTTCTCAAAAACGTCGATGTACGGATTCGGATTGTGTTCGATAAAGCGCTTACTGACTTTTCGCAGCGGTGAGTTCTTGCTCATCATGCTGCACAGGCGCTCCATAACCGGCTGGCTTTCAACATAGGCGATAAATGTAAAGGCCTGTTTAACATGTTTGGC
>JAJZVR010000069.1 GCA_021847065.1 Planctomycetota bacterium | reverse complement strand
TGCGCGGGACCTTTCTGATTGATCAAGCCGGCATTGTGCGGCATCAACTGATTAATGATCTTCCGCTGGGCCGCAATGTGGATGAAACGCTTCGCATGGTCGATGCGCTGCAATTTTACGAGGAAAATGGGGAAGTTTGCCCCGCCGGATGGCAACCCGGAAAGCCCGGTATGAAAGCCGATTCCGCGGGCGTGGCGGAATATCTGGCCGCGCACAGCCAGAGCCTGTAAGCGCCGCCGGATTTCTAAAAGTCCGTCCCCAGAAGCGTGTGCAGGTAATCGTGTGCATGCCCGGAGCCTTTATTTAGCCGCTGCGGGGGCGGCCTTTGGGGCGATCCAGTTGGCCGGATTATCCATATCGGCGACTTTCAAACCCTGGAAGCTTGGCGAAGCAAAAATGAATTGTGATTTGCCGAGGAAGGTTAATGCCGCGCGATGAATGTGAAAATCCATTTCCGCCTGGGCATCCAGATAATGTATAACGATACGCGTCGGAAGTTCTACGCCGTCAAATGCTTTATCCAGCGGGCGATAACGGCTTAATTCACTATAGGCGATGACCCGGCCAGTGCGATCATACAACCGCACCTCCCGCACCTGACCGGTATATCGGCTGATGGAAATTTGTCGGCTGATATGCTCCAGTGAGCCGCCACCGGAACGCAGCAACAGCAAATTGTAGCTTCCGGTATGTGGCACATTGAACATGGCAATGCGGCTCTGACCCGTAAGAATAAGGGGCGTGATTCCGAGCATGTCCAAAACACGTTGTGGCCGAAGCGGCATGACACCGGATGGCAAACGATCCTCCATGGCTACCCGCCCGACGTAAGCAACTTTGTGGTCATGATCTATCAGCCAGTAGATACGACGGTTCATGCCCATTTCAAAGGCATCCTGTCCAAGATAGGTACCCACAAGCAGCAGGTGCGGCACACGGTTCTGATCCACAAGCAGCACGGCGTGCGCCTGAAAACTTGAGGTTCCGCCATCATGATCAGTTAGTGTTAGATTGACATTTCCGGTAAAGCGCAATTTATCGAGCAGCGCGGAGCGATCATTAAGGGTGTGTATTTCCTGTAAAGCAGAGGGAATGGCCATGAGTTTACGCGGCGTCGGGGGCACCTGCTGTGAACAACCGGTTACAAACAACAATCCGAAAAGCATCAACGGTACGGCCCGCCACAGACGATTTAGTTGGAATGAAAAATCCAGCATTGGTTATCTTAGCCCTGTATAAGTTCCTGTAACAGACCGGGAACCAACTATAACCGCGCGCTGGACATGAGGAAAATCAAAAGGGAAGTTAAATCTGGCATAAGCTCGACTTTCGCCATTTTTTAGTGCTCACGGGGCGCGACTGAGGTAGTCCAGCAGCGTAAGGCGAAAAAGCCTCGGTAGTTTTTCAACACCCGTGGCAAATGGTGGGTGTTGAAAAACATCCTTCCAGCATAATCGGCGTACCGCTGTGATTGCGTCACTGAAGGTAATGTCCTTCTTGTCAATCTTCCGAACGTCCGGTGTCATCAAAATTTAGTTCCATTACAATCCTTTGCGCCACTATAGATGCTTAAGTTATGGCAAACCACCGATCTCGTGGAGTCCATTTCCCCTATAGCATGACACCATTGCGAGGCGGCAGTAAATCCCCTTTTTCGTCAAATTCAGCGACTATTTTGGTTAAAGCGAGCAGGCTTCATTCATTTATATCGCCAGTTCGCGGTGTCGGCACCTTTCGGTGCGGTTGCCAGCATGTGCCGTACCATCTCGGAAATCTCCCGCTCCGGCGCAGTCAGAGCGCTCATCGCAGCAGTCATCTTTGGTCCACCTCCCCACCAGCCATGCGGTTGGCCCGGGCCATATTCAAACGTTCCGTTGACGTGCGGATTCCGCGTGCCTGCGAGAAAATTCTGCAGCCGTTTAACGGCGTTGTTGAGGTAAAACGTATCCATGGTACCCACGGTTACATGAATTTTTCCTTTCAGTTCCGGCCCCAACGTTGCCCAGTGTTTGTTGAGATAATGACACAAATCGTAGTGATCCCGCCAATAGCGCACCACGCGTCGATGAATCCGCCCGGTGCGCGGATTCCATATTTCAGCCGGATACCCATCTTTGGCCATGGGACCAAAGACCGCCTGCCAGGCATCGAATTGGCGGCTGGACCGCCCCTTAGATCCCAGTACGCGTTCCCGCAGCATTTCCCGTGCCATCGTGGTGAGAACGGTACCGTCCGTCCGCCGCGCCGCCGGGCGGGGAACACGTGAAAATTGCCCAATTCGCCAAAAGGCGTTCTTATCCCGATAAAGATCAACCGCCATGAAAGCATGAAAATCAACCGGATCCGGGCATGAAACCCAAGCTCCATTGAACTCATCGGGATAGAATATCTGCGAAGCCATAGCCTCCCATCCGCCGGTGGAATAGCCGTACAGTGCCCGCGCCCAACCTTGGTCTATGCCGCGGAAATGGTGTTCAACGTATGGTATCAATTCGTTTACAATAGCGCTGCCGTAGGGTCCCAGATTGGCCGAATTCACACTATAGGAATCGTCATAATACGGATTGGCGCTTTGAATGATCAGAATAAGAACGTGCGGAAGCTGACCGGATTTCCATTCCCGGTAAAAGCGATAGCAATATTCGGCACGGGTTCGGGCGAATCCTTTCAGTTCTGAGGCCGGAGCTTGACGAGACATCGGAATGGGTACACCAAAATATCGTTGAAAATGTCCTTCATATATTATCAAAGGATAATGCGCGGCGGGGTGGGAATACCACCCGGAAGGCAACATGACCATCCCGCCCAAATACATCGGCCGGCCCCAGAAGCGGCTTAGCAGCGGACTATCAATCCGAAAACGCTTGAGATGGCGGGTACTGCGAAGCGCCGGCAGCGGCGGGATAACACGATTTAATTCGAGATGAATTTCACCCCCGCTTTCCGAATTGAGGAACACACGCTCCGGCAGGCTATAAAGGTTACCGGGTTTCCGGTTCCACTGCTGCCCCTCGCCTTCATCCATCGGCAGCTTTAGGGTGATTCCATCGGCACGATGGAATGAGGTATAGACATTGAACAATGCCTGCGCAAAATAGTGTCCTGCGGGTATATCCCGCAGATTCTCAATCGGATAGCCAAGCGAATGATCCCCGACGATTACTGCCTGACCAGGCCTCCATGCATTGCATTGCGTGGCGAATATTTCCCCCGTCCGGATACTGTCATTGATTTGAAATCGTGGTTGCGGTTTACCATTTTTTGAAAGCATTATATACAACCGCCCCTGCAACGGTTGCTTATGCAGCGAGGCCGGGAAAGTCACACTAAATCGTGGCGGCAACGCCGCCCGCGCGACCGCCGGTATCGTCATCAACACCAGTAGTGCAAGACACAGTGTGCTTCGATAGTGGCCTTTCAATTCGTCAATGATGGCGGTGCCTCCGTTGGTGCGGAACCCCAATTTTTATTGGGGGTTTTACCCAGAGTGAATGACATTTTCCCGCCTTTGGTTATATCGCTGAACTTGATCCAATCAGCTTTCTGGGCGACGCCATTGAGCCGCGCGCTGTGAATGTAAGGCGTCAACACCGGGGCTGGCGTTGTGGTGATGACAAACCGTCCACCGGTGTACGGGGAATGCAGATGGATTGTGATCTTGGAAAACTCCGGGCTGCAAAGTTCATAAGCTGTGCTGGCCGGATCAATACTGTACATACCCATCATGCTCAGAACCGCCCAGGATGACATTTCCCCGCAATCATCATTGCCCGGTATTCCGTTGGGGGACAGGGTGTAGTTCTGGCGCAGCACCCGCCGGACAACGTATTGGGTTTTCCACGGTTTCCCCGAGAAATTAAATTCAAACGGCGCTTCCAGGTCCGTCTCATTATAAGGGTTGTAATATTGCCCCATCCAACCGGGCTTCTTGTAACTGAAAAACGCCTCCAGACGGCGGTTGAATCTTGCCCGGCCCACCGCATGAACCAGCCACGCCATATCACAGGGGGCCAGCCACTGGTAGTGCCAGCCCGAACCCTCAATAAAGCCGTGCCAGAATTGGCTGGGATTAAAATGCTTCACCCACTGACCGTTGGCCAGCCGGGGGCGGAAAAAATGATCCGTATGATCAAAGACATTGCGATAATACTGCGCCCGCTTATAGAGAATATCAGCATCATGCGTTTTACCCAACGCCTTGGCAAGGTAATAAAGCGAGGCATACGCCACGCAGTCCTCCTGAATCTGCGAAACCGAGCCGTAACCTACTTTGTTATTCGGTACATAGTGCAGTTTATTGATCCACTTGATTCCCGCTTCACCTTTATACGGATGCCCCGGCGGCGGTGCTTGCGTGGCATCCTTCAACATCCCCTGCCAGGCGGTCTTAATGTCAAAACCATGCAGGCCATCCAGGTACGCTGTACACATCACCGTGGTCAGGGGGCTGCCGCACATGATATTGGTGTAATGGTTGATCTGCGGCCAGCGGTCGATCCAGCCGCCCTGCTGATACATCAGCACGATCGACTGGCACATGTCTTCCATGCGCCGGGGTTCAATCAGCGCCAGCAATGGCATTTCACTGCGGTAAATATCCCAGCCGGAGTAATTACAATAAATGCGATGGCCGGCGGCAACGTGATGAATTTTGTCATCAAAGCCGAGATAGCGCCCGTCGGCATCGCTGAAAATACTGGGCATCAACAGGCTGTGATACAATGCGGTGTAAAATACTTCCCGCCGCGAGGGCTGGCCGCCCTTTACGCTTATCACGCTCAACGCCTTATTCCAGATGCTCCGCGCGGCGCTGCGAACCGCATCGAAATGACGGCCCGCGACCTCGGTGTTGAGGTTGTTTTCCGCACCGGCCAAATCCACGTAGGATATGCCGACTTTCACCGTGACGGCCCGCGCATGGGCCGCCGCCGGCCAACTGACATACGCGCCGATCCATTGATTATGTTTCGTCTGCGTGGCCTGTGAACTCTGCGCGGTGATTTTGCCCGATCCGTTATATTTATTGCCCTTCCATGTTCCGAACGAAGCAAAGGGGCGGCTGAAACGCATGACAAAAAAGACCTTGTACGCCTGCTTGTTGCCGCAGAAACAATGATCCACCACATAGCCGGTTACTTCATGATTGTTGACGATATGAACATGCGACGCCACGGTGTAATCCAGCGTGTGGCTGATGGGAATAAGAACATTGGCCTGTTTACCGGCCGGAAAGGTAAACTTCGCCAGTCCGCAATGCTCCGTCGCCGTGAGTTGGGTGTCGACGCCCCATTTTTGCAGCAAAACATGGTAGTAACCGGGTGACGCCGACTCCATGTCATGCGAATACGGCGATTGAAATTTCTTAACTTGGGTATGCACCGCCCCGGTGGTGGCCGTGAAAAACACGTCCCCTTCATTGGCGCAGCCCGGCCCGCTCATGTGCGTCATGCTGAACCCTTGAATATCCGGCTGGTAATAGTGGTAACCAAATCCCTTCGATTGCGTATCCGGGCTTAGCTGCACCATCCCGAACGGCATGGATGGACCGGGAAATAGATTAATGCTGCCGCCCGGGCCGCGGCCGGTGCCAATCAATGGATTAACATCCTCGACCGGTGCCTGCCCGGCGAGAGGGCGTGTGATCGGGACGGCCTTGAATTTGAAAGCACTGACAGGTTGGCTGGCCGCCGCCGACCCGCCGGAATCGGTAAATCCAACGAAGGCAATACCAAGAACCCCAAGAACCAATAACAAATGCGTCTTCATAAAAACTCCTCTTACAGATATAAATCGTTTTCCCGGCAATCTTGCGCAAGGCTCTTGCGCACCATACTTTTTCGCGGTGAGACTCATTGCGGATACCTCCCCGCCGCCATGGTCCGCAATTCCAGTTTTGCCACCTTCAATCCCGGCGATCGTGCGGTCACGTTGATTGTTCCCGCCTTGTCACCCGCTCTTACCATCACCATGCATAACCCATGAAACGCACGACGCCAATCCGCGATATTTGATTCATGGCTGACCGGATTGCCGTTGGCGACGCCCGCCAGCGAACCCGCGCCACTTACCGCAAACTGGATTTTGTTTTGCGCATCGGGCACAACATGCCCCGCCGCATCCACCACCTCCACCGCAATCGGAGCGTCGCTTTCACCATCCGCATCGAGATTCGGATACTGGTCCATGAGCCGTATGCCGGCGGGCGGGCCGGCGGTGCGAAGCGTGTAATGTGTCACCACCTGGCCGGCGTTATATCCGCGCGCGATCAGAACCCCCGGCGTGTAGGGTATCGTCCAGTCCAGATACCGATATTTGGGCATCTGCTTTGATCCCAAGTCTTTCCCATTCAGAAACAATGTTACACGATCACAATTGGAATAGCAGCGCACTGTAATGGGTTGGCCCGCCATGGATTTCGGAAACGTCCACGCCGGAAATATGTACACCGAAGGCTTCTTTTCCCACCACGCGCGCCAATAGTAATAGCACGGCTTGGGAAACCCGCACAAATCCATGCAGCCGGTCTGGCTGGTAACCGCCGGCCAGCCATAAGGATTGGGTTCGCCGCGATAATCAAACCCGGTCCATATAAACTCCCCGGCGACAAACGGATGTTCCACCACTGGAATCCATGAGCGCCATGGCTCATGTCCGGCAAAAAATCCCCGATGCGCGATGAATCCAAACTCCGAACACAATCCCGACGCGCGACTCGATTCCAGTACTCCTCGAGCGCTGTAGCAATTTACATCCTCGCTGCCAAAGAGCATCTGATGCGGGTATTGCCGATGAATGCTGGAATAAAGATAACAATGATAGTTTATTCCAAGAAGATTCTCGACACTGAAAAAACCCTTCTTGTTGTAGCCGCCGTTCATGGCGCTGGTCACGGGCCGTGTCGGGTCAAGATGATGCACCGCATGCATCATGGCGGAGAAAATTCCAGCTCCCTCGCGCGTGCCCTGCAGTTGGTTCTCTTCATTGCACATGGACCAGAAAATAATACAGGGATAATTCCGATGTTGAAGAATCATCGCCTTCAGATCCGACAAATTGGAATATCCCGGCGCGCCGGGACGCGGTGATTTGGCCGTCCACGCATCGCCGAGATGCCTGTTTTCATCCATCACCAGCATGCCCAAATGGTCACAGGCGCGATAGAAAGATGTGGCCAGCGGATTATGCGAGCATCGGTAGGCATTGGAACCCATCGCTTTGAGCTTGGCAATCCGCCAGTACCACAAGTTGTCCGGAGCACCGATGCCCACACCCGGAAAATCCTGATGATTGGCTGTTCCCTTAATTTCCACACGCTTTCCGTCGAGAAAAAAGCCCTGGTTCGGATCAAACCGCAACGTGCGTATGCCGAACGTGGTCCGTTTGTCATCCACGGTTGCGTGATTCACGCGGAGCGTGGTTTCCAGATGATACAAATTGCAATGATGCAGAGACCATAATGCGGCGTTGTTTATGGCGGCATGTTGTATGAACGTCATTTTCCGACTGGCGGGCAAATGTTCGCGAGTGGAGATTGTGGCCAGTGTTGTGCCCGTCGGGCCGATCACCCGCGAAAGCAACGTGAATTGCCGAACTGTTCGGTGCTCGTTATCGACCGTGGTCTGAATCGTCAGGTCCGCATCAGCATAATCCCCATCCGATGCGCCATAGTGGATAGATCCCGGCACCTTGCTGATGACAAATGTTCCCCATGGCGCAACGTGAAGTTTATCGGTGATCATCAGCCGCACATGGCGGTATATGCCGCCGCCTTCATACCACCAACCTTCAAACCAGCGTGGATTAACATACACCGTGAGGTGATTCCGGCGGCCATAATGAATAAATTTAGAGATGTTGTAGCGAAAACCGGTATAGCCGCTGGGGTGCTGACCAACAAATTGACCGTTGACAAAAACCACCGCATCCCGATACACGCCGCCAAAATTCAGCCAGACGGTCTTGCCCATTGCCGAAGCCGGAATATGGATGCCCCGCCGATACCATGCCGGATAGACCGGCAGAGAGCCGTGCCCCGCGACGGCACGGTGTGTAAACTTACCATCTACAATATAGTCGTCCGGCAGATTTACCGCCCGCCATTTCGGCCCGGAAGCAGGACACTGGAGTTTCTTAACAGCGGATGGAGTCAATAGCGGCAAAATCCGCCCCCCGCTCACCTTCGGTACGGTGTATATCTTCCAGCGTGTATCCAACACCCGGTTTATTCTCGGTGCCCCGTGAACAGATCCAATTCCGCCGATGGCGAACATGGAAACAATAACGCGACAGCCAACCCGTAACCACCGAATCCGCATTAACGACCATCCTTATTTTCAACTCACTGACACAACCCGTATCGAAATGATGCCAGTGATGTTTGCAACTATACACCGCTGCAATCCAACTGCAAATCCCTTTGTTCGTCAAATTGTGTGACAATTTTCGTCAAACAAAATGCCGTTCATCTCCATGAATAACAACGTCCAAAGCAGACAGTACGTATTGGCATTGCGATTCCATACAGAGTAAATCAACTCGATAATGTGACCGGGATCCCTACGGATTCCGGGATGGGCCTGGCCCACTGGGGCCAGGCCTTTCGCTCGGTTTCATAATGAATTCCTATCCTGAACCGATGTAAATTTAACCTTATTATCGCTTTCGCACTTGCAACGTTACAAACTCAAGCGGCGAAAGAACGGCTTGCCGCACGCGCACACCAACAGCGCGGCCGAATAAGCCGGTGCGAAACAGTTGAACCGTTCCTCCACCCCGCCATGCCAGATGAACCACAGCGCGCCGCCGCCCCGCATTATACAACCGGACAGTGTAGGCCCCGTCGGGGTCGGGGTGACATGCTTCAACGAGAACAGTGCCTGGGGTCACGGTAAACAGCGGGGTAAAAGGCCGGGCATGGGGCGTGATCAGCGCCGTCACCAGCGGCTGCTGGGTGTCAAGACCGAAGCGTTGCGCCGCGGCCTGCGAAAATACGCGGTGCGGTCGTACGACATAATGGAATCCAATCATTCCACTCTGGAAGGCTTTATAGTTGGTGCGCCAGTAATTGTTCATCACATAGGAATAAATCGTGGATCCTTTGACAACATGGCGCGGGGAGGGCTGTCCGTGTTCTACGGTCACCGCCGTGATGCGCCCGACCTCAAACATCGGGGCGTTGACGCTGGCCCAGGTAACGCCGAAGTGATTGTTGGACACATCCACCCAGCGGTTTTCCGTAAACGAATTCTTGTGCGCCCATTTCAACTGATCTTTACCCAACTCAATGACGGACCACGGCTCGTCATAACGAATTACCCCCTGCTCAATGGCGAACGGAAATCCAATGTGGACCGCCTCATGTTCCGGATAAACCTGCTTTTTATCCAACATATCCGATATGTATATCCGTTTCAGGCCGGCGACCAGTGAAATGCGGCGGATCAGGATGTGGCAGCCCGGTGCCGAGGAACGAATTTCCAACTCCGCCACCAGCGGGCCGTCGGCGAGCACGCGAATTTTCGGCTTACCGCTGTATGCAAAATTCTTGCCGCTGGTCCCGAGGAGGTAAATGTAATCATTAAGCCCTCGGGCGATCTTGTCGTTCCGATTGACCAGATTGCCCGTAATTCCCTCTACCCGCATGCTATCAATGGCACCGGTGGTAGGGCTGACATGCACGTTGATCAGGGCGTTGGATAAAGTGCCCCCGGCTGCGCGGGCCGGTGTTAATCCTGCAAATACACTGTGGCCCGGGGCGACATAATATCGCCGTGCCGAGAGTCCCGGCACATTGCGAGCCAGGAAAACCAGCGACTGATCGGACATGCGCTGGCACGGCACCGGCTGATTTTTGGCGTTTACCACATGGACTCCGCGCGCCCAATGCTTCCACGATGTCGGCGGCCGCGCCGCTGGAGGGCCGTTGCTGACCACCAGGGCACCGCGCGCCAGGCCCAGAGCAGCCGGCACTTCCACCAAGGAACTTCGCGGCCAGTTGCAGGTGTTAAACACACCAAACCAGCGCGACCAGGCCGGCGCGTGCAGCACCTGCATAACGTGTCGCCTTAACACGTTGGAGATATGCATTGCCCGCGCGGCGTACCGCTTTTTCCATGCCCACTGCTCGCGCGCGAATCTCCGATACGGTTGCCGCCATGCGCAGTTGGCTCCCCAACTGTGTTCGTCAAACAGCAGCACGTCACGCCAGGCGCGGTCAAAATCAGGTGCCGGATAATCCGGTGCCTTGAGCATGGACCAGAGTATCTGATCTTCCGAAATCCGGTTGCCGGCACGGCGGCTCAGAGCGGTGGTTCGCGCTGCGGATGCGGCTCCATCTTCCCAGTAGCCGTTGTAATCCCCAGTGTACGCCGGCAGCGTTTTGCCATATTTGGTCGCCAGGGCGTGAAACGCCTGGCTGGTTGTGGCAATGACCAGGTGCGGCGAAGCATACCTCGCATTCCAACGGGCAACAAACCGGGAAAGGTTCGGATCTGGCGGCCCATTGTCGCCAACAGTCCAGCGTGTGTAGATCATGGAGTATTTGAATTTCGGGTTGGCAACGGCGAACTGATTGGTGAATTTGCGCAGCGCCTTGGCATCGCGGCCAAAGTTTGCCACCAAGCCGCCGCGCGGCGCGAAGGCCGATCGGTATCCGCAGCAACTCTGCCAGACCAGCACCCGGCTGTGTCCCGACGGGGATAACCAGTAAAACGGTTGATTGTTCCATTGTTGCGAGTAGCCGCGATTAGGCCCCCAGGACCAGTATTTAACCCCGGCTTTGGCCAGCACCGGAACCATACCCCACGTATAACCCGGCACGTCGCTGATCATTGCCGAATTAATCGATACATGGTACTGGCGCGCAAAATGCCTGGCATAGGCGACGTAATGCAGCAATTCTTCCGGCTGACACAATCCGGTCAATTCATTGTCATACAGGGCGTCAAGCCCGATATGCCCGTCGGCAACCGCCGCAAAAAATGCTTTTTTTTGTGCCCGCGTGGCGATCTTCATAAATTGCCGCGCCTCAATCATGCATTCGAGATTCCAGCGGAATTGTGCATCGGCCGGTTCATGGCGCGTCTGTTTGATGATCCGAAGCGCCTGGATGATGTAATCAGCGTGCAGCCGCAGGGCCACGGGCTGGTAGTACTTAAAGCCTATGTCGGTATGTGATTGCGGCAGGATAAAGATGGTGATTGTTTTTGGCACCGGCACAGTGATGGCCGAACGGACCGCCGGGTGATCTGGAACGGAAATCTCCACCGGCAGCGGGCCGGACGCCTGCGGCCTGGGTATGGAGACATGAAAACGGTGCAGCCCCGATTGCAGCGTGACAGGTATGCCGCCCATAGCACCGATTTGTATCCGCGCTTTGACGGAACCTCCGATCCGCAGAATGCTCAACTGTACCCTGATATCGCCCGACCGCGCCACAACATATCGCGAATCCCCTGCCACACGTTCAATCGAGATGGTGTTGTGCGGGACAACAAGCCGGTCGGCGCCGGGCGCGTACAAAGCCAGCGAATGGTAAATACACCACGAGCCGGCCACAGAGGTTATTTGAATCAGGTTGTTGCCGACATGCAGCGCGGAAGCGGGGAACGCCGCCCGCAACGTATAGGGCCGACCTTGCCGGGGATGGCCGTTGAGAGCGCCGCCGGAACCACCGCGCGGTGTTCGAAAGGTGTGGTGCCAGGCATTGTTGATCTCAATGCGCAATCGCGGTGGATGAACCGGCTGCGTATCGGCAAAACGCAATACCAGCATTGCCTGGCCAGCGACTGAGCGGGCAACGCCGAAATCCACCGTGAAGGTATGCCTGTGATGGCCCGCCCAACGGTCCTCCGGCCCCGGCTGAACGTACGGCCAGGAAACCTTCGGATCGCTCCTGCCGATGACCATAAAACCGTCATGCGCATAATGCCGCCAGCCGCCGGGTGATAATGCGAAGGCTGAATCGTTCCAGGGCGTTGACGTTACGCCAAGATGCCACAACCGTGCCCTTGTCTGGCCCGCAGGCGCAGCACGCAAACCGCTTGGCTGTATACTCCAGATCACCGCCACAAGCAGGGCCGGTAGAAGCATCGCGCAACATCCCCAGCCGGTGAACCGGGCGTAGGAGAATGTGCGAAGCGGCATGATAGTGCGCGGTAAAGCGGAATCATCCGCCTCTTGCTTTGCGTTACGCATTTTCCATGACTCGCTTGTTCCAGAATCACCACCGGTGGACGCTGCCGGGGGGATGTCACCAAGCCGCCCTCCGAACATTTTGCATCTGATTCATTACAACTTCATACGGTGGCTTGTACCGTGCTGCCAATCTTGAATCTTATATTTCTTTCGCCTCGCGCTTAAATCACCAAGCGTAATACAAACCGTAATAGTCGTAATGCACCTTTACCTGTGATATCGGTTGCCAGACAACGGCGCCATCGTTGTAGAGCTCATGCACACCAACCGGCAGCCAGTTGCTGTTGGGTTCGTCAACGTGTGCTGACACGGGATAAGTTCCGGTATTCCCGCTGCCCCACCATACATCTCCGTTAAGGCCCGATGGGTCCGTCATGCACATATCGGATACCAAGATGCGTCCCGGATTCGACGTTGCATGCATCGCCGGCAGATGCACGGTGCTCGTCGTATTCATATCGACACCGCCGCCATACGGTGGTTTGTGGTTGCCCTCTCGAATTATGGCCCAGAGATCGTACGCGGTGCTGTAGCCCTGATCTGGATATGTTGTGGCCGAGTTAATCGGTCCGTCGCCGCGATCCACCCAATAAAGATAGCTGGTGTAGAAAGTCCACTGATTCTCAAGGCCGCGGCTGTCGTAAGTGATCGCCCCCAGGTTATTTTGGTAATTTATGTAACCGGACTCCGGAGAATAGAGCAGCGAGATACCCTGGGCGTTCGGCGTAAGTATGCCGGGACGCGAATTAACCATTTTCCCGCCCACAACGCCAAAGGAATCGTAATAGAGCAGACTGAAGCCCCATCCCGGATACGTGTCGTTGGCCGGATAACGGAATCCGCCGTAGGGATTAAAAGCTGTGCAGCCCAGCGGGTACGCGCCGGAATACTCGGTGGCGTACTCCTGCATGGCGTTGCCGATCTGCTGCATATTCGATGCACATTGGACCTGCAACGCCAGAACTCTCGCCTTGGCCAGTGCCGGCAGCAGAAGCGCAATGAGAACTGCGATGATGGAGATCACTACCAGCAATTCAATAAGCGTAAAACCGTGTAGGGATTTACGATCGAGTTGGGCAAAACGATTGGTAAACATGATGGTTCTCCAATGATGGACATAGGGTCAGCCAATAAAGTCGATTCGTGCCGCGCCGTCCTCCCGGTGCGCCGGAAGGACGACATCGAAAACGGCGGAAACTCAACGGAACGCCCGATGTGTTCCCGCCGGATACGTCGCGTCAAGACGTCCTGCGAGCCGTCCGCTTGCGGCCGATCAGCAGCAAGCCCAAGCCCCCGCCGACGGCGAATATCGCCAGCGGCGCTGGCTCCGGAACCGTAGTAAAGTCAAAATTAGTGACATCCTGTTGCATATTAGCTCCGCCGGTGCCTCCGGTGAAGCCGACATACCCCGTGCTCTGCCCAAGATCCGCAAGGATCGACGCCGTGGGTGACGACACATAGCCTGTGTAGTCAAAAAAATCCGATGAGTTGGCCGAATCTACCGCCAATACGCCCAGTTGGTTGGTAGAAGAGTCATAAGTGATCGTAAAGTTGATAGTCTTGCCCGTGGTCGACGAACCCGTATTCACAGTCAGCGTGCTGGTGCTGCCATTGGGCATGATCGTGCCGGAACTGGTATTAAACGCGGTAGTAGAGGGGGCCGTAGAGAGCGCACCTCCATTTTCCCCAAATGTCAACAGATTAATTTTGTTGTACAATTCAAAACCAATACCCACGCTCGGCGTGACGGGACTATATCCCGATTCGCTCGAAGTATCAGTCGCAGTTGCGTACCCCTTGCTACTTCCCGATCCGCCAAGGGTAGAGGTACCGGCCGTCTGAACCACAAACATAAAACCATCGCCCCAGTTACCTGACGACCTGTTGGAATATTGCCACGTAAAACTGGCAGTCCAAGAAGCGGCGACATCCTGCGTGGTGGTATACCAAGCACTGGTGGCCTCACTACTCTTGCCCGATGTAAGTTCCAGATCGCCGCTGGCGATCGCGGGCAGGGACGGAGTAAGTCCTGTGGCCGTTGTATTCCCATTGAGCGCCCAGTTTGCGCTACTTGAAAATCCATTGGTAATATCCGCTCTGCTCGTGGCAGCCCACCCACCGCTGGCCATCGCGGCGGCCACCGCTCCGGCCAGTATAATTTCCCATTTGCGATTCTTTGCAACCATGACATGACTCCTTGTATCCAAGACTTCGCTGGCCCGAATTAAACGCGCCATACGACATTGCCCGGCAACATTTCCGGCAACTCCAGTGTTGAAACGCTTCATAAAAACTCCTCTCGGGTCTCACCCGACAAACAGAAGAAACTGAAAAGCATGATCTAAACACTCGACCACGCAACGAACTCACCCTTCACAAACGGACGCTTGAGATGACATCCGTCAGCAGCTAAAGTCTTTAATTAACTATACACCTCTTCAACGCGAATGGAAGTCCCATTTTTCATCAAGTTTAGTGTCTTTATTCGTCAAAATAAGTGCGATTGATGACAACCTGATAATAACCCCCGGCCGCTGCCGTAGCCTGTTATACTCTATGCCACAATCCGTCGATTTCTTCGCAGCGTGCGAAGATTTTTTAGGCAGCTTTCATCAGTATTTCCGCCGTTGCCGAGCCTGCGACCATCAGGCTGGCGATGATTTAACGTCCTCTTTCCGTCAGCACGGAGCGGTGGGTTTTGGGGAATTTTTTGATTAAGCTGTGGGCGCGCAGTTGCCGCAGCTTCCGGGTGATCGCAGCACTGCGACGGCGTTGTTCTCGGGCATCTTCAGTTGGACGGTCGTACAGATGGTTCCGCAAGTCGCGATTTCGGAATCCATTGATCGTGAATTCTCCACGGTTCACTGTCTCCAACAGCCGGGCGTCTTCTGTTTCCCATGGGTTAAGTCCCCGCACCGGACGCTTGCCATACCGAACGGGGCGGCAGATCGGCTCGGCGAGTTCCTTCAGCGGCTTGCCACATTTGGCAGATGCCAACGCATCGGCATAACGCTCGTTGGCCGCTTGCGACACCTCCGCCCGGCGACGCAGATCCGCCACACCCTTGCGAAGCTGCCGCCATCGCTTGTCCTCCGGTTTGGCTTCCGTGCCTCGGAACACTTTAAAGTC
>JAJZVR010000068.1 GCA_021847065.1 Planctomycetota bacterium | reverse complement strand
ATCCCCGGCAATGGGGCCACCCACCGATTCAAAGCATTACTCAACACCGGAATTCCAAGCGGAGCAATAATCGCCGGCGTTTGCCGCACCACCTGCATTCCGCCCTGCACCAGAAGATTTTCCAGTTCGTCGCGTGGCAACCAGCTTTCATCGGGCGTAGCGAATTTGCGCCCCAGTATCTCAGCCGCTCGCAGCATGGGGGTCCAGAGGCGACTGCAGGTGCAGAAAATAATGCGTGTGCGATCATGACACACCTGCCTTATGGCGCTTAACACCGTGTGCAGGTCATATATTTCCTGCAACACACCGTTGCAAATGACATAATCAAACTGCGGCAGGTTCAGGGCGGCAATATCTTCAATGGCGGTCTCATGAAAAATTAAATGCGGATGGCTCTGCCGGGCTTCCTCCACCATGACCGAATCAATATCCAACCCCACGCCCATGGCCGGTGCAAGCGATGAGAGTAAATCCCCGTTGCCACAGCCGATTTCCAGCACGCTGCATCCCGGTAAGACATGGTGGGCAATAAGCTCATGCACGGTGTCATGGAAATATTGATTGCGTTTATGACTTACCGCCAACTGCGGATGATATTTCTGCCGATATTCGCGCAAGGCCAGCCGATGCCGCAGTTCCGGCGGCATCGGATCCGCTGCGCAGGAAGCGTTAGAAACGGAAATGTCATCAGACACACTTCACCCGCCGTGCCAGTTGTAGAGCATTTTTGCGCCGGTATGGCCTGCTGCCGGTTTAAGCCTGCGGAGCTGCCTGCTCACCACCGGTTGGTTCAGCGACTTGAGCCGACGGTTGCTGCGCAGCCATGGAAGCCCGCAGTTCATCCTGCTCTCGCTTCCATTGTGCTTCATCAATCTCAAGAGTCTTGCACTGTTCCACCACGCGATCAAGAACCTTACGTTGCAGTAAATCAGCACGTACCGAATCCAACTGACCGCCTTTGCTCATGCGGCTTAACAGCAGTTCCGGACGCATGCCATTCATATCCGCAATCATCGCAACTTCGGCATTAATTTCTTCATTCAGGACATCCACACCAAATTTTTCAGCCAGACGCATCACAATGGCATCAAGCTTGGCACGCGGCTCAGAGGCCGCCCGCATCCGATCCACCATATCCGCGGTAAGTTCCGGCTTGTGACCGGCCTGTGCGGCCTGCTGCATGACGCTTTGTGCCAATTGGGCTGTAGCACGCGTAACCAGAGAAGGCGGAACGTCAATTTGAACCACTTCACGAAGTTTTTCGGCGGCCTGCTCCCGCAGCAATCGGGCACCTTCACTCTTTAAGCGATCTTCAATGGCCCGACGCAGCGAATCGTTAAGATCTTCCAGGCCGTCAAACCCATTGGCCTTGGCAAGGTCTTCCGTGAGTTCCGGCTTTACGCGCCGCATGATTTTGGTGATGTGAAAGCCCACTGTCGCCTTCTGGCCCCGGAGGTCCTCGCGTTTGAACGTATCGGGCAACGTGACTTCAATGCGAACGGTATCTCCAACTTTAGCGCCGCGCAAGTGGCCGTCAAAACCTTTGATTTCAATGCCTTCAACGTTGAATTCCGGCGAGAAGTGAACGTGCCGGTGCGGGAGATTTTCAATAACCGCGCCGGATTGATCAACAACACTGATATCCGTACTGATATGGTCGTCGGCATCGCCGATTTCAGGCACTTCCAGCATTTCCGCCAGATTGCCGCGTAAATGATCCTTGGCGAGATTCATGCGTTCTTCCGTGACCGCCAGCGCCGGTTTTTTCAATTCAACCGCGGAAAGATCAGGCAGTGAAAATTCAGGCAGCACTTCAAATTCAACCGAGAATTTCATGGAGCCGACTTCCGGCACCTCCGGCACTTCCGGAATAAATTTTGGTTCGCTCAAAGGCTGAAGACTATTTTGCTCAATCGCTTCGGATAAGGATTCCGAAACAATTTGCGAACGAACATCATTGGCAATATCCGCCTTAAAACGCTTTTCCAGCAACCGCCGTGGAACGCGTCCTTTACGAAATCCTGGAAGCGCTGCATCTTTCACCAGCGTTTTAAGCACGGTGTCATATTTGCCTTTGATCCGTGATTCGGGGATGCTGACATTCACTTTGCGAGTCACACTGCTGGGTTCTTCCACTTGAATTTCCAGCGGTTCGGCTTCGGTAATCATACTGGTGCTGCTTTGGATTGCGTCTTCCATGATATTCTCCGCATAAAATGTCATCAGGCCCGGATTTCAGTACAAACGTCTGAATAACCGTCTGACGAGTCAACAACTCTATTCAATCTGTTCGCGAGATTGTTTGATGCCCAGAGCAAGATTCAGAAGATGGAAGGGAAGTCATGGCCACTGCAGCCGTCCGTTATTTTCAGAAGTCTCAAAATCACTGATCCATTACAGCAGTACCTTCCGTTGTTTGGCGAAAGGCCGCATGGATCATTCAATTCGGCATGTTGCGAATTGACCGTGGTATTAAAACCCTGAAAACCCCTTATTTCCCATCGCGACCAACGCCTGGCAACTGTGCACACCGGTACCTCGCGAGGCAACAGATACCCATCGGCCTACACCGACAGTTGCTAGAACTATATGCGACTTTGCGATCCGCTGCAACCATCAAAAGGCATCAGACACTGGAGATCCTGTTTGTAAAGAGAATTGTGCGTGTCTGGCTCCACATGTTGGTTTAGTAAAACTGGTTATCGATGCGTTCGCGGCCATAGCTGGCCTGGAAAGATTTCGGCAACGAAATAGTTAAATTGGACGGATTCTACTAACAAAACCGGCGACCGGGGGGCCAGAACCAACTTTTTGTTTTCTTCGCAAGCAGTTCGCACCAAAGTACCGATAATATAGTATGGTATAAGCGCCTACGGCGTACTGGAGCTGTGTTAAAGGGAATTCCGGTGGATATGCGAAAACCTTGGAAATCTATACTTGTTGCCGTAGCGGCACTGACCTTGGGGCTGTTCTTTACGGAGGCTTCCGCGCCAGCGCAAAACGTGAAAAAAAAACAGCCGCTTACACGTAAAGAGGTTATTGCGGCCATTGACCATGGTGTTGCCTATCTGCTTAAGAAAGAAAAGCCCGGCACATATTGGGAAACCCTTCCGCCGGGATCGCAGAATTCTGGCGGTGAAACTTCTCTGGCGCTTTACGCTCTGTTACAAGTCGGCAATACATTGAATCGGACAGATCTTAGCGCGGATTCCCCGAAAATCAAACCGGCGCTTAAATGGCTGGAGGAACTGACACCCAAAAGCACGTATGTAGCATCGCTGCAGATCAGTGCCATTACCGAAAGCCCGACCAATTCACCTCTTTACTTCAAGGCCCTGCATAGAGCGGATAAATATCTGATCGATTCGCAGCATTCCGATGGTGCGTACCACTATGTTTGGGATGGGGTAAAGCCCCACGAGGTTATGCCGGGCAACTGGGATAATTCCAACAGTCAATATGGGTTGCTTGGGGTATGGGCTGCGGCGCTGGCCGGATTTTCACCGTCGGAAAATTATTGGATACGCTGTGAGAAGCATTGGCGAAAATGGCAAAACGCCGATGGCGGGTGGTGCTACCAGGGTCACGGCAGTTCGACCCGATCCATGACCGCCGCCGGTCTGGCAAGCTTATATGTTGTCGATCAATATCGGCATACCGGGGTACACCTGAATCCGCATAATGACAAGAATATTCTGGATGGGTTGCGTTGGCTCGGGGCGCACATTCAAACGCAAGAAAATCTTTATTATCTTTACGGATTAGAACGCGTGGGCCTGGCCAGCGGACTGCGGCATATCGGAACATTTAACTGGTACACAATGGGGGCCAAAACCATTATGAAAATTCAAGACAAAGCCAATGGTTCCTGGCCAGGCAATGTTCTCGGTGCTCCGTCGGTAGTCGTCCCAACGAGCTATGCGCTGTTGTTTCTTACCCGCGGCCTAAATCCCATTATCTTCAATAAGCTGCAATACAATGGCCCATGGAATGCCCGCCCCCGCGATGATTACAATGTTACACAATGGCTTAGCACCACGTTTGAGCAACAGATTAACTGGCAGAGCGTCAATGTGGAATCTGATCCGCGCACCTGGCTTGATGCGCCGGTTCTGCTTATTACCGGCCACGGCAACCCGCACTTTACAACCGGTGATATTGCAAAATTCAAATGGTTTATGAATCATGGAGGGTTTATTTTCTCCAACGCGGATGGTAACAGCAGATCCTTCACTCGCGCAATCCAGAGAGCCGCCTCTGCCGCAACAGATCATATGCTTAGAATGCGAACACTATCTCCCTCAAACTGGCTTTATCATGTGCAATATCAACTGCCGGCAAAAATGGATTTAATGGGCCTTTCCAACGGCATCCGCGTAAGCTGGGTACATAGTCCGCTGGATGTCGGAGCGAGGTGGGAAAGCCTTAGCACCGATTTTCACCCGAATGCTTTCCGGCTTGCCGCGAACGTCTATTTCTACGCCACCAGCAAACATCGGTTGGTGCGGCATTTGAATCCAAGGAGTCCAAAATTTAAAATCACTCGTCAACTCCGCAATATAAATGTCTCATATATCCGTCACGCTGGAGAATGGAATCCAGAGCCGGAAGCCTTTAAAGCATTCGCTGATTACGCCGCAATCCATGGATTAAAATTCTCCATTCGCACGGCCACGCTGAAAACAATGGCGGAAAAAAAGCCCCTGATCGCATATATGTCGGCCATGCGGCCATTTGATCCCTCCTGGCGCACCGAGCATGATATCCGGAATTTCCTGGATGCGGGCGGCACACTGATTATCGAATCACCCAATGCCAACAAAAACGTTTCCCATTCGGTTCGTTCTTTGATTGCCCAATTGTATCCCCTGGCGACGATGGGACAAGTTCCACAATCAAGTCGCATTTTCACTGGGGTGATTCCCAATAGTGTGGCGCTTCCCAAAGCGCAATATCGCGTATTTTTTCTGCGACGTCACGGTTTTTTAGACAAGCCCGTGCTTTATGGCCTGCGCCGCCATGGGCGATGGATGATTATTTATAGCCCCTATAATATAGCAACGGGACTGACCGGGACTCACGCCTGGGGAATCATGGGTTATAGCCCGGCCACAGCCCGGCCATTAATGCTCAATATGATGCTGTATGGCTCACAAAAGCGAAAGCCATAGCATCCCATGCACTGTTCGCGTTACACTTGGTTATTATGAATGTACCGAAACATACTCTTGATCTGTTTCTTGACCCCGATAATCGTCGGGCCTTCTCATCGCATGACCGCCACTGGGAATCCAATCACTATGTATATCCGGTGGTTTCCCGTCGCAGCGGCGGAATCAGCATTGGTGTAAATCTGAATCCTGACAAAATCTGTAATTTTGATTGTATTTATTGTTGCGTGAATCGGCGAATCGCGGGTGGACCGTCGGCGGTTGATTTGGCTGCTTTGCAATCCGAACTTACACACATGCTGCAAATGGTGCAAAGCGGTAATATCTATACGATTGAACCTTTTGTCGGCATCGCTCCAGCACTGCGGCGCCTCAATGACATTGCATTCTCCGGCGATGGCGAACCCACCACCTGCCCGCAATTTTTTGAGGCCTGCCAACTTGCGGCTGAGATTCTCCGAACGCACCAGCTTCCGGAGGTAAAAATCGTCATCATCACCAACGCCACGATGCTGCACCGCCCCGCCATTCAAGAGTCATTGGCGTTTCTGGACAGACATAACGGGGAAATCTGGGCAAAGCTCG
Organism: Planctomycetota bacterium; assembly: GCA_021847065.1. Taxonomy (GTDB): domain Bacteria; phylum Planctomycetota; class Phycisphaerae; order WQYP01; family WQYP01; genus JAMDCX01. Next base: position 9,611 of record JAJZVR010000068.1, on the reverse strand, counting down.
ATGCCGGTACCGAGGCGTATTACCAGCAGGTGGATCGCTCCAAAATTCCATTCAAACGGGTACTTGATAATATCACCACCTGTGCCCGCCAGCGCCCGCTGGTAATTCAGACGTTGCTAATGAAGGTTCATGATCAACCGCCGGGAAAAGCTGAAATAGATGCCTATATTCAACGACTCACTGATATTCGCCGCGCAGGCGGCAATATCAAATTAATCCAACTTTACACACTGGCCCGCCACACCACAGAAGCTTACGCAACGGCATTGCCGCCAACGGCATTGGTAGCAATAGGAACGGAAATTGGAACAGCGCTGCCGGAAATAGCGGTTCATGTATTCCCCTGACCCCGCACCGGACAGGCTTGGGAATTCAAGGCAATATTTATTTGTTGCCATGGCCCGCCGCGGCAGGTGCGTTGGGGCAACCCGCAGGTTTACACGCGTTGCACATATACGCGTTGGATTGGCACAATTGTTGTTGATGTTTACCACGGGTCTGGCAGTAGTCGCAACGATATTGATTCTCGTCGCAATCGGTGATGCGCTTAATGATTACCTGCGCTATTTTTTCATCCAGCCCCAGAGGCTGAGTAACGTGGAAGCTGACCTTTGGATGGTGTTTTGCCGCCTCGGCAACCATGCGGGGAATATCGGTGGTACTGTGTCGGCCCGGCGATAAAAAATATGGATGTACAACGACGCGCGTGGCACCTTGCGCAACGCACGCGGAAAAAGCGTCAGCAATGCTTGGCGCGGCCAATTCCATATGCGCGGGTTCTACAATTTGCTGCCCGCTGACACGCCGAAAGAGTTGGGCAACGTCATTAAGCATATCATTAGCGGACGCCAAACGACTGCCGTGATCCACCAGTATGATTCCCAGCGTGTCGGTCTGAAATGTCTGGGTCATGCATCTTTCTCCATTGAGCACATTCAACGCTGGTATTGTAGCATGGGTTTTTATCTGTGTGACTGTATGGGCATCGTCAGGCATGGCATTATCGGAATTGCCATTTATGGGACAACATTCCGCCAGAACTATCCGGATTTTTCTCATGAAATCATGGCGTGGTGCCGATGAAAGACCTACGCTCACATCTACGTGAACCGAAAAATTCAAGTCGTGCTTTTGAGGAGAGTGTAAGATGATTAACGTAGAGGTATTAAAGAGAATTGTACCAACCATTGCACCGGCCATGACCGCATGGGCCGAAGCGATGGAACGTCGCGCAATGGAAAATGGTGTTGCTCTGGATTCATTACAATGGCGTGATGCGTTACGCGTGGGCGTGAAGCGTCCGGAAAAGGTGCGCATTATGCATGTAGATGAATTGCCGCATCCCAATACCGAACTGACGCTTCTTGCGAACGAAATTGGCATTCTTACAAGCAAGACTGAAAGCATAACGTTCGGTTACGGCATATATATCAGGAATAATTTGCCCGATAGCAAACGTCGACTGATTCATCAATTGGTCCATTGCTGCCAATTTGAACGGTTAGGCGAGATGCGAAAATTTATTCGTGAATACGTACAATGCTGCCTGGACTTCGGTTATGCCCACTCACCATATGAATTGGAGGCTGAAGCTCGTACACAGGAAGTTCTGGCGGATTTCCACGCAGATATGAAACCCTGCCAACCCGGAATGTAAAGTAGGCCACAAAAACCTCTTTAGCGCCTATAATGGGGTGCGAAGAAGAGGTGGTGTTATGCACTGGCAACAGCCGATCCCGAAAGAATATATGCAGATTCCGCACGAGGAATTGCTGGCGAGAATCACGCTGCGCAAAGCTCAAATGGGCCGCCGCCTGGTGATTCTGGGGCATCATTATCAGCAGGATGATGTAGTGCGTTTCGCTGATTTTCTGGGTGATTCCTTCCAATTATCGCGCGAGGCGGCCAAAGTAAGTGAAGCTGAATTTGTTATTTTCTGCGGCGTACATTTCATGGCGGAATCCGCGGATGTTTTAACCGCCCCGCACCAAAAGGTAATTCTGCCGGATATGGGGGCAGGCTGCTCTATGGCGGATATGGCCCAAATTGATGACGTTCAAGATGCCTGGGAGGCCATCAGCTCGGCATGCGATGCGGATGCGGATTTTAAGCTTGTACCAATTACCTATATGAATTCCACAGCCGCCGTTAAAAGTTTTGTGGGCGAACATGATGGTGCCGTTTGCACAAGCAGCAATTGTGACAGAATTCTGAGTTGGGCCTTGGCTGGGCAAAAGCCGACGGATCCACCGCACACCAAAATTATTTTTTTCCCCGACCAACACCTGGGCCGCAACACGGCCTACAAAATGGGATACCCATTAGAATCCATGGTGGTGTGGGATTATCGGCAGCCCAATGGCGGATTAACCGACGGGCAGATTCGTAAAGCGGCATTTATTCTCTGGAAAGGCCATTGCAGCGTGCATCAGCTCTTCCGCCCGGAACATGTGGACGACATTCGCCAGCGGCTACCCGGCGTGAAAGTGCTGGTACATCCGGAGTGCCGATGGGAAGTTGTTCAAAAGGCCGATCTGGTTGGATCCACCGATTTTATCGGCAAGCAGATTGCAACTGCGCCGGCGGGAAGCAAATGGGCGGTGGGCACGGAAGTTCACATGGTGCAGCGCCTGGCCAAGGCACATCCAGAACAGACCATTTTGGTACTTTCCGATTGCCAATGTTTGTGCACCACCATGTACCGCATTGATCCACCGCACTTGCTTTATATTCTTGATAATCTCGCCGTGGGCAAAATCCTTAATCAAATCCAAGTTGATCCTTTTGACGCCTATTGGTCGCGCGTCAGTTTGCAGCGGATGTTAGATATTACAGCCAGCAACGCTGTATCGCCGCCGCCGGAACCCAAACCGGTACGCCCGGCGCAATCAGCGCCATTGCGCGTCCTGCCCATAGATGCCGCAACTTCCTGACTTTTGATACCTTCATCGCTACAATCACCCATGGGTCCCAATGCACGGATAATCAGGAGAATCAATGCGTACAGTTTATACAATCGCCATAGCCGCAGTTATGACGGCGTGCGGCCATGTTGCGGCAGCGGACTTAACGTCTCAAGCTTCGACCCGCAATGCCTATATTTCCGGATACGTTTCCGCCATTCTGCAACTGAAATTCCATCTGCAACATATACCGGTGCAGGTTGATGGCGGAAAAGTAAGCATTGGCGATGTGCCGGTGGAAGAAGAAAACGCCATAAGTCATGCCGTGCGAAAGATACAGGGCGTCAGAACCGTGCAATTCACGCAACCACCGGCGGCCCAATCCGATTCTTCGCAAGAGGCCCTGTCGCAGAAAAATCTCGGCATCGCGCCAATACCTCAGCAATTCCCGAATTCCACGGCCGGGAAGTATTCCATCGGGTTGAATACCAAGGATATGGAGCGGGCCGGCATATATCATCTCCCCGACGGCTTTCTGCCGCCGGGAAGATTGTTTCAACCGCTGATCGCCGATCCAAAGTGGCCGGCATTCAGCGTGGCATACACGTATTACTCCCCCTATCATCCCAACGGGCTGAAGGATGTTATTCCCGTGAGCATCGGTGACACCATACCGTTTGAACGCGGTAGCTGGCCCGATCACTGGCAGTGGGAAGCGGGTATGCAGGCCGACGCGTTCGCCTATTTTAATATGGACACCGTGCACAGCGACCTGCAAAATACCGACTTTATGGTCGGCGGATATTTTGCCGCGCGGCATCGCAATTTTTCCCTTCTTGTCCGTTATTACCACCAAAGCTCGCACCTGGGCGATGAATTTTTAATTGCTAATCCGGCGTATTACTACGGACTGCGGCAAAAAATAAGTTATGAAGAACTCAACGCCATCGCTTCATTTGATTTATTGCACCGAACGGTTCGTTTCTATGCCGGAGCGGGGTATCTTGTTGATGTGGCACCGGCTGGTCTTGGTCACTGGCGGTTTCACTATGGCGCGGAGTATCACGGCGCGCCATTCTTTCATAAAGGCACTTGCTTCGTATCACCAGTGGCCGGCATTGATTTCAAAAATTGGAGCGAAAACAATTATGACACGGATATTTCAGCGGTTGGGGGAATCCAGTTAACCAATGGAAAGCCGGATAGTTCCAAACTGCAACTCCTGCTGGAATTTTACCGGGGCCACTCGCCTTATGGACAGTTTTATGTCGATAAAATTCAATACTTTGGCCTGGGCATACATTTTTATTTCTGATGCTGCCGCGAAGGCTGCGCCGGCCAAACAATATGCGGTGCAAACCGATGCCTACTGGGCGTTGCCGGTGAAAGCAAATGCCTCCATGCCTGGTTCAGCGCGTCCAGTGGTGATTAATTCAGCCATGAACTTGCCAGCCAGCGGTGCCAGGCCAATGCCAATTTTGAAATGACCCGCGCACACAAACGCGTTATCAAAAGCGGGAGATTTCCCCATCACCGGGCGATGTTTGGGACCGGTGGGCCGCAAACCGGCCCAAACGCGCTCCACCGCAGCAGCTTTAAGTGCCGGTGCAATTTGGGTAGCACCCTGCAGCAGAAATTGAACTCCTTCTGCGGTGTTCGTCGTATCAAAACCGGCCTCCGGTTCCGTGGTGGACCCAACGAGTATCCGCCCGTCCTGCCAAGGCACCAGGAATATCATGCCGTTTTTGACAATATGCGTGAGAACTTCCTTACGCACGCGCAACAGCAGGGCTTGCCCTTTTACCGGGGTAATCGGCGGTGAAAGCTCATGCTGGCAGGTAATTGTCGGCAGGCCGATCCCCGCACACAGGACAAAGTTCTCCGCCAAAAACTTTTGACCTCCCGCATGTGCCGCCACCGCGCGGGTGGAATCAGATTCCAGGTGATCTATTCGCACGCCTTCCACAATCCGCACACCACATCGGATACATGCGGTTATTAGTGCCTCCAGCAATTGATCCACATTTACCTGCCCGGACCACCGGCACAGGTGTGCTCCGTGCGGCGCGTCGGAAATGTGCGGCTCATATTGCCGAATTTGCGTGCCGGTCAGCAGTTCCATTACCGGCTTGTCACCTAATGCAGGCCAAGATGTGTTGGCCGCATCACATTGTTCAGTTGCCGTGCGGAACGCTTCGGTGGAATTCAGCAATTCAACTTTTCCGCGCCGCTGATAATGCACATGCAGGCCCGATGCCGCCTGAAGCGATTGAATAAAATCTTCGTAGCCCCATAAACTTTGACGATGCAATTGCTGCAAGGCACCGCCCCGGGCCATTGGAGGTGGCCACAGCGCTCCCAACGCCGCACGACTGGCGGCCTGGCCACAGCGTCCGTGCTCCAGCACGGTTACAGAAACACCGCGCTGCGCCAACTGCCAAGCCGTTGTCAGACCAATAATCCCACCACCGATAACCAGCACATCGCTTGAACCATCCATTATTCTACTGCTCCTGCGTTACTTGTTTTTTCAGTTCATGCCCGTGGCATAAATCTGGCCCAGCAACTTGACATCGTGGCTGATCCAACGGCTAGGCTTCCGGCCTTTTATCGGCATTTAATGAGGCAGATGGAACAGCGGAATTGATTTCCGGCATGTCGTAATCGCCTTCGTAATTGAGCCAGAATTGCAAGGCTCTCCGGATCGTTTCGGCGTCAATTTTGCCATCCATGGGAATATAAAGTCCGGCCTCTCTCGGGCGATATTTATGGTACGTTACCAGAGCCGCAATTTCTTCGACCGGAAAGCCGCCAGCGATCGGGTAATTGGACAACTGCGCGTTACAGACCGTCATCCAACTCGAAACCCATTGAGCACCGTCGACATCTTGCACCTCGGGCAAAGATACAATCCAATGCGGATCGGCAACAAATGGGGCAATCCAATTTTCGGTTTTGCCACGCTGAATAATGAGATATTTCCACTTGTCCATATTATGGACTTCCGTGAGCTTCCCGTTATTTAATTTATCCGCCTGATCCAGTTTGCGCTTATGCGTTGCGGCCAAGCGAAAATCCATGCACGAAGCCGCTTCACGAATCCGTTGTTCCTGATTATCAAACCACCCCATTCGCGCACCGTTGGAATCGGAAAGAAAACCGATGGCGGAGTTGATCTGCTGCCGGTACTCAAGCATGGAAATGCTGCCGTCGCAGGGTGATGGACATTTGCCAAGTTCTTTATAAGCGCACGGCGTACCATTGGGCGCCTGGCGCAGAATCTCGTAATACCGGCACAAATCAAACAAATCTTCCATTGATTCCATAATTTCCCGGGCCTTCCGCCGGGTAAGCAACGGCCCAACATTGGCGTTTGGTGGCTCGGCAAGCGTATTGGAAATCTGGAAGCGCGGAAAGTCCATTTCGGGATTCAGGGTTACAAACCACGCCGGTTTCCATGCCAGCATTGCGGCATAACGATTGGGAAATAAGGTTCTTACCGTGCGGTAATACCACCAGCTTGCCGCAAAGGCGCTGCCAACACGGCGAAAACGGATGGTGTCGGCAATTTCCGCGTAATTAACCCGCTTTTTCGCCGCGGTTTGGTTAGAAATGCGATTTTTAAGTGCGTTGCGTAAATTGGCTGTGGTTGCCGCGACAATCGGCGTGCCATCCGCCGCAAAACAGGCATAAACCGCCGGTTTTGCGGGAACGCCGGCAAAGCCATCCACCACGGACCTGCTTGACGATGATAGAGAAATGTCGGCAGAGCGGTGGTCGGCATCAAGTAAATTTTCGGTCGGATTCTCCAATGGACTTCTGTTGACGATTTGGCTAACAGTGGTTCTGTCCGGCAAAAGATCATCGATTTTTTCATTCACATCAGACATGGTTGCGCTCTGAGATTTCCAGGCGATTCGGCTTTATACCGGCATGCCTGTAATCACAGCCTCAAATACCAGCGTGCCATTGCATATACCCTGACAATTGGCGATGATCCGGCGGCGCGAAATATCCGCCGCCTGGGCAATTAAATACAGTGAACTCGGGGGTACAACCGTTCCCCGGAATCGCACGTTATCCGCTTTGGCAAACCCCATGAACTGAATTTCAGGAATGGTTTTGCGGGCCATAAAGGAACACAACTGAGCCGCCGCCTCCACCATCATTACGCCAGGCATTAAGGGCCGACCGGGAATGTGCCCGCGTGACCAGAACTCGTTTTCACTGAGATGCTTAACACCGATGACGGTCCTGGCGGGATAATCAATCTGAATAATCGCTGAAAGTTGTTCCATCTCAAAGCGCTGCGGATTAATTTTACGGATTTCCTCGATAGAGAACTCTTCTTTATGCAAATCAAGCTGGCTTAAATCATAGAGTAGCGATGGGGCCATGTGATTACAGTTTCCTTTCTTGATCCATAAGCCAAGCCGACCGCCAGCCCGCCATGAAATTGTTTTCCGCTTTCGGCACCAAGTCTTCCGCGCACAACCTGAAAATAAGCCAAAACGCGGATTTACCGGTTCATCAGGCTAATTCCAGAATGACACAGCGGATGTTATAGACGTGACCGGCCTTCCCGGCAAGCTCCGCGATCACTTTTCTTGCAAAGAATTTGAAAAGTGGTACAGTGTTTGTTGACAGGTGTTCGCCGGTGTAGGCGAATGAAAAGGGAAGGCGGTTAAAATCCGCCGCGGACGCGCCGCTGTAAAGGGCAATATTTACGTAAGGTCACTGGAAATGGTTCAACCGGCTCTCGCCGGGCCAAGCGGTGTTAAATATCAACACACCGCGTGAATCAGTAATCCGGGAAGATTATTACGTCAGCAAGCCCTGAGCCAGAAGACCTGCCTGTTGAATGTATGCCGGTCCTCGCGAGATGGGACACCGGGCGCTGTATGTACGATTTTGAATTCATGGCATTGGTTAATTGCTGACGCATCCGCGCCGGCGTGGTCAATTTTTCCCGCAACAGTAGCGGAAAAAAAAAGGCTGTCGCTCCGCCATGGTTTTCAATATTCACACCAGCGGATACCGGTATTCCTGGGACATGGCATTGTGTTTTTCAAGTATCGACTTGCCGGGTCGCGCCGCAAGCCGCAGAGAGGTTTTCCTATGAAGGGTTTTATTTTCGCAACTGGAGTTTTATTGTCCGCAGGCATCTTTGCGGCCGGAACACCGGCGGCATACGCAGGAACGACTTACGGCTACGCTAATACAGTGCTGGCCCCTGAAAGCACCAGCGGCGGTTATTCAACCACTGGCTGGCTTGGCCAACTTGGAAGCAATGCCGGTACTGCCTTCTCTACCCCCAACACCGGTCAAACCGGCAGTGGGAACTATTATCTTACGCCCTTTGAACCAGCATACGACAGCACTAATCTGGCGAAAATTAACGCCGGAGCAACGCTGGTATTGGCTTTTAATGGCTTCAGTGCTTCCACGCTCGCGACCGTCAACAACGGCTTTACACTTGGCATTCACGCCGGCGTTGGGATTGAAGACACAACCGCGAATTCCAGCAACAGCTATAACGGTAACGGTGTTGCCGCTGATCCGGCGGCGACTTTCAACTCGCGCGTTTCGTACCTTGCGATTGGAGATGGGACGAAATGGGTCTGGTATGCTGGCGAAACATTGAATTCCTCTGGAACCACTGTTATCAGCACGCAATGGACAGCTTCTTCCACGGCAACCCCGACCCTCACGAACGCGACTTCCTCCGGTGCCGCGCTGATGACATTCAATGATCCATCCGCTTATTACGGCGTAGTCAGCGGCGACAGCAGCAGTCCGTACTATGTCGCTCCAGATGGCGGAAATAATACGGTTACCCCCGCAAGTGGAACACCACTTTCTGATCCGGCGCAAGCTTTTACCGGAACACTCAATGCCTTTAACGGCGAGAATTACAGTCAGGTTATGGCTACCCTCAGTGGTTCAGCCGGGGGGGAGTGGTTCAATCTTTCCACTACTGGCCTTCCCCAGGTGTCAGAGGTTGCGTTTGTAGCTCCCTCCGGCCCGAATTCCATGTATATTCAGGCCGTGGTCGGGGTGGTCCCGGAACCGGCAACACTGGCCATGTTCCTTTCGGGCATCACACTGCTGCCGCTGTTGCGCCGCCGGAGGAAATTTAGCCTGCGATAATCGCCATGATCCGGCGGATACTAAACAGACGGCAGAATACATCGATCAGCTAAGACGGGTATGAAAAGGGTTTGACAATGCCGCGCCAACAAAAACATGGCTTTACACTCATTGAATTGCTGGTGATCATTGCCATCATCGCCGTGCTTATCGCCCTTCTCATGCCCGCGCTAGCGATGGCAATTGCGGATGCCAATACAACGGTCTGCATCAGCAACCTGCGTCAACTCGGCATTGAGGCACAGGAATACGCCACAACCTACCAAGACTCGTATCCGCTGGGCTATTACAATTATGGCAATCCGTCCTGGGCGCTGGACCATGTGCGCAATGCTCAAAGCAATCAATGGATTTATACGCCCGGAATTTTGTTCATGGGACAGACCAATCTTCAAATTCTGGTCTGCCCGATGGTGCATCAGACCCCGGCTACCGGCCAAATAGTTCTCGGCTATAACTACAACACCAGCTACATCGGCCATGGGGCCTTGGAAGGACCTGGGGAAACCATGCTCGCGCCCGCCCGGAGAACCGATGTGCAAAATCCCTCCACCTGCG
>JAJZVR010000067.1 GCA_021847065.1 Planctomycetota bacterium | reverse complement strand
TCATTGAAGGATTTCCGGATTTAATGGAATTGGGTTTCACCCGCCGCATTGAAGAAGAGCTTGACGGCGTGGAAGAAGCGCACAAAAACTGGGTGGAAGTGGTGCGTGAATTTTACGAACCGCTGGCTAAGGATTTAGCCACCGCAGAAACCCGCATGACGCACGCCCGAGCCGAAGCCACGCCGTCGGAATATAAATGCCAGAAGTGCGGCGCCATGATGGCGTATCGCCTTTCCAAGCGCGGCAAAATGTTTCTTTCGTGCTCCCGCTATCCGGAGTGCGATGGCGCGATGAATGTGGATCGGGAAGGCAAACCGGTGCAGTTGGAAGTAACCGACTTCAAATGCCCCAACTGTGGCAAACCTATGATTAAGCGTATTGGCCGCTTTGGGCCATTCCTGGGTTGTTCGGGTTATCCGGAATGTAAAACATTGCAGCAGGTGGACCGTAAAACCGGTTTGCCATTGCCGCCCAAGCCACCACCGAGGCCCACGGGCCTGAAGTGCCCCAAGTGTAATAAAAAAGAACTGGTGGTGCGGTCCGGCAAACGCGGTGATTTTGTGAGTTGTTCGGGTTATCCGAAATGCCGCATGACTCTGCCGGCGGAGCGCCTTGATGAGTTCCTTAAACTCAACAGCGAAGGCCAATGGCCCCCGGCGGATATTCTTGCCAAGGCTGGCGGGAAAGCCGGTGCGGCACAGAAATCAGCCAATGCCGATGAAGTAGCGGAAGCTGCAACGGCCGAAAGCAAACCGGTGAAAAAGAAAGTCGTGCGGGCCAAGCGCCCCAAAGTTGCCGCCGAATCTGCCGCCCCTCACTGAACGAGGTGTGCCTGTTTTTATTGAGAAACCGCTTAAGGGCATGATGCCGCTTTTAGTGAGGACGCGTGGAACGGGAGAACGGTTGCAGTTTTGGGGGAGGAACGTAGAATACGCCATTAGTGTCCAATGGTATAGAGTAGAGATTGCGGCGAATGTCGCGACTGGTTTCCGTCCGGCAGTGGCTATTCCGGGTTTATTCCGGAATCTTACTTTCACAGGAACGCTTTGAAAAAGTTCTTCACAATTCTTGGCGGAATTTTTGCCGCGATGATTGTTATCCTCATCATCGTCATCGCGATTGCTATTCCTCGCGCAATCAAGCTGGAACACAAGGGCGCAGCCTACATCCAAGTGGCAGTCCCTAAAATCGCGAAGCATTGGAACCCGCGGGAACTGACTGACCGGGCCAGCCCTGGCCTTCTCTCTTCACTGCGGCGCCATAAACAGGTTGATCGGCTCTTTGCCCTTTTTAGGCAGCTTGGTACTCTACGTCACCTCGGTAAGCCCAAGGGCTCGGTCTACAGCGGCGATTTTCCCGGAGGCGGCTATGAAGCTGTCGGCAACTACACCGTTCAAGCTGAATTCGCGAAAGGTGCCGCAACCATCGATATTCAACTTTACCGGACCGGAGGTTCTTGGCAAATTAACGGTTTTTATATCAACTCCAGCGTTCTTCTGCCAGCGCTTGAAAAAAAATGACAATAAACTTGCAGAGTAGAGAGGCGAATCGGGGCGTGGGCTGATGAAAACCTCGATGTTTATCGCGTTTTTCGTGTGCCGCCAAGAGCATCCATCTGTTACGCAACAGTGTAGACATTTCCTTGAGCATCCAGGTACGCCGGGAGGGTGAAATCGCGACCGGCGATCCACCACCGGATTATCATCACGGTACTCTCGTTGTCGTATCCGTTTGAGCCGTGGAATCCGCGGTTCTTTCACATTTAACCCAAGCCAATGGAGTTGGATATCATTCCGCGGTCTCCGTCGTATCACTGTCATGGCTCCGATGTCCCGATAATTGTTCCCACGCGAACGATGTCGGTGACAGACCCCCGGAGGATACACTTGAAAGGCGCGACATAAATGGCATGAACGCCGCGTTGGGATTTTCATCAGCCCAGCGGTTTGCTCATCCGTACCAGGCCGTTGTAAAATCACGTCGGCTTCAGTTGAGGCCCGCTGACGGAGGGCGTTAAACCGGCGAAGCGATTCTTGCGGAGTATTGGATTGATGCGATATTTAATTACCGGCGGAGCGGGGTTTCTGGGGCGGTGCATAACCCGCAAACTTACCGCCTCGGGCGTGGCACCAACGGATATACATATTCTGCGAAGCAAAGAATGCGACTTAACGCGCCAGGCGGACACCGAAGCGATGGTGGCACGGATAAAACCGGATGTTATTTTGCACTTGGCGGCCCAGGTGGGCGGCATCGGGGCGAACCGGGAAAATCCTGGACGATATTTTTACGCCAATATGGCCATGGGCCTGCATCTCATGGAGGCTGCGCGGGTTCACGCGGTAAAAAAGTTTGTTCAGGTTGGCACAATTTGCGCGTATCCCAAATTTACGCCCGTGCCGTTTAAGGAAACGGAATTGTGGAACGGATATCCGGAAGAAACCAACGCCCCCTATGGCATTGCCAAAAAAGCGTTGCTGACCATGTGCCAATCATATCGCCTGCAATATGGCCTGAACGCAATTTATCTGTTGCCTGTGAATTTGTATGGGCCGGGTGACAATTTTGATCTGCAATCTTCGCACGTTATCCCCGCGTTAATCCGGAAATTTGTCGAAGCCCAGCGGGCCAACAGCGCGTATATTACCGCATGGGGTACGGGGCAGGCATCACGTGAATTTTTATATGTGGAAGACTGCGCCGCAGGAATTGTCGCAGCGATGGAACATTATAATGCCCCGGAACCCGTCAATCTGGGGGCGGGCCGGGAAATAACCATCCGCGCGCTGACGGAATTAATTGCTCGGCTCTGCGCGTTCAAGGGTGAAATACGCTGGGACCCATCCAAGCCTGATGGCCAACCCCGGCGCTGCCTCGATACCACGCTGGCCAAAAAGCTTTTCGGCTTTTCCGCCCAGACATCATTGGAAGATGGATTGGAAAAGACCATTGCATGGTACCGGGCCAACGCGGTATAAACCCCGGCTTTGCCACTCTGTGGTCGCGCGATTTTGGTTTTTAATGGAGTCGGAATATGCCTTCAGCCATTTTTCCCAACCGTCATGTCCCACCGTGCGGTAAACCCGCGTTAAAACGCCGCGAATTTGCCCAGTTGCTGGCGATCGCAGGGGCCACCATCACCGGTCATTCACCCGATCAAACAACTCGTCGCTTTCACCCGTATTTCGCTCAAGCCCGGTGAAAGCGGACAGGTGCGGTTTGTGATTCGTCATGAAGACCGTGCCTTGCACTATTGGGATGTAAAGCAATGGAAATTTGTCATCCAGCCGGGAACAGTAAAAGTGCTGATCGGCGCGTCCTCATCGGATATCCGTCTGCGCGGGAAATTTGACCTTCGGAGCTAAACAACATGAAGGAGGATATCGATTATGCGAATGATTTTAACCATCATATTGGTATTGCTTAGCTTTGCGGTACCGACGGAGGCTGGCGGTATTCTTGCTTACGTCCAGACCCACGACTCGCCGGGTACCGTGGTGGCGGGATCAGCCCCTTGGAGTTGGGCATGGGGCCAGGAAAAAGCTGTCACGTTCCTCAATATGAAGGCCGGGACTTCGGTGGCTGACGTAAATTTAATTGTCGGTCGGTTTACGGTATTCGCGGATTCCGTCGCTGTAGCACACCTGCCTGGCGGAAATAATTTTATTGTTGCCGCCCAGCACTTCTTCTTCAAGCGGCCGAAAAACGCAATGCCTACCACCATTTATGAAGTACATGTGTCACCAAACGCACCCAAGCTTGGGGTGAAAGTTATCCGCACGGTACACTTTCCATGGAATTTCGTGGATGACACCAAGGGTCATGTTTGTAAGGGAATTCAGGTTGGCCCGGACGGGATCGTTTGGGAAACGCGCACCGGGCGAGGACGAACTGGCATACATTTTGTTGACCTGGTAGCCGTTGACTGGCAGACACAAAAGGTGCTGGGGCGATGTCGCCTGTACGCCAAGGACCTTGGCATGGCGGGCATGCCCATACCGCTGCCCCGGTCAGCGATTATCTTTGCCTATCCGAAGTTCAAACAAACGCAGAAAAAAGGGATCACGTTGAACTATTTCGGAAAGCTAAGCACGATTCTCGTAACCGCCAATGGCAAAAAACATATCGTCCATCTGGCCCCGAAGCTGCCTGACAAACCATTTCGCTGCGCAGTGACGGGGAACCACATGACGGGAATTACCGCAGATGCCACGGATTTTGTTTCCTTTGCCATCGGTGCTCATGGAAGGTTGGTTAGGCGGTTCTCTCAGAAGCTCCCGCTGCGGTCGGTATATCCCGGCTACACGCCCACGCCAAAATCTCCGTGGGCACCACGGGTACACGCCGCCGGCTACGCAACCGTCAATCCCGGAGAGTCAGTGGCGCTTTTGAATTATGGAGGCCGCAAGAACCGGCTCATGTTCCTAAATCCCGCCAATGGCCAGATTACCCGTGTAACGGTCGTCAAACGATCCATTCAATGGCTGCGCGTTTGGAATAAACATCTCTATTTGATCGGCTACCGAGGAGAGATTACTCCGGTGAACCACGAAGGTAAGCTCGGCGACGCTTTCGGGAGCAAAACGTATGTCCAAGGCTTGACCAGCTTGCGTTGACGACCCGGCCATTGGGTAACGCCATTCTCGGAACATTCATTTTTAAATCACTACCACCACTTCAGTGCCCGTGTACTGTACTACACGATCCGCGTGCGGCGCAGCTGTTATTTCCATAGCACAGTGGATTATCCAGCATTGCGCAAATCTCCATTGGAGGTTTCAGGCAAAGCGTGTGGCGTTACGATGAAGGTATAAGCGATCAGCAAATAACGCAAAATAATGCAAACGTTTTGCGGTGGCCGCTCTGCCCGGCGCCCCCTAATTATTGGCCGGTGTTGCTGCTGATGCCGGGGCGGCGGCGGTTTTGGCATCCGGATTTTCAGCGGTCCAAGCGGATGAAAAAAAGCCCAGATAATGGCTGGGAGATTGGGCGGTGAAAATTCCGGCCAGCGGAAAAGCGCTGATGCTGCGCTGATGCCACCCGGCTGCATCAAACCAGCTTACCGACCCGGATGGTTCAATGGCGGGCGTCAGATCTGTCAGCGGCGGGGCAATGCGCGTCAGCGGTACAGGTAATTGAATGCCGGCCATTGACAGCGGCGTTTGCATTTCCTGTGTAAGCAATTGGTAGCCCGCGGGCAGCAATTTCGGGGAGTCGGTAAAACTCATCGTCGTGGCGGAAGGCGGATTGCCCAGTTTTGCCAGCACAAGCTTGAATGCCGGATTATCAAGCACGGATGTTTTGGCCTTTTCCTGCGTAATGGCCGCACGCATGGTATTGAGATTCATCGTGATAAAAAAGTTATTATTATCAATGGCGTAGCATAACAAAGTACTGGCGGTTCCCACTTCATTAATGGTGACATCGCCCATTTGTACGGCATTAAGTGACAGCGTATTAGCGCTCATGCCGCGCTGCCGGGCCATGGCATTTCCTCCCATAACAGCCACGGGCATCAGTACGGCCAAAGCCTGCATCAGACGATTCGGGTGTCGCAGCTGATTGGCCAGTACATACCCGTTAAATGCGGGCAGCCCATGCGATGGCAATTCATACATCAGCCAACGTGCGCCCAGAGCGTTGATCATATCCTGCTGCAAATCCACCCCGGTCATCTGATTAACGGTTTGCAGGCCCTGACCGATCTGTTTGCCGTGTCCATTCGCTCTTGCGGCGGCCAAAACGCCGTTGGCAACCGTGGTCAAATTCAGATGAAAAACCGCGGCACCCAGGGCATTAACCGGCGCGAGCTTCAGCAATGATGTCGCGTGGCCGGGATGCTTTGGCGGATATTGGTAAGCCAGAAAATTATCCTGCCGCCATTGGCCATCAACAAACCCCGCCGTCATGGCATACGTTTTGTATTGTTTTGATTGCGTGCCCGGATTCAAATCACTGAAGAACATGCGGGCTTGCGGAGTACTTTTGGAATATTTGGCCAGCAGGGCCTCATCATCTTTTGCGCCCGCAAAATCAACATAAACGCCCAAAACCGGTTGCGCAATGCCGTGCGGCAGCGCTTGCTGGAACTTTGGCGTGGCATTGAGTGTATCGCCCTTGCCTCTTAAGGCCTGCAACATCTCTGGAGCCGGATTTACAAAATCATAAACCCAAGGTCCAAATGAGCCAATTTTCGTGTCAATGTGCGGCGTTTTCTGAGCGTATGTGTGCGATCCCTTTAGCGTTTTCAAGTCCGCAATAATTTTGTCGCGGTCTTTGCCAGCGTGGATGATAATGCCTACCGAGAGTTTTGATTGTCCCGTGGCCAGCGGTAAAACGTACAACGCAAAGCGGTGGTTGAAAAAAAGGGTCGCAAGTTTACCGGCATGATTGGCCGTGCGCATTGCTCCGGGATTGCCATTGGCACGGGCGGCTATAATGGCCGGCACATCCTGCGCGAAAAAATCCGCGATGTGGCTGTTCTTAAGAATCTTTGCCAGGCGTGAAGATCGATATCCCGGCCAGTTTTGCGGCCTGCCGGACCAGCCTGCGTAAAAGGCGGCGCCCGCCGGAACAAACGCGGCGGAAGGTGCTGTAACAGTTGGCACGCCAGCCGCCCGCGCATCACAAGCCGCCAAGGCCCCGCAGGCGCCAGCCGCCAGCATGCAAAAATGGATAACCGCAGAAACGCGTGGTTTCATTGAATAATCGCCTTTTGTTCAAGCCAGCCAGGCGGGAATACACATCATTGTGTTCATTCATACGCTCCGCCGCCACCGACACCATATGAATATAACGCACCAACACTGCAATAGTAGCATAACACGTCGTGCCCACTTTGGCACCGTAGATGCCGCGTGCTGGCCCAGCCGTCAGGGCCTTTTAGTTTTCAGGACTGCGTGGATTTTCGGGAGCCGACTTGATCAAATTTCCCAATAAATCGTTCTGTCCCAGAACGTCACGAAGACGAAAAAGGCCAAATAAAGGGAAAACTAAAAGGCGCCGGCCCAGCCGTGACGCTTCCGCATCAGGCTAACAGCCGCGAAGATAATCGACCATCACATCAGTATCGACAAGGATCTGCTCGCGCACGGCTTTACCACCGATCCCATTGGGAGCGCAGCCGACGAAGGTTCGGCAAATTCCTGCGTTTTGCCCATACCCCCGCCGCTCGATCCAACACCATTCTCTTCCGCTGTGCGTTGAATTGCTCAATCAGGCGATCCACCGCCTCCCGCATTAAATCACTTTGCTTCCTGCCCGTTGCCTGTGACAGAGCGGCCAAACCCTCGCGTTCCTGCTGTGTCAGATATAGTTGCGTTCGCACGATCGTGCGGCCTCCAATGTATACACCAGTATTACACATTACTTCGATCGCATGAACAAGGCAGGCAAGTCCGGGCTGAAGCACCGCCATAGCCCGCAAGCGGTGGCAATTAATTTCGCGGTGGTGATTTTCCTTTTAATAAGTAACGGATCCGCCGGGTTTTTCTGCGTATATCCTTCATTGTTTCCGCTATCTCCCGCCGCAGGCCTAAACGAACCGGCCCGCGGCCTTGCCAATGGGGCAGCGCCAAATCGGCCTTGCGTTTGATGCCTTGCGCAAAAAGCGGCATGGAAAAAAGTTTGGGATCAATATGTTTGCGATAAATATCCGCCAATTCGTAATCAAGCGGAGCTTCTTCCAGAGCGGCGGCATTGGCCTCTTGGAACGATTGGATCAGTGGTATCGGCACACACTGCATGGTGTAAGCGGATAGCGCTGCACGCGCATAAAATAACCACCAGGCATCACAATTCCGGACTCCATGCGTATCCAATGTTGGTGCAACAAATCCGCCAAGCCCCTCATACGCTTCTCGTGTCACTAACACCACATGGCCGCCGAACACATTTTCAAACAGCCCGGCCAGCGGCGCCCCGGCAAACAATCGGATTCGATCCGGAGTTGCGTTGAAATCTACCTGAGCAATTGGATGAATCACGCTTATCGAACTCGTTAAAATATCAGCTCCACCAGCCGCCATCGCCTGCCCTAACAAGCTCATGGCATTCGGAACCAGACAAGCGCTATCATCCATCAGCAACAACAGATTGCCGTCTGTCGACTTTGCCGCCAAATCATAAGCTGATGGGCTCTCCAATGGATTGAAATAGATAATTTTCCAACCAAGCGTTGTGACATCCGCGTGTATCTGCTGCGCCATGTTATTACCGCCAATGGCATGGTTCTGCCGCAGCGCGAGCACAACCCGCATCCGCGAACAATCTTGCATTTTCAGGCTGCTGATGGCGAGCATCGTCTTTTCGTTATTGCTTTGTTGCACCAGGCAAACGCTGATCAGCGGAAATTGTTCTGTGCTGCCGCCGTTGCAGTTCTCCGTCATTCGGGCTACGTTGCCGCGATTAGATCCATGTGTTGTCGGGTTATCTACCGCCCCACCACCGGCAGAGCCGGCGGCTATGTGAGCACCAATTGAGAACGTTTTGTCCCCGGAGGCACCCCTGGCCGCAAAACGCGCATGCCATTGATTCCAGATTTTTTCATTGACCGCAAAATCCATCGCTGGCCGCGCCAGCGCCGGTGAATGAGCCACTGCCTGCTCCAGCCGCTTCGCCAGTGCCGCGGAATTTGCTTCGCAACAAACATGCGGCAGATCGTCGGCAGCAATAACTTCCGGAATACCGCCTGTATGCAATGCCACAAACGCAACGCCATTGGACAGACATTCATAAACAGTATTCGGAGAATTATCCGCCAAGGATGCTATAACCGCCAATCGCCCCGGTTGACGCAGATAATTCACCGCCGCATCACGCCCGAAATCCGTTATCAGTTTCACCGGGCATTGCCACTTTTGGCTGCGGCGGCGAATGACCTCGGCAGAATTTAAGCCATTAATCTCCACAGACCGGCCCAGGAATGCCACGGTGATGTCTCTTCGATCGCGTATTGCCGATTGATCTAAAGCTTCGCAAAACAATTGCAGGCCCTTGCGCTTATCCAGGCGGCCAAAGAATACAATTTCGGTGATTTCATTTTTTTCGCTTCGGCTATAACCTGCCGGAACATTGGACTCCGGCAGGACATACGGTTGCACATACGCATTGGCGGGAAACTCCCACCCCTGCTGCCGGCACCAATGGATCATATAGGCACTCGGGCTGACCACCACATCCGCCATCGCCACGCAGCGGCGTTCCATAAAATCCAGCGTTAAAATATCCGCATCCATTACCGGTTCATTGTTGTACCGCATATTCCACAGATGCGGGCTGTGCAACCCCACAACAATCGTGCTATTTTGCAGTATCAGCCCCTGACGCTTTGCGCAAATCGTGTAATACCCCAGAGCCAGCCATTCCGGAAAATGAATCACGTCATAGGCCGCAGTACTGGTGTGAAAATAATCAAAGGCGGCATAGCTGAGTTTCATGGCTTTGCCGCCTTCCAAAGTCGTGTGCGCCGGCAAAGACAGCGGCACAAACCTGATGCCATGCGTGGCATAAAATTTGATCCAATGGGAAATCGGGCCATCTTCCGAATGCGTACCGTGCGGATAAAGGATCGTCACTTCATGTCCTCCGCGCACGAGTGCCATCGCCAAGGCTTTGTATGCTGTGCCGATTCCTCCGTTCTTAATGGGGCCGGAAATGTCCGGGGAAGCTATACACACCCGCGCATTGCCAGCCAACACGGTATCGGCAACGGGCAACGATAAATAGCTGGTACTGGCTTTTATGCTCATGAAGTGATTCCGGGAGTTCCTGACAACAGCGCTACCGCCAACGCACGGGACCAGGCTCTATTTTCAGTTTTCAGCGCCGAACCAACCACGCCGTCCAGTTAGCATTAACCGTGTCCCGTCATCGTAAAACTTTCAAGTTTCCGAATATCCGGTTCATGGACCGTAGAATTCAGTATAACGGACTGGTAAATTTCGTGCCGCAGCGCGTCATCCATGCGGGCGTGGCATGAAGTCATCTGATGGCACCGCCAAATTACCCGATACGATCTTAGCTGGTCTTTCCGTCAGGCCGGCGCGAACCAATGGCACGATAGTGCGTCGCCGAAGCACGCCGCGGCATATACATAATAAAAGTCCCCGAATATTACCGCGTGTTTTTGCCACACTGACCCGCAGATGGGCGGCGGCGCGGCGGTGAAATGGAAATACCAGCAGCCAGCGCAGGGATCTTTCAATCAGACGCGGAATTTTCTTCACCAGATTCGCCGCCAATTCACCTGGCTTCACATGAGGTGACATGAGATACTCGGCCATCCCGACATCAAATGCCACACCACGAAGATAGCGGACAGTCAACCTTGCCGGTGCCACATAATGAGAGACGGTCACGGCTGGAGCATAAAGCACCCGTCCATTGAGCCGCATCGCCCGAGCGATCAAATCTGTATCCTCTCCCGCGGTGCGTTTGCCGCATCGCTCCAATGGGCAACGAAATTCCCCGGTGCGTTGCAGCATATCCCGGGTTATCGCCAAATTGGCTGCGGCCCCCAATGGATTCTGCAAAAGCATGGGAATATCACCGAGGTCGACTTGCGCCAGATATTGCCCCATGCTGGCGTCAAACCACATCGGTTTGGATAACCCATGCCAGTCGAGATAGATCCGACCCACCATAACATCGGGCTGTTCAGCATCGAACGTGTTAAGCAGTTCACGAAGCCACAGGGGGCTTACCTGCACATCATCATCCAAAAATGCGATAATCTCCCCGCTTGCCTGTCGTACCGCCCGGTTTCGCGCTGCCACCACGCCCTTTTCCATTTCTTCCAGGAGCACCAATGGCACTCGTATTTCTGGGGCAATATTTTTTACAACGCGCAACGTATCATCTTCGCAGCAATTGGCAACCACAATGATTTCCCATGCCACGCCCGGACACGGTTGTATGGCGGCAAGGCTCCGTAGCGTCCGCCGCAGCAAATCTGCGCGATTATGCGTTGGTATACAAACTGATAAACGTGGTCCCACAGATTACTCTCGCAAACACACCAGACAACCATGATTTTTAAATTTGCCCCACCAACAACCGGGTTTTACTGCCCAACGTAATCCTGGCGGCGCTGATAAAGCCTCTCAACACCCATTTCGAACGTTTCTCATTATACCACACCGCACGGCCAGTCAAAAACAATTCCCCCCCGACAATCTCCTAAACCCATTACCTGAACAGGCTCATGGGGTTGATAATCCCCCCCCTTCTGCCCTAAACTATGGATAGTTTCGGGAACGCGCAGGACAAATTGGGCTAAGTCCCGGTTTGTAGAAGAGTTAAGGCTGGTCTTTTTAGAAGTCTCGGTGGCAAAATAATGTCCGCCGGGGCTTGAACGCTAGAATTGTTTTGACGAGGAATCTTCAGAGTGAAAAACGTGAATTTGCCTGAATCTCAAGCTATGCAGGTGTGGTTTGATTTTGACGGGACTATTTCCCGCCAAGACGTGTTAGATGAATTAGTGAACAGATTTTCGCGTAATGAATCATGGAAACTCGTCGAAGAGCGGTGGAAAGCGGGCTTAATCGGCTCGGAAGCCTGTTTACGCGAAGAATTTTCGCTTTTGGATGTTTCGGATGATGATCTTTACGCATTTGTTGATCAAGTGGAAATTGACGGGGGATTTATTCCACTGATTGAATTGCTCCGGCAGAATCATGTCCCATTTGCGATTCTCAGTGACGGCATTGAAAAATTCATCCGCCGTATTCTTAGTCGCTTCAACGCGGGAGACATTGAAATTCGAGCCAATCGCATTGCCCGACGGAATCAGCAACTCCATCTGGTCTGTCCCCACCGCCAGGAATTTTGCTTATCCGCGGCGGCACATTGCAAGTGCAGCAGCGCCAAGAATCTGCGGATAGGGCAGCGGAAAACCGTTTATATTGGTGATGGCCGCAGTGATGTCTGTCCGGCGCGGCAAGCGGATGTGGTGTTTGCCAAGGGCGTGTTGGCAAATGAATTGGCAACCCAACAACATGCCTATATCCCTTATGCCAGTCTGCACGAAATTGTCGCGATCATGAACCGGGCGTGGACATCGCAGGTTGCAGCGGTTTGATCGGTGTTTGACCGGCCTGAAAGAATGCGAGCCTTATGTCAGGAATCACCTCGATAAACCCCGCACCGTCCACTTCAGCATCGCCGGGTGCGCAAGGCGAGGTGCAAACGCTTCTGAACGAGCATCATCAGGACACTGAACATTTGCTGGCCGAGTTGTTGCAAATTCCATCCACCAGCGGCAAGGAACGCGAGTTGGTGATGTTTCTGGCGCAATGGGCCGTGCAAAATGGCTTTGAAACAGATCTTTTTGAATCATCCGAAAGCCAGCTCCAGGCATACCCGCAAGCAGCGTTGCCACACATTCCACTGATTGGCCGTCCGACATTGGTCATTCAATTACCAGGGCGCGGGATGGGGCCGAGCCTGATGTTTAATGCCCACAGCGATGTCATTGCGCCGGGTGATCCAGCCCGGTGGACGCATGGCCCGTGGTCCGGAGAAATTTCCGATGGGTGGATATATGGTCGCGGCGCGTGCGATGTGAAAGGCCCACTGGCCAGCGCGCTGGCAGCGCTGGTGGCGATGAAAAAGGCGTATCCCCGCGGTTTGCCGGGCGATGTGATGGTGGAAATAGTTCCCGGAGAAGAAGATTGCGTTGGATTAGGCACGCTGACGAGCCATGCGCGCGGTTATCATCCGAACGGATTAATTGTACTGGAACCCACTGAAGGCCAACCCCGGTTGGCGTCGCGTGGCGGAGTACGTTTTGTCATTCGGGTGCATGGTCATGCGGTACATGGAACGGTCAAATGGCTGGGAAAGGACGCCATCATCGCCATGCGGGCGGTTCTGGAAAAGCTCGAACTTATGGAGAGGGAATTTGCCACGCCAAGCCCCAATGTGTTATTTGCGGACTATCCGATTATGCGGCCCATTACGGTGGATCGCATGGAAGCAGCCAATTGGCAGGGTGCCACCTGTGATTTGGCCACATGTCAGGGGTATCTGGAACTTCTACCGGCGGACGATCTGATGGATTGGAAAAAGCGCTTTCAGGATCGGCTGATGGATTTGCATCAAAAGGGCAATGGGGATGGGTGTAAACTGGAAATAGAGTTTTCCGAAGAATATGGTGGCCACGAACTTTCCGCACAGCATCCCCTGGCACAAAGCGCTGTGAATGCCATGCGTTCCGCCGGTTTGGCATCGCCCTCCGTTCGCTGGGCAGGATTCAACGCGGGTTGTGAAGCAGGTTTGCGATGGGGTATGGATCAAACGCCAACGCTGATATGGGGTCCCGGCAGTCTGGTGCAGGCGCACGGCGTGGATGAATATGTGGAAATTAAAGCTGTGCATGAAGCGGCGCTGACTTTTGCGCTGTGTGCAATACATTGGACAAGTTTACCGGTAAAATAGAGTATGACGCAAACAATGGTACATCATCTGGGCTTGACGGATCTTCACGCCACAAGCCAATCCCAGCAATGGTTTGCCCGCGCCAAGAAGGTGTTGGCGGGAGGCATCAGCAGCTCGGCCCGAGCGTCCACGACCGGTCCGTTGCCATATCCGCTGTATATTGCGCGGGGAGAAAAATCGCACGTCTGGGATGTTGATGATCATGAATTCATTGATTATCTGCTTAGCTATGGCAGCGCAATTCTTGGTCATGCCGACGGGGGCCTTGTGGCGACGGTGCGGCAACAACTCGACCGGGGCACGATGTTTGGCACGTGCAATACGGTGGAGGTGGAGTTGGCAGAGCAAATTTGTTCGATGGTCCCAGGCGCGGAACTGGTGCGCTATGCCAATTCGGGTTCGGAAGCCATCAGCGGGGCCATTCGTGCGGCGCGCGGGTTTACCGGCCGCAATCGAATTTTGAAATTTGAAGGGCATTATCACGGCTGGGTGGATGTACTGGCAATCAGCAATCGGCCGACATCCGGTGATGCCGGCCCGCTGGACCATCCGCACAGCAGCCCCCATTCGCGGGGCATTCCCGGAGGCGTCAGCGAAGATGTAATTATTGCCCCGTGGAATCATAAGCAACTCATTGAGCATCTGCTCAATGAACATGGCACAGAATTGGCCGCCATAATTTTAGAACCGATTGTCGCCAACAATGCCTGCATTATGCCGGAAGCGGGACTGCTGTCCTGGCTGCGGGAGCAATGTGATAAACGCGGAATTCTTCTGATCTATGATGAAATCGTCACGGGCTTTCGACTAACGCGCGGCGGAGCGGCGGAATATTTCGGGGTAACGCCTGATTTGAACATCTTCAGTAAGGCCGTTGGCGGCGGGTTTCCCATCAGCGCCTTTGCGGGTCGCCGGGAGATCATGGAACAGGTGGGGGCGAATATTGTCAAACATGGCGGAACATATAACGGCAATCCTTTGTGTTCCGCAGCGGCACTGTATACACTGCGCAAATTAAATGAGCCGGGCATGCTGGAAAATATTCACAGCCACGGACAGACCTGTATGGAAGCAATTCGCCGTGCCGCCAATGATGCGGGCGTTGCATGCGTGGTACAGGGCGTTGGCAGCATGTTTCAAGTTGTTTTTAACGAGGATGGCCAACCGTTGCAGCATTATCGCGATCTGTTGAAAGTCAACACCCAGCGCTATGCCGCATTTCGCCATTCGCTTCTGATGCAGGGCGTGCATGTGAATAGTTCGGGATCGGCCTGCTGGTTTGTCAGCGCTGCGCACAGCGCTGAGGATATGGAATTTACAACGCAGGCCATCGACCGAGCGATGAAATCTGTGCGGTAAACAGCGGGTGCCCCAGCCCCTTAATTGTGGCGAACGGCAACTTGGAAGGATAGGACTTTAAATTGAATCCGGTAGATTATTTTGCGGATCAGCTCAGCCCGACGGCCGTGGCGAAGATATATCAGCTATCACCGCAGTGGGCCATTGGGAAACTTCGCGCGCAGCGCTTCCGACAGGTTGTTCGATACGTTGGCCGACACAGCGAATTTTATCGCAAAGCATTTCGTGAACGGGGCATTGATCCGCGCATGGTTCATACCCCGGCTGATCTTGGTGATTTTTACACCATGCCGGAAGATATTGTTTCGGATCCGAAAGCGTTTGTATGCCAAAATCCGAATATTGTATTTGAATCGTCCGGTACCAGCGGAAAAAACAAACAGATTTATTACAATCACAAAGAACTTGCACAAATCGCGAAAATTGACGCGGCGGGCTTGCAACTTATGGGCCTGGATCGAACGGACCGCGTGGCCAACGCGTTTGATTTTTCCATGTGGATTCCGGGCATGTTGGTGCATAACGCCCTGATGGCAGCGAATGCTTTTTGCATGGCGTTTGGCAAAGTTGACCCGCTGGAGGTCTACCGGCGGTTAAAGCAATATCAGTTTAACGTGATTATGGGTGAACC